>NC_013522.1:1540395-1848474 GCF_000024905.1 Thermanaerovibrio acidaminovorans DSM 6589
CGGCACCAGGACCTTCAGGCTAATGGAGGGGCCGCCCCGGGGCACCGGCTTTGGCGTGGACCTGTACCGGCGGATCATGGGATCCTGACGCCCCTAGACTTTAAAGATCCCACCGGCGATGGATCCCGCGAAACGGTGTTTAGTAACTATCGCAGGTGTCAGGAAATATAAATTATCGATTATTTTCAATTGACTTACATCCATTCCTAATAGTAGCATAATCTCCAGTTGCAACCTGGGGAGGGGTAGTCATGAAGGTTTCGATGCGCACCGGCATGATAGGCACCGCGGTCCTGCTGTTGGGGATCAGTTGCGGCATCCTGTTCTGGTTCTCCTTGAGCAGCCTCAGGTCCTCCACGGAGGAACTGTCCAAGCGGTCCTTCGAGGACAAGGTCTCGGGGGCCATCAACGTGATGGAGCAGCTGGTGTCCCGGGACTACGGGAGGCTACGGCTGGAGGACGGGAAGCTGGTGGACTCTACGGGCAGACCGGTGGAGGACAGGTACGAGCTGGTGGACAACCTGTCCAGCGCCATGGGAGTGGTGGCCACCATATTCAAGGCCCAGGACGACGACTTCGTCCGGGTGGCCACGTCGGTCAGGAAGGAGGACGGCTCCCGGGCGGTGGGGACCACCCTGGGCCGGGACAGCGCCGCCTACGAGCCGGTCCGGTCCGGCAGGACCTACATGGGGACCGCTAAGATCCTGGGCAAGGAGCACGTTACGGTCTACAAGCCCTACAAGGACGATCAGGGGCGGATCATAGGTATCCTCTTCGTGGGCACCCCGGTGGAGCAGGTCCAGATGATTGCCAGGAGCCAGAGCTCCAGGGCCTCCCGGGGGCTATCGATCATATTCCTGGCCTCTATCCTGGTTACCGTAGCGGGGTTCATCTTCCTCTCCCAGAGGCTCATCGTATGCCCCCTGCTGGGGCTGCGCCCGGTATTGGAGGCCATGGGGGACGGTAACTTCGCGGTCCGTTACGATTACCGGGGTCCCATCCTGGAGCTCGAGGCCCTTGGGGAAGCGGTGGAGGGCCTTCGGTCCAGGATAACGCCCCTCATAAAGGAGCTTCAGGAGGGTTGCGCCACAATCACCGCCGACGCGGAGGGGCTGGCGGAGGTGGCGGAGAACGTAAGCGCCCAGGGGGAGGATCTGGTGGCCCGGATCGGATCCGTGGACGCCATGGTCAAGGGGCCTCCACGTCCATCGAGGAGGTCACCCACGCGAGCCAGGAGGTGGCCCAGACCGCCCAGGGGGTGGCCATTGCCGCCCAGGAGCTGACCGAGAAGGCCAACCTGGTGAAGTCCGCCGCGGTGAACGGCCACGAGGCGGTGAAGGCCATAGTGGAGATGATATCCCAAAGCCGCCAGGGGGCCCGGAGGACCGAGGCGGCGGTCTCCCACCTGGCGGAGAACGCCAGCAACATAGGCGCCATAGTGGGGACCATAAACGCCATAGCGGAGCAGACGAACCTGCTGGCCCTTAACGCCGCCATCGAGGCCGCTCGGGCGGGGGAGGCGGGCAGGGGCTTCGCGGTGGTGGCCGAGGAGGTCCGGAAGCTGGCGGAGGAGAGCAAGGGGGCCACGGGGAAGATAAACGAGATCCTGAACGACATCCAAAAGGGGTCCGCCCAGGCGGTGGAGGAGACCCTCCAGAGCCTCCGTCAGGTGGAGAGGACCGTCGAGCAGTCCGGCCTGATAGAGGTCCAGTTCAACCACATACTGGAGCAGGTGAACGCCATAGGGGGCATGATCGAGTCCCTGGCGGCCCATGCGGAGGAGCTGGGCGCCTCGTCAGAGGAGATGAGCGGCGCCATGGACGCCGCGGCCCGCTCCATCGGGGAGGTCACCCAGCAGGTGGATCAGATGGTCCAGGCGGTGAGGCAGCAGGCGGAGGCCAACCAGCAGGTCACATCCTCCAGCGAGACCCTCTCAGCGGTGGCGGAGTCCTTGATGGAGCACGTGAGGCGCTTCCGGATCGGAGACGCCAGGGAAGCGCTGGAAACCTCCCCCAGCCGCGGGGTCATCCCCCTGGGACAGGAGGCCTACAACCCCGCTTAAGCCTTAAAGACCAGGGGGAGGGCCCAAGGCCCTCCCCCTCTCTAATCGCCGTCCCTACACTGCCAGGGCACCGAAGATCATCCCAACCACGGTGGAGAGGATGACCACCAACGACACGTAGACAACGGTCTTCTTCGTGCCCAGGACGCTCCGGATCACCAGCATGTTGGGCAACGACAGGGCGGGTCCCGCGAGAAGCAGGGCCAACGCGGGCCCCTTGCCCATCCCCGCCCCCATTAGCCCCTGTAGTATGGGCACCTCGGTGAGGGTGGCGAAGTACATGAAGGCCCCCACCAGGGATGCGAAGAAGTTGGCGAAGAGGGAGTTGCCCCCCACCAGTCCGGAGACCCACTGGTTGGGGATCAGAGCCTCATGGCCGGGACGGCCCAGGAGAAACCCGGCCACCAGGACCCCGGAGAAGAGGAGGGGTATCACCTGAAGGGCGTAGCCCCAGGTGGAGCTGTACCAATGGAACCTCTCATCGCCGGAGAACCAGAGGTGAGACGAGGCTATGGTCGAGGCTAGGGCCAGCCCCGCCACTATCCACTTGACCTGGTAGAGGGCGGCCCACAGGCCCACCGGAACCTTGGGGGACGCCAAGTTTGCAAAGACCAGGAATAGCACCATGCTGGCCATGAACCAGACCGTCTTCCAAAGGGGACGATCGGCTGGATCATGGGGGACCTGAGCGAAGCCCTGCTGTCTGGAGAGCTCCTCGTGGCGGAAGAAGAAGGCCATCAGGACCCCTATGATGACGCTGAAGCTCACCGCCCCCACCGCCCTGGCGAGCCCCATCTGGAAGCCGAGTATCCGGGCGGTCATAACTATGGCCAGCACGTTTATCGCCGGCCCGGAGTAGAGGAACGCCGAGGCAGGGCCAAGCCCGGCCCCCCGCTTGTAGATCCCAGCGAAAAGGGGAAGAACGGTGCAGGAGCATACCGCCAGGATGGTGCCCGACACGGCGGCCACAGTGTAAGCCACCCATCGCTTGGCTCCCGCCCCAAGGTACTTCATCACCGCTTGGCTGGATATGAACACGCTTATGGCCCCTGCGATGAAGAAGGCGGGCACCAGACACAACAAAACATGTTCCCTGGCGTACTCGTGCATCATGGCCAGGGCCTCCACCGCTGCGGCCTTAACTCTGGGACTGTCCACCGGCAGGAAGTAGAAACCCAGGAAGGCCAACGCCATGTAACCGAACTTCTTGATCTCCTCGTTCACCCATACCACCCTCTCGTCCTATACCTATACCATTAAAAAGCACCGTGACGCTTACGCCACCGTTTAAACCCCCCAAAACCCACCAGAATCCAACCCCAGCGGGTTTTACAACCTCAAGACCTACGCCTCGTCCTCCTTCACCCCGAAGGATCCGCACCGGCAGACCCCTCCGGCGGCCATCCGGTCGAGACAGGCGATGAAATCCCCTATGCAGGGTATCTTGAGCCGATAGTATATCTCCCTCCCCTCCCGGCAATCTTCCAGCACTCCGGCCTCCTTGAGTACCGAGAGGTGCTTGCTGACCGTGGTCCTATCCAGGGGGAACATTCCCGCCAGCTGACACACGCAAAGTCTCCCCTTCCCCAGGACCTCCACTATCCTCAACCTGACCGGGTGAGCCAGGGCCTTCAGCATCTCCACCCGGGAATCCACAGCTCCGTCGATCAAGTCCAACATCATCCCCCCGCGTCTCATGCAGCGACGATCACCGCCGCCGGAATATGTGAAGAAAATACCACGTATCCACCCGCCAGTCAATAACATCTCGCTGTGGGCGAGATGTCCCGGTGCAGGACAGGCTGGCCGCCGTTCCTATCGCTTTCGTGTCCCCGGAAGGCCCCCTTCGGCGAAAATTCGAGCACCAGTCCCAACCGGATGGGGCCTTTTAACCCCGTTCAAACCCTCCCAACCAACCTATCGATCCGACGTGTAGCGGAACGCACAGCACCCGTCCCCCCTGGCCAGGGTCTCATCCCTCCGGAGCCTCAGGTTCGGGTTGAACCCCTCGAGGAAGGCCCAGTCTCTATCGCAGGACAGCACCTCCGCGTAGTCCTCCAGCCCCAGCTCCCGGTACAGGACAAGGTAGTCGCAGCGGGTCACGTCGAACTCCAGGGTCCCAGGGGCGGACTCCAACACCTCCAGGTCCATGTGCCCCGATCCGGACCACATGGGCAACACGTGATCCCGGAAGGCCTTGAGGTCGTTCCGCCCCAGCCTCTCCGCCAGGGCCCGGCCATCCTCCCGGGATATGGAGTTAAGCGCCTGGGACAGGATCCGACGGGCCTCCTCCCGCCCAAGCCGCTCCTCCAACAGCCTTATGAGGGGCTTTAAGACCTGGGCCTCTATCCGGCGCCTGGTCAGGTGATCAACCGGAGCATCCTGGAACGTCAAACCGCCTCACCTCCCGCCCGCCAAGGGGCAACACTCTGGATTCCAGATCTACTAAAACGACACATCCACGGCCAACCGCCCGCCCCGGGGTCTTGTCCGCCGGGGTCCTGGGGCATACACTATCTTACATCGCCTATGTGCAACTTGGACAACCTAAAAACCAAAAACCATGGGAGGTGGGTGAGATGGGCAATCTCCGGGGGGCCCTTTGGGCCCTTCTGGCGGCGGCGATAGGTCTTGGGATCCTCACCGGATCCGCGGTGGCGGCGGAGTTCTCCGCCCGGATGGTGACCCGGGACCAGAGCGGGGAGGAGGCCTCCGGCAGGGTCTTCGTGAAGGGGCAACGGATCCGCCAGGAGATCACCCAAGAGGGGCAGACGCTGGTGACCATCATCCGTCTTGACCGCAAGGTCATGTGGCTGATCATGGATCAGGAGGGGGCCTACATGGAGATGCCCCTGGGGCGGCTCTCCGAGGACCCGTCACTGGTCAAGGGGGCGGATCCGAAGAGGGTTAGGCAACTGGGGACCGAGACGATCAACGGGATCAGGTGCGACAAGTTTCAGGTGACCGAGGAGGACGGGACGGTGGTGACCCAGTGGGTCTCCCAGGAGCTGGGCTGGCCCATAAAGGGGGAGGTGCGCTCCCGGGAGGGGACCTGGTCCCACGAGTACCGGGACGTCAGGAGGGGGGGCGTGCCGGACCACCTCTTCGAGGTCCCCAAGGGGCTCAAGCGGATGACCGTGCCGGGCATGTAGGATGCGGGGGACCCGGTGTCCCCCGCCCCTCATATCGCTTTGGGATATGCGGTGCGCACCGCATCCCAACCGCCGAAATGCCATGCCTCCAGCCCATCGATAGCGACGCGATTCACCAGCCAGTTGGAAGCTGTCAACTTTTAGGGGCAGGTGCCTTTACAATTATTAGTTCCAAGGTTTCTTCATTCAGGTTTTTAACATTCATTTTCGTTTGATATGGGATTTTTAGCAGTGTACCGGCTTCATATTCATGGATCTCCTGATCATTCAAACCTATAGAAAGTTTTCCGCGAACAACAGTAATATACACGTTTGAGTTGGAAAAGTGTTCCGGCAACCCCTCTGTTTTGTTAAACACCATGTGCAAATAGTGCAGGTTCTCATCAAAAATAACTTTCTCGACTGCCGTTTCATTACCTTTTGACAGTGCAAATACCTGTTCGACCATAAATAATCCCTCCTCATTTCATATTCTTAATTCCAAGTTGCGCTCCAGCGACTCGCGATCCCGGATGTCTGGACGGTAAGTGTACTTGAGCGCCATGAGCTTTTCAATCACTTGGCGCTCGATGCCCTTTTCACCCCTCAACTTCATGCCGCGGCCTCCCCGAAAGAACAAGGGCTGTCGAAGTAGCTTCCTGGACACCGGCGACGAGGCGGATCCGCAGGTCCTTGCAGACCTCCCCCATCTCGTGCAGGAATTCGAAGGAGCGCTCGTCGCTAACCTCCTCGTCCGCCAACGGGAAAGAGCACGACACCCATGGCTACCAGGCCCCACCACAGGCGACCGATGAGGATACCGCGCAGAGACATGGTGACCATGCCGGTACCGGTCCGAACCGCATTGAAGCGCCCGCATATCTTGCCCGCAACACCGGCCACGCTCTGGCCCTTCTGCTTTGCGAAACCGGCGTTTCCGGCCAGGGCACAGATCACGGGCATGAGGTGCGATTCATTTTGAACCAGGATCGCTATCGCCGACTCCCCTCGCTCGTCCACTTCTTCCCCGGTGAACTTCCCAGCCACGGACGGCGGTGCCGACCGCAACCGGCGCAAGATCGCCCCTGCAAATGTGCGGGGACACAACCCCCGTGGACACGCCGGAAACGACGAGCCCCCAAGGGGTAATCCCCTTGGGGGCTCGCGCCAAATAGCAACCGCCGGATCCGGCGAATTAAATCTGGCTCCCCAGGGGCAACCCTCTTCATAACCGTTCTCGTTCTCCGGCTGTTAACCGAAAACCTTCAATATCAACGGGTTGTCAAAGAGCAGGCTGTTCCCGGCGGACCGGAAGCGGCGTCAATGTCGATTTCCCAATTACTCTACACGACGCGAATGTCGCAAGTCGAGTCGTAATCTTGTCGCAAGTTGTGTCGCAAACCTGTCGCAAAGATCAACCTCCTTTCCAAAGGACCGTTCAAAGTTCCCATACAACCTCGCAGGCCAGGTATTCGCTCAGGACCATTCGTACAATCACCCCGCCTGTTTCGGATACTGAATATCGGTAACGCCCCGGTTGAACCACGACCCACCCACCTGAGAGCGGGAGTCGGTCCGGAGATTTCCCGAACGCCCTCAGGAACGCCCGGCTGCCGATTTCCGGCCACAAGTCGATCTCGTCATCGCCGGCGACCTGCTCGAACGCCGATCTTTGGTCATCGCTCAATATCCGTAGGGGCGCAAAACCGACTATGCTCGGTTTCTCCAGTTTCGGGTACAACTCATATGCGGCGTGCCCTCTTGCGAGTTTCAGGATCACGTTCCGAACCCGACCGGCCTCCGGTTCCCATATCAAGTTGTCCGCATCATCCTTTTTCCAAGCCCCCTCTATCCTCAATTGCAACGCCGGATTGCCTTCCAGAATGCGCTTGACGTTGGGACGATGAAGATCAGAGGCCTCTGCTCCGCCGTGGATGACACAATCCAAGAAGCAAGCCAGATATTGCTCGTCCAGCGAGAACGAAGAGTTGCACTTTTTGCAGGCACCGACGACCGGCAACTCAGGCGGATAGGGTTCATCCAACAGGACCTTCGAAGGAATGTGGTCGCGCGTATCCGGATGGGTGCCGCAATAAACGCACATGCCGGTGTGGCGTTCATCAATGAATAGATGGCGCAGGTCCATCATTGCCCGTTTGTGCAATCCGATTATCCTGAGTCTTCTGCGCAAGAAGATACGAGAATTTATTTCTAATCAACTTCTTGCGCTCTTCAATGAAGTCTTCGAAGCGGTCGATCTTCCAGAGGTCCTTATCCTTCGGTATCAGGTGCATGTCGAGGTAGCTTTCCGGCTTGTCGGCGAACCAGACTTCGGGCAGGGTGTCGGATTTGCCGCCGGCTCCGTTCTCCGCCTGGGTCAACAACATGCAGTTGGCCAACTGGTCGCGCGAATCCTGTTTGTATTTCACGATGCTGAGCCGACCCGTTTCCGGACTGACGGCTTTGATCTTTCTCAGGGCGCTCTGCGGAAAGATGTGGTCGACTTGCGGAATGTTGTTGTCGTAAGCAGGCGTGTAATTGAACTCACGGTACCACAGATTGAAAAGCAGATGGATCGAATCGGAACCGTAACCCATCTGCCAGAAGCGATCCTCGGTAAGTTCGAGACTTCGTCCTTTCGAACGGATGGCGTCGAACAGATGATTGAGATCGAAGCCGTTCCGCTCCCTGATCTTTCCGACGCAGTCGTCGATGAGTTGGTCCGGGGTTCCGCTGAATGCGCCGCTGATTAGAGCACGCAGCAGGTAACTGTCTATCCCCTGCGCGGCCTTCCAGTTATCTGGAAAATGATAGCGGGAATAGACCAACGGAATCAGGACAAGATAGGACGGCAAGGCTTTGTCACATCGGATGAAGGTTTTCCCGCGGACGAAGTCCAGAACGTCTTTCAGCGCTTTCGTGATGTCCTGCCACCTGGTTTCGATTTCCTCCCGCACGCCCGGTTTGCGGAACTTCGAGACCTCATAGCGTGCGCCTTGGTTCAACAGCGTAAGGCATGATTTCAAAACGAAATCACGAGTGAATGCGAAGCCGTGGCGGTTGAGGTCCGACAGGAGGTCCTCCATCTGTTCGTCGGCGCGGTCCCAGCTTGAGCTCAGCAAGGAAAAAAGCAGATCGGATTTGCCCAACCGGGTGCCGCCGGAATTAGCCCGTATAAAGACCTCCACAACGTCGTCTTCGGTGTAGAGTTCGGCGTTTTCGGTGCTGTCGAGCTCCTGGTATGAAATCCCGTCGTCGGAATGAAAAGTCTTGAATACGATGCCGACGTGGCGGCTGATTTTGCGACGTTCATCAGGGGAGAGTCCGCGGCCCGCTTTGGCGATCAGGTCCTCCGCGGCGGTAAGCGGATCGGCGGTATTGAAGACCAGGTCTTTGAATCTGATCCACGGAAAGCTGGCTTTGCCTGCGTCGAGAAAGGCAAACCTGAACTTGACGTCGTCCGGAGCGGACACCTCTCCGCTTAAAATGTCGAGGAAAAGCTCCCGCCCTTCGTAGCTGCCGCACAGACCGATGAACAGGCTTTGAAGTCTCTGCTGACCGTCCAGAACCAGACATTTCTTCTTGCCGTTTTCGGGGACGTAAAAATCGCTCAACCGGAGCTTGCTGCGGTAGTTGTCGATGAACTTTCTGTGGCGGACCTCAGCCTTGGTCTTCCATATCAGCAGAGTGCTGATGGGGTATTCCCTCAGAATCGAGTCGAAGAGACGGCAGATCTGGTCCTCGCTCCAGACGAACGGCCGCTGGATATTGGGCAGCCAGAAACCGCCGTCCTCGTCAGGATTGTTTAAGAAGCTGACGATCTTCCGCAGGGAATGTTTCGGTGTCTTCATTACTCAGCGCCACCTCCATCACATTGCACATTCTTATCCCTTGGGCGGATATGGGTCCTTTCCGTAGGTGTGCTCGGTCTGAATCGTCATCTCCTTCTTGTGGATCACCACCTGCCCGAGCTCCTGGTTTTTCGCAAGTTCCTTGGCTCGATCCACAGCCTCCGCCTTCGTATCGTGGCTGCTGGATGCTCTTGACGCATTTTCCTCTTTCACGTTCCAGCCGCCGTCGGTCCGAAGGGTCACATGGTAAGTCTTATTGTTTCACCTCCATTCATGCCGTTCCCTCAAGGCGCATCCTGTTTCCCCCGCAGGCGGTGCCATTTTGATCGATCCGGTGCATTCGGATGCTATTGGTAAGATTGATATCGGGAACGCTATTCGGCACTTGGCAGCTCCGACCCATCAGTATTCACGTCCTTGACTGCGGAGACCACATCCACGTTGATTCCGTAATGCTCTCCAAGTTTTTTTAGGACCGTCTGGTGATTTGCCTTCAGTTCTGTGGGAGTCCATTTTTCACTTTGCAAGACACGAAGGGAATTCGGGCAGGTGTCTATGTTTTTCTCAAAGTACCTTTTGCGTTTTTTCGAGTAATCCAGCCGCCCTAGCGACGAGTTTTTCCTTCGGGTGATGAGTACAAGGTTGCCGAGCTTGTCCGTCAACTCGTTTCGCTCTTCTTCTGAAAAATCTTTGACCCACTGGCTGTCTTCTGTTGGGTTTTGCGGCAGAACATGCTCGACGGACAAAGTCTCGAAATGCATCCTGTGGTCGTGGTTCTGGTAGAGGTAGTCAAGTTTCAGCAGCAGATATCGGGCAAATCGCCGGCCATATACTGCTCCGTCCAACATTCGGACAAGCGATCCTTCATCAATGTCGAAAACGTTGGTGGAAAAAAGGTCGTCCACAGTGTGGGCGTCATCAATTGCCTGGATGATCTTGTTCATTGCAGCGATACGGTCCGTGGGAGTGTACTGGCAAATCCAGTCGGCCGAGAACTTGTTATCGAGGCGTTTCAAAAACTCCAGAATGCGGTCGTATTTAAACTTGTCGAAATACCTGAGCAAAGGCGGAACCCAGTCCGTCGCAGGCAGCCCCGTGAGCATGACCTTTATAAGGTTGTCGAACGCGAAACTGCCGCCGGTTTCGTCGGAGTTTTGACCGCCCAGCAAGGTCCGATAGTGCCCTAGGTATCGCTCGATCAGCTCAAATGTCTCGCGCCCTTTCTTGAGGAGCACGGGTTTCTTCTGACCTGTCGCCTTGTCCCGTTCCTTGGGATTGTAGATCTTGTCCTCGAATTCCTGAAGGAGACTCAGCCGGCTCTTGTCCTTTACCAGGATGGTACGCACGTGATTGAGGAATCGATCAAAGTCATCCCCAAGCTCGCTTTCGGCTTCCTCCCACATCTTGGCATACTTGACCTTCTCTTCCTGTTTCTCCAATGCCCCGAGATTCATGGACTTGAGAATGTCGCTGTTGCGAAGTGGGATGCCCCGATCGTTAAGAATCATGAACAACCGGAAGGCATCTTCAAGGTCTTCAGTCGAGATGTAGATGAGAAGCACCTTGTTAAGGAGAAACTGGAGCAGATCTTCGGGCTTCGTGTTCGGATTCTCGCGGAAGAACCTGCGGATCTCGAGGATGGCCGCAGCCATGTTGCGTACGGATAAGTCGGCACTTTTGGAGACCATCTGGTTGAGGTCCTTCTCGCGATCCGTACCGCTATCGGCCTTCACGAACTCATCGATAAACTTTTGCACCTCATCACGGATGGTGAAAACTAAGCGGGTTCGCTCGGGAATGTTCTTGTACTTGCTGGCTTTCTGATAGATGCACTTCTGGCAGTCATCCTTGGCATCGGGGTCCTCAGCAAGATCGCGCAGCACAGCAAAGAGCATGAGCAGTGTGGCCAGGCGCTGTTGGCCGTCGAGCAGATCGTTTTCGTCAAACTCCTGTCCGCTATCCGGTGCCGCAGGTTTGGATTGAAACACGAACGACCCCAGGAAATACTCGAAATCGGGCTTTTCCGTCATGGCAAATGTTAGGTCATCAAGAAGGGCGGAAATCTCTTCCCGGCCCCACACGTAAGGGCGCTGGTATTCTGGGACGCGGAACCACATCCCAGAAAAGATGTCCTTAACCAGTATCTTCTCGCTCTTTATCTCTCCTCGCGACGGCATGTTTACTCCTCCTGGTTTCCTCGTTCGTATTCAAGAGTACCCTGCCAGTACATTCTACCAGCATTGTCGTACCACCAGTTCGTTTAGCAAGCATATCAAAATTTCATAGAAACGAATCTGATCGTAGAGCCGATTCTCTGAGAGCGTCATGATCCGCCCGGGGCCCTTGGCGTCCAGGCACTTGGGATGGATTGGCCACAGTCGCATCATCTGCTCCGGAGCATGATCAAGTCCTGGTCAAGGCCGTGTCGCAGCACATCGAGCCGCCCGGAGACCGCGACCAGATGAGCCGCGGAAACAGGGCTCAGGCGGAACGGGAACAGGCTCGTGGAATCGAGGACCGTTCTCAAAGCCACCGAAGCGTTGGGATGAGCGTGCAAGAAGGCCTCGGCCAACCAGGCGATAACCTCCACCTGAGCTATGGCGAGTGAAAGCCCAGCGGTATAGATGCCTTTTTCCGATGTTTCCTTCAGGACCTCCCAATCGACGAAGCTCCGCAGCACCCGTCGTGCCGCTCTGGATACCGTGCCGCGTTCCCCATATTGCTCCCGCACGCGGCGCTGTACCTGGCTGGCTGCGGCCGTTCCCTGGAGCCTGAGCAGTCGCCCCACATGGGCCGCTACGGCCCCCCAGAACGGATAAACCGCCATGGCCATGCCCCAGTGGACCGCGATATGGTCCTCACGCGGCAGGTGTGAGAGAAGCTTGAGGCCTTCCCGCTGAAGGGGATGGAGGTCGCGCGGGGGGCGGACCCAGATCTTCATCAGGATGGTGATCACCTTCTCCCGATTGCCGCGTTTGGCATTCCCGCCGACAGACAGCTTGTCTTCGAGAAGCTCTTGGAGGGCGTTGTAGATGGACGCCTCGTCGTTTCCGGCAAGCACCAGGTTGGCCGTTCTCTCCAGCCATTCAAGACGGACCCGCTGGCTGAAACCGATCTGGGTCAGGCGACTGTTCATCGGTCCCTCCTATCGATCTGGACAAGAGGGACGAGCAGTTCCTCGACACTAATGCCACCATGACCGACGAGGGTTTCAGCCGCCCGCACGAAAGCAGCCCGGTTCGGAGCGATGAGGGCGAGGTAGTCCTCTGGGAGGCCCACCGAGGGCCACTCCAGGGACTCCGGGAATCGCTCCTTGATTTGAGCCCTGAGCCTGGGATCGGAGTAGACACGCACGCGCTCGCCGCGCAGGTCCGCGACCGCCCCTTCGGCAGGCCGTCCCACGCCTTTCGCCTCGATGTTGCCGTGGTCCGAGGCAAGGTAGACCTGGAAACCGCGGTCATGAAGCAGGCCGAGAAGGTCCCGCATGAATCCCTGTCTGGCCCATTGTCGAACCTGGTTGTGCATGCCCGCCGCACCCAGCTCCATGCCGTGCATGATCCGGTCGACCTTGTCGATGACCAGTCCGACGACACGTAGCCTGGGCCGGCTCAGTAGCTCGGAGACCTCGTCCAGGTCCCCGTCGCCTAGCCCCTTGGCGTAAGCCACCTCATGCTGCGTCAGCCCCTGATCGACCCAGAACTGCGTCCAAAGGCCCGGCTCCTTGTCTGTGGTATGGATACTCGCCGGGAAGTAGATCGGTGGCTTGCCGGCAAAGGCGGCCTGCCGGGAAACAGAGGTGATGGTGGGAATCCAGGCGAAAACGGCGTTCTCACGGAACCGCAGCTTTGAATCCAGCTCTCCGAGCACATCGCGCAAGGCGATCCATTGGTCCAGGGCGAGGCCGTCCACCAGCAGAAAAGCGATCTTCGTGCGCCGGTCGTCTCCGAGGCTTCGGGCGAGGAACCGCGGGATGTGATGCAGCATCACCGGCGGCGCGGGCGGAAGGTTGATCAGGCTCGCGTAGCGCTTCACCACCCAATCGGTGAGCGCAGAATCGATCCGGGATCTCAATGCCTCCAGGCGCTCCCGGTATTCTTCCGGCAGGGTGGTGTCTGGCTCCAGCTCCAAGGCGACGAGCTCCGCCCAACGGTAGGCGAAATGGAGCCACTCCCCATGACGCGCCTCCACCGTGGGGATCGTCTTCTCGATTGCTACCAGCAGCCCCTCCATGCGGCGGCGACGGTTCTCCACGGGGGAGACTTTGATGCCGTAAGCCACCCAGGTCTTGGCGAGCGCTTGCGATTGCTCGTGAGGAACCGGCTGGAGCAAGCCCTCGAGGAAAAGGTTGTCGATGTAAATGCGGACATCGTGGTGGTCGAAAGGCAAGAGCGTCGGTCCTGGGAACTCGAAGCCGTAGTCCGCCGCGTCCTCGTGGACGGCATCGTCCTTCGGCTTTGCGAGCGAATCCAGGAACACCGGCCAGCGCTCCTGCAGGAACGCAAAGAATGCTTGCGCGTCGGGAATGATGACTTCCAGAGGCCAATCCTCGAACAGGCCGTTTTGACGAAGCACCTGGATAAAGCGCTCATCGAGGATGGCCGGGATTCTCATGCCCCGGTAATGGCGGCGCAGCAAGACCCGGAGCAGGTCCGATGGCTGCTTGATGAGTTCCGGCGCGATCTCGAACACATGACGAAGGACGAACTCCTTCGTAGCGTTGTCGCCGAGCTGCCCCGGCGCGTGCTTCGCCTGCGCATCGAACAAGGCGTCGAGATCAGCCCGGTCGAGCGCTGCGACCACGGGGTAGCTGAGATTCGGGAAGAGATCGCCCAGGTTGAATGAGAGCTTGCGGCCAGCCTGCAGCAGGTCGTAGGGCAAGGCATCGAGATCGCTCGAAGGCGATCTCAGCACCACCACCAGATCGGTTTTCTCGCCACGGTCCCAGCGGGAGCGAAACTTGGATTCGTAGGCATAGCGAAAGGCGACATGATCCTCGAACGGGATCAGCTCAAAGCCCCGTTCCCGGATCCCTTCGAGGACACCTTCTTCAAGGAGCAGGCCATCCGGATCCGCGACCAGGGTAAGCCGGGCCACCTGGGGTGTGAACTCACTCAGGATTTGGTCACGCCAACTACCCATGGACGCCTCCCTCCACGCGGACTAAAGCCAAGGGCGCCATTTCCGGCAAGATCTGGGCCCTGCGCTCGAGTTGTTCCCTGAAGCGTTCTTCCTCCTGTTCCAAGAGACTCAGGCGATGGTTACGGACCTGTGGCAGTCCGATGCGCTCGATGGCTCTGCGTCGCGCAGCGAAGGCGTACTCGCCCTTCTCACGCTCCCGAGCAAGACGCTCCCGGTGAGCCTGCACCAGCTCGTCGTAGATCGTCTTCCCCTGTCGTTCCGCCGCCCCCCGGAGTTGATCGAAGGCTTGATGAGAGGTCTCGATGTCCAAATGCCAGAGGATCGTGGGCGGAGTGGTCAGCAGTTGATCCCAGATGTGCCGGGCGGTCGGCGCAAACACCCGACCGTCGTCGGCCAGGAACAAAGGCATGATGCGCCTTCGGCGGGTCTCAGGTCCCGGGTCCAGAGTCACGAGTCCATCGGGACGGCTCGCGACCCGCGACTCGTGACTCGTGACCGAAATCTGCCAGAGCGACCAGAAACCCATGATCTCTGGGGCAAGGCCAGGAAGCGTGATGACCGGGACCGGTTGTCCCGGGGTAAAGGGAGGTAGGCGCATGGCCAGCCCACGCACCTTGGGATCTTCCAGCGTCAAGTGGCGGCTCAAAGGCTTCTCTTCAGCCTCCTTGCTGGTGAAGACGACATTGGTCAGTCGCTCGCCGTTGGGCCAGGTGAGATCCCAGGCGCCGTTCTTCCTCTCAGCCTTGCCGCCGTGAGCCTGCAGGTAGCTTACCGTCATGCGCTCCACCCAATGCGGGAGCGGGTGGGCCAGCAGCCGCTGGGCTTCGCCGGGCTCCAGGTCCTCGGTCGCGCCGAGCACGGATGCGGTCGTGCGCGCCTCGCGGGCCTGCTCCTGCAGGCGGGCAACCACGCTCTCTACGGATTCCTCCACCTTTTCGGGATTGAGGATCGCCTCGACATACATCTCGTCGAACATGCGGCCCGCCTGGGCAGAGTCGAGCACGTCACCGGTCTTGTCGATGCCGAACTCTTCGAAGATGACCGCCAATTTCTCCTCCAGGACCTCGCGGACACGGTGCTCGACCGAGTCCTCGAACACGAAGTTGATGGCGCGCACCGTATGGGTCTGGCCGATGCGGTCCACCCGGCCGATGCGTTGTTCCAGGCGCATCGGGTTCCAGGGGATGTCGTAGTTGATGACCACATGGCAGAACTGGAGGTTGAGCCCCTCACCGCCGGCATCCGTCGAGATGAGGATGCGGACATCCTTGGCAAAAGCGTCCTGGACCCGCTTGCGCTCCTCCAGGTCCATGGAGCCGTTGAGGCACACCACTGTGATGCCGCGCTCGGTCAGGAATCGCATAAGCATCTCCTGGGTCGGCACGAACTCGGTGAACACCAGCACCTTGAGATCCGGGTCGCCTTCCTCGGCCTGGAGGCGGTAGATCCAGTCCAGGAGCGCTTCGGCCTTGGCGTCCGGGCCCTGGCTTTCGCAGCGCTTGGCCGCCTCCAGGAGCAGCTTCACCTCGGCCCGTTCATTCTTCAGGGCCTTGAGACGTGTTTTGAGCAGGGTGTCCATCTGCTCCTGGCCGTCCAGGTCGGCCCAGTCCTCCTCGGAGACCATGGGGAAGAGTGTGAGCTGTTCTTGGGGCGCCTCGAGCGCTTCGAGGCGCCGCTCCAGGGTTGTGCGGATGGCGCGGGTGCTGGAGACCACCAGGCGCTGCATCAGGATCATGAGGAATCCGATGTAGCTGCGCTTCTCAGCGATGGCCTGGTTGTAGCCTTCTCGCACGTATTCGGTGACCGCCTCGTAGAGCAGCCGTTGATCCCAGTGGCGCTCCTTCCAGGAGACCGGCGCCAGCTCCGTGCGCCGGGGGTTGAAAAGCGGCTTGCCCTCCGCGTCGATGGCGCGGCGCTTCTCCGTGCGGATGACGTAGGGCTGTACCCGCTCCTTTGTCACGCTGCTCACGTCGGGGAAGGCCTTGGCATCGACCAGGGAGATCAGCCGGTGGAAGGCGTCGGTCTTGCCCTGGTGCGGTGTGGCGGAGAGCAGGAGCAGGTAGGGCGCGGCCTCGGCCAGCCCCTGGCCGAGCTTGTAGCGGGCCACCTGGTCCGTGCTCCCACCCAGGCGATGGGCCTCGTCCACGATGACCAGGTCCCAGCCGGCGGAGATCAGGTCCTCGAAGCGCTCCCGGTTGTACTCGGCCACCTGTTCCCTGGACCAGCCGCGCCGCTTGTCCAGAGGCTTGACCGAATCCATCGGCACGACAACTTGGGGAAAGAGGGTCCACGAGTTGCGGGTCACGGGTTGCGAGTCTTCTTGACCCGAGACTCGGGACTCAGGACTCGCGACCGCCGAAATGCGGCTGAGCGTTTTGATGTCGTCCGGCAAGACAAGCTGGAAATGCTCATTGAAGTGGGCCCGCATTTCGGCCACCCATTGGGTCACCAGGCCCTTGGGAGCGATGACCAGTGTCCGTCTCACCAAGCCCCGGAGCTTGAGCTCCCGCATGATGAGACCCGCCTCGATGGTCTTGCCGAGGCCCACCTCGTCCGCCAGGAGATAGCGCACGCGGTCATTGGAAATGGCCCTGGAGAGAGCCCGAATCTGATGCGGCAACGGGATGACGGACGATTCGATGGGCGCAAGCAGGACGTCCTGGGTCAGCGCATCGGCGACTCTCGCCGCGGCGGCGAGATAAGCGATCCCGTCCACGGTGGCGACTCCTGCTTCATGCGGAGGCCGGAGGCGCGTGGCGGGCAACTGCACGACAGCATCCTTGCCCGGCAGCCAGACACGGCAGACGGTCTCGCCCCAGAGCGTCTGGGTCTCGATGACCCGACAGAGCTCCCCGTGCTCGGGGCTGTAGTACCAGTTGTTGTTTTCCACCGACAGGGTCATCGTTGTTCAACTTCTCCCATCAACGAAAGGCTCTCGATGTCCGCCTTTCAAAAGCCATATTTCCTTCTCCGCATCTCGAAAGCATCCTTTCCTCCTTCAAGGACCTCTTCAACAAGCTCCCGCACCAGCAGGGTATCGATGGAACCCATATGCTCGCTGGGCAGCTTGGCCTTTCCTTGACCTGCCTCGCCAGAGGCGGTTAGACCTACGATCAACTCGGCATCTCCAAGCACGGGGATGTTCGCGTTGTGAGTGGCGAATATGAATTGGCGACGCCGCTTTTCTTCTTTCAACCTGGGAACGACGCCATTGGTAATGAACCGGTTGTCAAGATCGTCCTCAGGCTGGTCGACTACCAGCGGCGCATTGGCTTCCAGCAGCAAAAGCAGCAGTACCGCCGTAGCCTTCTGGCCGGTCGACAACTTTTCGAGAGTTTGCCATTGGGCGTCCTCGCCTTCCGGGGCCACATTCAGTTCAACTGTCGTTGTTGAAGGGAGGTCCAGCTCCTCAATCTTCATAACCAAGTCTGGATCGACTTGCGCAAGCCGCTCAGCTTGCGACGGGGAAAGGCCATACTTCTTACATAGGGCATTCTTGCCCTCTTGGATTGTGTTGGCCAGATCAACGAGTGATAGGTCCTTACGCTGACTCAGCACGTCCAGTGCCTCGGAAAGGCGGCCCCTCACTTCATCGCGAAGCAGCTGGCACAACGGTTCTCGATTGCCGGCAAAGGTAACCGTCACCTTGACGCGGTTCCTTAATTTGCGATTAACCTTCTTGGCTGCGCGTTCCAGTTCTCGGAATTCTTCCGTCTTTACGTCCTCCCATTGCGCGAGCAGGTTTCGGCGCTGACGTAGGTATTCGTTCGCGTTCCGGGCCAGCTCAGCTTGCCGCTCTCGAAGTGGGCGAAGTTCCTCAATTTGCCGACGCAGTTGAATGAACTCCTCGCCGTCAATCTTCGACTTCTGCAACTCCCGGAGGATCTTCTCGTACTGTGCCTTGACGGCCTTCTCTCGTTCCTCCCATTTGCGCTTAACCGATTCGAGTCCCTCCTCGGCGTCCCGAATGGCATTTGCTACCTGAGCCCTGATAGTATTTAGGGCCTCGTTGAAGCGCTCGAGAATCTGCTCCGCTTCAACCAATACTTCCTTGCCCGGCAACTTCTTCAAGGCTTCAGCTGACAGGAAGCTGCGATCTACGGGGAGATGGCGGTCTATCTGATCAAGTAAGTTGCGGAATGGTTCAAGACGTTCAAAAGCAGTTTCAAGAACCTTTTCCTCTTGCACCAGCAGGGTTTGTTCCTTCAGGCGCTCCTCCACTCCTGCTTCCTTGAAGCGCCGAAGGGTCTCCTCGAGAGCCGGAAGGGTCGCAAGGCGATCCTCGATTTCCTTCTGTTCCTTCCACACCTCGATAATCCTGGCCCGTATGCGCTCGAGCTTTCCCTTCAAGTCGTTCTTGCGCTGTGCCAGGGTTGCGTCACGGTCGATGAATCGTTCCAACAGGCGCGTGAGCTTTTCACGGCTCTTCGTCAGCTCGGAAATCTCATGCTGACCATATACCTCAACCTGTGGAATGATGTTGGTGGGCGATACCTCCAGGACATTACCCGATTCATCGCGCACTATCGGCGGATTTAGGATCGTCCTCTCGATCAGATAGTCCCGTTTTGCGGGCCGATGAGCGCGCACCAGGAGAGAAATCTTGGTGCCATTACGCAGAACATGGCGGACAATGCCTTCGTGTGCCTTGCGGGCGTCCTCTCCAAGAGGCTCGAGGCCCAACACGTAACGGAGGCTTTCGATGACGGTAGATTTGCCGGTTCCTCGGCCACCGATCAGAACATTGAGATTCTCGTTGAAATGAATCGCGGCGCCGTCGAGAAAGCCACCCTGCCACGTTAGTGCCAGGAATTCTTCGTGCTCCTCCGGGACTGGGTCACTGGCCAACCTGATCCGTGAGGAAGGATCGAGAAAGGCCTGCCGTAACCCTTCGACGGAGACCGCGGACATCTTTATCCAGCAGGACGCGCCAGGTTTCTCGAAGTCCTCTGGGCTTGATACGTCTTGGGCGTTGATAACGGCGACCGGTCGATCCCGGCGGTAGTCCGCGTTCTTGTTCTCCAGAATCTGGCGGATGCCATTCGGAGCATCGGTAACAGGCCCGGGAAGTGCACACGCGAGAAGGTCTGGCCAAGTCCATGCGTTTATGGCTGGCTGACCAGTGAGCCTGTTGAGCAGCCCACCATCCGATGCAACGTGGGCTGCTACACAAACCGCTCCCCATGAATGGGTAGCTGTCTTGAGAAACTCTATGACATCATATTTCCCTGTGGGCGACGCGGCTTCATCCCGATGGATTCCGCAGTCGCCGAGTATGCGTTCCAGCTCTCGAGTGGTCCTGCCTGGTTCAAACAAGCACAGAATGTGAACGCCATCTTTGGTAACGGCCTCGAAGCCGGGAAATACATGAATACCAGCGTCACGCGCTGCCTTGGCTAAGCCGTCGGCTGTGTGAACCCGGTAGTGGTCCGTGATAGCAATAACCTCAATACCGTGATCGAGACACGCTTGCACGATGGCGGTATTGTATGATGCCTCATCCTCAAATGCCGTTTCCTTGTTATGGCGCTTGACGTAGTCGAATGGATTAACCTGAAGTGCGCAGCGGTAGAACCGAGCGCCGTTGGGCAGCTTCAGCGCCTCCGTCATAGGGCCTGTATCGCTCATGACCGTCCTCCCATGAGTCATAGCGTTATCGATCCTCCCCAGATCGGGTAAGCGCCTGGTCGTACCACATGAGGAGCTTGGGGTCCTCCTGGAGGACGTTCTCGGGGATCTTGCGCGCCACGGCGATGATGGTGGCGTAGTCCCGCTCGGCCCATGCCTTCTTGAAGCCGGCGCGGACGGCCTCGAGGCGGAAGACCTTCAGGCGCTTCTGCTTGGATTCGCGGTACTCCTCGAACTCGCGCAGCAGGGCCCGCTCGCGGAGCTTCTCCAGGTCGCCGGCCTTGTTCGGGTCCGGGACGTACCAGCGCGCTTTCGCGCGGGTTATGAGTTCCTGGTTCCTGGTTTCTAGTTGGCCGTTCTCTTCCGTCGCGCCGCCAGCTGCGAGTTCTTCTTGGATGATCTTGCGGAGGTTTTCGCTTTGCTTCATCCACGCGACGATCTGCGCCGGGATGGGGCCTTTGCCGTCGTAGCGGAGGAAGTTCTGTTCCAAGAGCTCGGAGAGCTCCAAGGGCTTTTCGTGCTTCTGCCAGCCGCCGATTTCCTTGAGGAACTGCGGATGGAGCTCTTGGAAGGTCTGTGGCTTCTTGGTGAGACTTGCTTTAAGCCATTGGATGGCGGAGGCCTCGTCGGTGACGAAGAGCTGAAGCTGCAGGACCTCCTTCACCTTCATGCGCTTCTTGTCGTACTCCGCCACCTGCTCGGGCAGGAAGTACATGCCGTCGCGCTCCGGGAAGCGCTGGGCGAGACCGGCGTAGAACTCCGCCGCGGAGAGCGGCACCGTCACGCCACGCTGAACGTGGAAGGCCACCATGCGGTCAAAAAGGAGATAGTTTTGCCTTTCGGCAACTATCTCCAGTCGCGAGTCCTGAGTCCCGAGTCCCGAGTCGTCTTGACCCGCGACCTTCGACCCGCGACCCGTGACCACGGCCACTGGCAGTTGCCGTAAGTGCGTGCGGACGAAGTCCCAGACGCCTTCCTCGGTGCCGGCTTCCAGCTTGAAGCGTTCCTCAAGACCGCCGTTTGGCTTGTAGCATGAAATGATGAGGTCCTGTTTGACAGCAGATGCAGAGGTGACCTGTTTGAAGGATCCTTGCTTCTTGTCCAGGGTGCGCACATCGGCAACGACAAAGCCTGCCGTCTGCAGGGCCTCCTGAATCGCGTTCCAAACGCTGTTCTTGGAGTTGTGAAACTCCACCGTCATCCAACGGCCTGGCTTGAGCACGCGGTAGTATTCCTTGAAGCACTCGGTCATCAGGCGCTGGTATTCGGGCAGGCCTTTGCCCTGGGTTTCATTGGTAATGGCCTCGGGCTTGTTGTTGGTGAACACCTTGAGCCAGGCTTCCCAGAGGAAGTTGAGCTCTGAATACATCAGGTTGCCGCCGAAGGGCGGGTCGGTGAAGATGTAGTCGACCGACTCTCTGTGTTCGATACTTGAAGTAGCATCTGATGTTGATAGCACGAAAGCTCCTGCGTAAGGCCGTTTAAGCTCGCGCTTTGCCATTCTGTCCGCTTTGGCTTTTAGAATGTAAACTGGCGACACCTCGACCTGTTGCGAGCCAACATACAACGTTCCGCTGAGATATCGGTTTACCTGGGAATAATGAGTTGGTACGTACCGAGATATCTTTGAGAAGCCAAGACAGGCATACTGAACAAAAAACTTGGCAATATCTCGAAGTTCTATCGGCGATCGACCAGCAGTCTCGTATAGCGCGCCCAGCGCCCACAAATTCCGCTTGGTATAAAAGTGGTGCACGTGGGTGAGGCCGTGCGAGACTTTCGGCTGCTCCGTATTGTAGCCCTCCGGCATCCTATCCGTCGGGAACCAGTAGGGAATCTCCAGCTGCTCGATCTTCTCGATAAGCGCGAGGTCAAAGGCATCGGGCGCCTTCTCGTAGCGCCTGTTGCCCACGCTGTAGTTAATGAGCACGGGCACCTGCTTCGCCTGGCGGATGGTCTGGCCGATGGCCTTGTCGTATTTGGTCACCCAGGTGCGGTCCATGGTGCGCTTGGTAAGCTGCGCCCCGCAGTGCGGGCAGGGAAACTGGTCGTGCACCTTGCCTGCTTCTTTATCCACCGCCACTTCCCAGAATATCACCTCCTGCGTGCACTCCGGGCAGACGAAGACATCGGACCAGACGGCGTAGTTGATTTTGCCGAGGGCAAAATCAACGGTTCCTAGTTTCTGGTTCCTGGTTCCTAGTTCAGCAAAAATCTGCCTGATTTCATCAATTGTTTTTGCCTTGCGAATCCGGTTGGCTAGTTCCACGAACCTATCATCACTAGGAACCGACAACCCTGAACCTGGAACTCCGCGCGAGAGCGTGGCGTACATCCAGGCACACTCTTCCTCCACCTCCTTCAGGATCCGTTTCGCTTCGCGTTCGAAGGCCTTAACATCCACCGGTGTGTTGTAGTTATAGGCGATGAAGGTGGCGGCCGGGGACAGGTCGTTGAGGATGGCTCGCCGGGCGCCCAGTTTGGAAAACGGCTTCCAGACCGTCTTGCCGTTCTCGTCTGTTTCCTGCTGGTAGATGAAGCCTTGCTCATCCACCTTATAGCCCAAAGACTCCACTGTCTTGCGGTCGCCGCAGAGCTGGGCGGCAACGCCGGTCATCCCCGTTCCGCAGAAGCCGTCAAAGACCACATCGCCCGGCTCGGTGTAGTGCAGGATGTAGCGCATGATCGCCTTGTGCGGCACCTTGGTGTGGTAGGAGTGCGCGTTGTAGATGGGATCGTTCTTCCCCTCGCTCACGTCCGCCGCGAACGGTTCCTTGCTGTAAGGCACGTTCGGGTCGTAGGGCTTGCCGTAGTGCTTGAGGAAGTCCGCGATGAAGGGGTTCGGGCATGCCGTGTAATAGGGTGGATCGGACAGGCTCAGGATGTCCTCGATCGACCCATGCGGGAAGCCGACCTCGTCCTTGTATAGGCCGAGGATGTCGCGGGTCGCGGGTCGCGAGTCACGGGTCGAGGATGCGGCACGGGCGATGCGTCGGGCGAGATCGCGTATCTGTTCCTCCGTGCCGATGGGCCAATATTGCAGCGATTTCAACCGGGCATAGGTATCCTCAAAACTCACAAACGGGACACCAAGTTTCTCCCGCAATTCCTGCAAACCCGCGCGCAAGAGGCGGAGGAAGTGCTCCCGCCGCGCCTCGTCGTTTTCAAAGGTCATCCCAAAACAGGTCACGGGTCCCGAGTCGCGGGTCACGGGTCTTTCTGAATCGAACATAGTCTGCTGATGCTCCGATTGCTGTTTCTTTCTCATCCCTCGCGCCCCTTCCTCAGGTATCTCATGAAGCCACCAATCAGGTTACCGGTTTCGGTTGCAAGGTGGTAAAGCTGGTTGAATTGGGCTTGGTCGATCAAGCCGGCATCCAAAGCCACATAAAGCTGGGCTTTCACCTCACCAGCAGAGCCTTTCGCAATGGCCAGAAACCGACGAAACTCAACATCGCCACCACGTTCGAACCCTTCGGCAATATTGGACATTACCGATACCGCCGCCCGGCGTATCTGGTCACGCAGGCCAAAGTCCTTGGCAAATTCTCGTTGATTGGTGGTCCGGTATATCTCCCGCGTTAGTTCCCTGGCTTTCTGCCAGCCTTCTATATCTTCGAATCTTTCGATCTTTGCCATCTTCGTCCCTTTGACTCGCGACCCACGACCCGTGACCCGCGACTATTCCAGTACGATTCGGACCTTGCCGGGCTCGTTGCCCTTGGTGAGTTCATCGAGGTATTCCTCAAAGCGTTTCTTCATCTCCGCCGGCGTCGCCGGTGAGCCGCCTTTGAGAAGGGCTGCGCGCAGATCCTCAGGTCTAATCGCGACCTTGACCAGCCCGGAGAGCACCTCCTTGAGGGCGTGAATGAAATCCTGGCCCAGCTCCTCGGGCAGCTTCCGTTCCTTGAGGAAGGCGTCCACCAGCTTCCTGGGCTCGGGCTTGAGCAGGTCGAGGTTGCCGCGGGTGGTCGGGTCCTCCAGGTTGGTGATCAACGCCGCAGTCCATTCAGCCAGCATCTTGTCCAATTGTTCATCGAGCTGTTGAAGCACCGCGGCGGCGTTGATCAGTCTCGAGTCGCGAGTCCCGAGTCGCGAGTCCTGACCCGCGACACCTGACACGTGACCCGCGACCGCTTCGGCCGCAGGCCGAAAGCCGCAGTGCGGGCAGACCGGTGATGCGTCGAGGTCCTGCTCGGTGAGCGCGAAGCAGCTCTTCAGGCCGGCCAGACGGTTCTGGAAATCGGTCAGGTGCTGGCGCGGCATCAGGTCGATGGTGGAGAGCCTCGAGAGGGTCTTGAGCCGCTCGTCTCCCATCAGCGCGCTCTTGCGCTTGTCCTCGTTCACGCCCAGTCGGGCCCGGGTGTGCATGGCGAGATAGGCTTGCACGTAGGACTTCTTGAGGTCGGTGAGCTTGCGCTGCAATTCGGGTCGCGGGTCGCGAGTACTGAGTCCCGCGTCCTTTTGACCCGAGACCCGAAACCCATGACTCATGACCGCCGTGAGGACTTCAGTCCGAACGGCGCTCATTTTGTCGATCCACTCGTGGCCGGTGGGCAGGACCGCCTCAGCCGTCGAGAGGTATGAAGCTGTGGACCCGAGGTCCGCCACCAGTTCTTCGAGCGACTTGATTTCGGCAAGGGATTCGAGCCCACTCCGCTGAGCGGTCACTTCCGAGGCGTCATAGCGAAAGTTTTTGAGCTTGCCGGTCGTGGTGTAGGCCTGCAGGGATTCCAGAAACGACTTTGTCGTTTCCAGTTGCGAGTTGCGGGTTGCGAGTTCCGAGTCGGAATAGAGTCTCTGTCCCCAGAAATGCAGGCCGTCTTTCAATGCCTGCTGCGTGCGAACAATTTCCTCGACATACTTGGAGACTTTCGCTTGCAGTTCCTGAACCGGCTCGTCCTTGCCATGGGTAACCAGTTGCGCCATACCCGGCGTGAGTCCGAGCAGTTCGAAAAGCGCCTTGAGCGCCGGGAGGTTCCAGTCTTTGGGCCGCTCGATGTGCTTGAAGTGGACCAGCTCGTCGATAGGTGTCGCGGCCAGCTGCGGCAGCCCGGCGGCGTCGAACTTCTTGCCGGGAATCGAAAGCACCAGGTCACCGGAGTAGACCAGCGCGGCCAGGACCACGACAGCCCATTCGGGCTCCAGGCGGTAGCCCTTGTCCGGCGCGAAGTACTCGACGCCGTAGACCTCCTGGATCAGCTCCGAGCGGTTGACTACCTGGCCGTGCCCCTTCTTCTTGAGGATGTTCAGGACGTGCTTCGCGTACTTGGAGCGGTACGGGTCGAGCCGCTCTCCGTCGAGGAGCTCCAGGGCGTCGAGCACGGCGGTTGCCTGCTTGGTGCGATTCTGTCCGGCGATGGCGCGCAGGGCGTCCTGTGCCGCCTGCTCGCGGTTCTGGCCCGTGATGAGCACCGAGAAGTAGGGATACTCGGGCGCCTGGTCCTGAAAGTGTGCGGACAGGACGATGCCGGCGATGGTGTTCACCAGGTCGCGGAAGTTGATCCGCTCGTGGGAAGCGATCCCGGACAGCTCGCGGATGGACTTGCCCTTGGCCCATTCCACCAGCGACTTGGTGCGTCCCTGGTAGGTCACCTCGAACGCGTCGGTCATGTGCTCCTGCAGCCAGCCCACCAGGTCCCGCAGGAATCCGGTGGCCTTGGACTCGTAGGTGGCCTTGGCGTGGCCGCTCGAGGTGGACGCGAGGTCCAGCGCCGCGGCGTAGTTCGTCAGCGCGGTCCGAAACTCTTCGTCCGTGTTGGTCAGGCGAAGGAACACTTCATCGGCCTTCTTCTCGTCCTTGAAGTGCGGCGGATCGAACGGCTGGATAAAGTAGAGGTAGAAATCACGGGGCGGCACGGCGGTCGAGCGCTCGTTGGGAGCGCCGAAGAAGAGATATCCTTGTCTTGCCGCCTTGTGCTCCAGCCATTCCAGCTCGTGCTGCCAGATCTTGTAGCCGGTGACGTAGGTCTGGTCGGTGCACTCCATGACCCTTTTCAAAGCCTCGTAGTAGTAGCGGTCGAGCTGGGAGGCATCGAGGCTCTCGGCGCGCTTCTCGATGAGCGCGTCGAAGTCGTCGGTCTTCTTGAGATCGAGGTAATACTGCCGGTTGTCCGGATTGGAGGAGATGAACTGGCCGCTGACCGTCTTGTGGATCTCGCGCAGGACCGTTTCCACTTGGGAAAGGAGGTCGTCGGCCGGGTCTCCGCCCAAGTCCTCGATGCCGGGCTGGTAGAGACAGAGCGCGTCGCGTAGCTCCTCGGCCGTGGCGCCCAAGGGCGCGTAGATGTCTCCGGTCGTCAGCCGGTGGACCGAGAGCGCGTGAATAATGCGAATTGCCATGGGCTTGTACACCGGCCGGGTGAAGGCCTGCTCGATCCGGGACTCCAGCACCTGGCTGCAATCGATCACCGCCTTGATATCCGGGACGGCGCGGAAGGAGGGATTCTCGCGCAGGTTCGTCCAATAGCTGTCGTAGGCGATGAGACCGGGCCGATCCTCCGGCACCTCCTGGTCGAGCAGCTTCTTCATGGCCAGCGACAGGGTCTTGAGCACCTCGCGCTTCTCCACCGCCGTGACGCGCTCGAAAGTGTCGATGTAGTCGGGATGGACCGGGAAGAGGCGGACGAACTCGTCCATCCGCTCGTTCATGTGGCCGTAGAACTTGGCGAACGGCGTGAGGTATTCGCGGATCTTGGCCTGCTGCTCACCGGTCTTCTTGAGCAGGCGCTCGGCGACGACGAACTTCACGTCCCTGCGGGCGATAAGGATCTGTTCGAAGCGGTCCTTGACCCGGCGGATGCTGTCGGCCACGAAGGCGAAACGGGGGCTGTCGAAGATGGCCTCCTGCACACCCGCCATGAAGCGGAAGCGCAGGTCCTTGCAGACCTCACCCACCTCACGGAGGAAGTTGAGGTCGAGGATCAGCTCCTGGTCCTTGCGAGTACGGAGATAGTCCAGCAGCTCATCCACGACCAGGAGCAGGCCATGGTCCGGATACTCCCGGTGGAACGCGGCCATCATCTCCTCGAAGGCCCGCTTGTTGTTGGGGACCTGGCCGGCATCCGGGAAGGTGTAGGTCACGCCCATGACGGCCAGGTGCTCTTCCAGCTCGCCGACGAGGATGTCCCGCAGCGACATGGTGGTGGCCCCGATCTCGGTGCGGACCACCTTGAACTTGCCGGCGATCCGCTCCGCGGCTTGTGCCACCTGTGCGTTTCCCAGGGCGGAAAGCAGGTCCGCGTGCTCGGCGATGCTGGAGATCACCGACATCAGGTGTGACTTACCGGTGCCGTAGTTGCCCACGACAAGCAGCCCCTTGTTATCGACGGGCTGGTCGAACTGAAGCTGGGGGATCACAAGGCCGGTCAGCTTCTCGGCCATCTCGTCGGAGATGACATAGGTGCTGACCAGCTGTCTGGCGCTTGCGGCCTCATCGGCATCCCGTAGCTGGACTACGGACTCGATGGGCTCGAATTGGATCAGGTCTCCATATCTCATTGCACATGCCACCTTGCAGCTTCGCTTCCTGTTTCCTTCATGTCGTCACCTCCGGACTGGCCACCAGAAAATCGCGAATCGGGTAGCGGCGGTATTCGGGGTGGTCCGGGACGGCGTAGGTCATGTGACCATCCACGATGGATCCGTTCCAGGCGGCCACGACCGTCTTGTTCCGGGACAATCCCTGAAGCAGACGCAAAGGATCCTGCTTCAGGTGGACATCGAAAAGGATCTCGATGTTGTCGAGCAAAACCAGCTCGCCTGTGGCTTCACCCACGATTTCGCCCAAGAGCCGCGGTAGCTGCAGAGCCCGTTGGCGTTCGGTCAGGTCCAGCATCCGGCGAGACAGCTCGAGATTGACGTTGACGAGCGGTGCGGAGGTCGAGGCCGACACCTCCTGCAACGCGGACGTCTTCCCGCTTCCCGCCGGGCCCACCATCAGGATCAGGCGGTGATAGAGCTCGCGAGCCTCGCCGATCTTTCGCAGGACCTGATCCGCCAAGGGCTCCGCCATTACTCGTTTCCTCCGTCTTTCGTATCGCCGTGCGTCTCTTCCAACCAGCGGTCAATGGCTTCCTTCCGGAAGCGCCAATGGCGGCCAATCTTCTGGCACGGGACTTTGCCTTCCCGAACGAGCTTGTAGAGCGTCGATTTCGGTATCTTCAGGTAGGCAGACAACTCTTCGATGGTCAGGACGTCGCCTGGTTTTTCATCCATCGGAAGCACCTCTCTGGCCGCAAAGCAGATTTCGTGTCATTGTACCTCATCCAACTGATATAGTTTACAGTTAGTGACAGTTGGTGTCAAGAGATTTCCGGAAGACGCCTTCCCTAGGCTCGCCAGACACCATCCGCCAGCCGACGGCCAGGAGGGCGCCTGCTGGCGCCCTCCACGTAAAGCCAGACCAGGACGCGTTGTCCTCGTGTACTTGCCGGCACCAGCACACGCCTGTAGAGGCTGGGTCCGCCGGGCAGGAAGCCCTCGAGGTGGTCGATGGCCGGGAGGCGGGTCTCGGGATCGTCGAAGGTCAGGAGCTCGCCGTACACGGGGCCCCAGCGGCCGCCCGGGGCGCCGTTCTCCCCGGGGTCGGGGTGTTGTGCGGCGCGTGCGGCGAACTCCGCAGCGAGGCGCGCCTGTGTGGCCACGTCGGCGAGCGGGTCGGCGGTGCCGTAGGCCAGGACGTCCGCCTCGGGCACCTCCAGGACCGGGATGCCGGAGGGCAGCTCGTACAGGCGGCCCCGGACGACCGCCTCCTCCACGGAGAGGACGCCCCGGCAGAACCGCTCGTGGTTCCAGTAGCCTTGCTTGAGGGTCCCGTAGACGAAGAGTCTCAGGAGCCCGGTTGTGTTCTCCTTCGGGGGTTCATTGGGGTTCATGGGTGATTCTCTTCGGTTCATGCGGCTCTCTGTCATGGCGCCTTCCCCCGTTTTCCCTGGGCGATGAAGGTGAACGACTCCCTGGAGAACTCCATGAGACTCTCGTGCCTGAACACGAGCATGGTCATGGGCTCCAGTGGGAGCGGCCGCCACCCGCGCTCGTCGGCCAGCACGGCGTCGAGGAAGGCCGGATCCGAGGCGTAGAGCACCGCCCGGTGGCTGCGGTGGATGCGCAGTTCGAGCGGCTTGTTCCCCTTGAGCACCAGGACCGTCCCGGGCTGGCGGCGGGAGGCCAGCACGGCGGTGATCTGCCCCCGGCACAGGGCCAGGTCGCGCTTGAAGCGCTCGAGGTCCGGCGTCTCGTCCCGGAAGGCACGGTCCGCCAGGCGGAAGAGGATCTCGCTGTCCACCTCGGCGAAGCGCCGCAGCTTCCAGCGCCGGAACAGGTAGTCGGCTGTCGGTTCCAGTGGGGGACGGCGGCGACCGGCCTCATGTCTTTTTCCAGAATCGGGTCTCGGCCCTTCGTTGTATTCGGAAGGAATAGGATCTCCTCCTGGATGTCCGGGGCCAGGTTGAGCAGGTTCATGATCTGGGTGATGCGTGCGCGCGTCACATAGCCGAGCCTGGCCAAATCGGCATAGTCCCGCACTTCGCCGCGCCGGACCAATCCGTCGAAGCGGATCGCCAAAGCCATCAACTTCGAGATGCGGGGCAGATTCCCCGGCTCGATGGTTCGGTCTACCTCGTGTGGATGGTTGTCGCTTTTCCTGCGGTTCCTGGGTCTGAAACTGAAGGAGATCTCCAGCCGGCTCAGTCCCGTTCCGTCGGATGCGGTATTTTTCATGCGGACACCTCCCGACTGCGGATGTCGGCCTCGCTGCACAGCGCCTTGACTCCCGCTGAGCGGAAGGTCACGGTCACTCTACCGTCCCGCCCGTCATAACCGACGCGCTCGACGAGGAGTCGGACGATCCGTGATTGTTCTCGGGGGGACAGTGACTCCCAAACCGGGGCGAAGACCGCCAGTGCCCGGGCCATATCCCCTTCGTCAACGGTTTCTCTCTGGATGGCGATGACCTCTTCGCGTATGGTGGTCATCCGCTGTTCTATGGTTCGAATCCGATCCTGAAGGTCGGCGAGCTGGTCCATGGCCGCCCCTCCGTTCGAGGCGGCGGTGAAGGACTCGCTCACCAGCTTCTGGACTCTGGTGTGCAGCCGTTTGAGTTCACGTTCGTGGCCGCGTTGTTCGGTTTCCAGTTCCACCATGCGCTTGCCGCTCTCTTCCCGAACCTTTGCAGCCGTCGCTGCGATGATTTCCTCATTCCTGCCTATGCTTCGGATGTGTTCGACCACCGCGGTCTCGATCTCGTGCGCGTTGAGCGACTTGGTCGGACAGGACGCCCAGCCTCGTTGTTGCGCGTTCAGGCAGACGTAGTAGCGATAGCGTTTGCCGTTGTCCTTGGCCGTATACGTATGCACACCATCCCCGTGCCGCAGGGAGCGCAGTAGAGCAGTCCCTTCAACAGCGCTCCGTATTTGTTGCGCACCTCTTTTCCTCCGGTGCTGCCGTTTCGCCGTAACGCATCCTGCACCCGCTGCCAAAGATCGACGTCGACAATTCCGTCGTGTTCGCCGTTGTATATGGTTCCCTTGTAATCGACCTTGCCGGTGTAAATCACGTTGGTCAGAAGCCGAAAGAGACTGTTCTTGGTGAAAGGCTTTCCGCCGCGCTCCTGACCCTTCTTGGTCGTCCACTGCTTATTTTTCCAGCCGCGTCGTTCGATTTCCTGAACGACAGGGATCAAGGCTTTGTGCTCCAGGTAGAGCTGGTACATCCCCCGGACCTGTACGGCTTCGTCCTCGTTGACGATCAACCTGCCGCCTTTCGGGTCGACGTCATACCCGAGAACCGGCATCCCGCCGACCCACTTGCCCTTGTGCCGGGCGGCGGACATCTTGTCGCGGGTGCGCTCCGAGATGATCTCCCGCTCGAACTGGGCAAAAGATAAAAGGATGTTCAACGTGAGACGCCCCATGGAACTGGTCGTGTTGAACTGCTGGGTGACCGAGACGAAGCTCACGGAGTGCTTGTCGAAGAGCTCCATCATGCGGGCGAAGTCCAGAAGGGACCGGCTCAGACGGTCCACCTTGTATACCACCACGCAGTCGATGCCGCCCGACTCGATGCCGGCGAAGAGCCGCTTGAGGGCGGGCCGCTCCATGTTGCCGCCGGTGAAGCCGCCGTCGTCGAACCGATCCGGAATGCACACCCATCCCTCGTGTCTTTGGCTCGCGATATAGGCTTCCGCGGATTCCCGCTGGGCGTCGAGGCTATTGAACTCCTGCTCCAGCCCCTCGTCTGTGGACTTGCGGGTGTAGATGGCGCAGCGGATCGTCCCGTTGGTTCTTGATGCCGACTCCAGGGCTTCTCCCCGGCCGTGGTTATTGTTTCTGCTCATTCGTTCCTCCTCTCGGGTTTGCGGCTCCCGCCCTTGGTCGCGGCATCGGCGATACCGAAGAAGAGGAACCCGTTCCATTTGCTCCCGGTGACCTCCTTGGCGATGGCTGAGAGGGACTTGTACCGTCGGCCGTCGAACTCGAAGCCGTTGTCGAGTACCTTGACCACAATGTCGCGACCTTGGAACTCGCGGGCGAGCAGAGTCCCGGGCAGCGGCAGCCTCGGGTCGTGCGACGGGGATATGCGGCTGGTCGCCGTTCTCGCCTTGACCTCGGCGGAACCCGAGGCGACCGGATCACGCGGAGACCGCGTTCTCAGGTCGGCGTCATTGGCCATTTCCTCAGCCCTGCGCCGGGCCCGCTCCGAAAGGTCACCCTCTGCCATGGCCTGGATACGCCAGGCGATTCGTTTGCGAAGAAACTCCTTATGGTAGGAGCGGGTCTCTTCTCCGAAGACCTCGAGGTACTTGTCCCGGAGTTCTCCGACGGTCATCCGGGAGAGCCCCTGGACCTCTTGATACGTTGTTGCTTCCATCCGAAACCTCCTTGGCTCATGGGCTTCGCCCTGCGGGCGGCCCGTCCGCACCGCAATCTCAGGGCGTTAACTCGTGAATGAATGAAGGCTTCAGTGGCCCGAAATATCAAGGCGAATCGAAGTAAACGCCTCAGATTCTTCAACTTGCGCCACATGCTCTGCCCCACTGCCGGAATCAGGGGCGATTCGGCGTCCGTTTCGATGGCGCATGTAACCCCGGGCCAGGATCGCGGCGATCTCCGATATCACCTCGTCGAGAGAGATTGGGACGTGTTCGTTGGCCGGCATCCGGTCCTCCTTTTGCGGGAGGCCGAGGAAGGGTTCCGTCATGGATGCCGCGGGACTGGATAGGCCGGTCATCGAGAAGGCCGTTGGAGCCCGTTTGACACCGTCCGAGGGCGATGTCGCCGGCACCCACAACGGTCTCCGATCTCACGGCTGTTTCCGCTGTCTGGTAATCCGCTTGCACCGGACCCACTGGTCCGGCTTTCGGCAGATACCTACCGGAGGGGAGTTCGAAATGTCGAAACGGGTGTCCGGATGCAGTCGGGCTGTTAAACAAGGCGGGTCGAAAAACGGAGAACGGGAGAATTCGGAAGGGACATTTTCGGTGAGCGCCCGTAACCCCCAGGGTTGCACCCGGCCCCCGGACTGCGGGCTTCGAAACGGAGAATCAAGGTAAATGTGCGGGCGGGCGTAAGTCGGCGTGGACACGCCGGAAACGACGAGCCCCCAAGGGGTAATCCCCTTGGGGGCTCGCGCCAAATAACAACCGCCGGATCCGGCGGATCAAATCTGGCTCCTCGGCCAGGACTTGAACCTGGAACCTAGTGGTTAACAGCCACCCGCTCTGCCGATTGAGCTACCGAGGAGTGCTCTATGAGTATAACACAAATTGGGCGAGGTGTGGAGGCGGCACCCGGATTCGAACCGGGGAATGAAGGATTTGCAGTCCTCTGCCTTACCACTTGGCTATGCCGCCCAATCATCTGCAAAAATGGAGCGGAAGACGGGATTTGAACCCGCGACCCCAACCTTGGCAAGGTTGTGCTCTACCCCTGAGCTACTTCCGCCCGCTACGGCTACGATGGTGGCGGGACCCAGAGTCGAACTGGGGACACACGGATTTTCAGTCCGTTGCTCTACCAACTGAGCTATCCCGCCAACGCGTCAACGCTATTGCAAAGAGATGGCGGGGCTGACGGGACTTGAACCCGCGGCCTCCGGCGTGACAGGCCGGCGCTCTAACCGTACTGAGCTACAACCCCACCTCTAGTCTGACGTTTTCATTGTCCTCTTGGTGGGCGGAATAGGGTTCGAACCTACGACCCCCTGCTTGTAAGGCAGGTGCTCTCCCACTGAGCTATCCGCCCCGATCAGCACGAGTGGAAGTATAGCAAGGGCCCCCAAAACTGTCAACACCACCCGGTCCCAAAAATCACCCAACCCTGAGCGATCCCCCCCTGCCCAAAGAGAGGGCCTGAGCCAACCCCACAAGGGTGTCCACCCGGGTCACGCACAATGCCCCCACCTCCGCCGCCCGGCGCCGCAGCTCGAAACCGTAGCCCCGGTCCTCCAGGGGGCTCCTGGTGTTCACCACCCACCCCACCTCACCACCAACCATCCCGATCCCCTCCAGGGGATCCACCCGCCGGCAGGGCACCCCCACCCTAACCAACCGGCCACAGGTGCCGGGGGTCCCGTATATGGGGCACCCAAGGCCCGCCAGGACCGCCAGGGCCTCCACAACCCCGCTCTCCCACCTCCCAAGGGAGACCAGGATCCCCACCGGAAGGTCCATGGGGGCTCCGGCGGACCGGAAGCCCTTCAAGAGCGCCTCCTCGAAGCCATCCCCAAGCCCCATCACCTCCCCGGTGGACCTCATGTTGGGGCCCAGGGACACCTCGACCCCCGGAAGCTTCCCGGTGGAGAAGACCGGCACCTTCACCGCCCACCGACGGATCCCGGACCCCAACCCGGGGGACAGCCCCAGGTCCCCTAGCCCCTCACCAAGGGCCAGCCTCACCGCCAGGTCCACCAGCGGAAGTCCACAGGCCTTGCTGACGAAGGGCACGGTCCTGCTGGACCTCAGGTTCACCTCCAACACCCGGATCCCCCGGTCCCCGGCCACAAACTGCACGTTGAAAAGCCCCCGGACCTTCAGCGCCCGCCCCAGCTCCCCGGAGATCCGGGCCATCTCCATCACCTCCGCCTGGGATATCCTCCGGTGGGGAAGCACCACCACGCTGTCCCCCGAGTGGACCCCGGGCCCCTCCAGGTGCTCCATCACACCGGGGACGAAGACATCCCTCCCGTCGCAGAGCACGTCCACCTCCGCCTCTATACCCTCAACGAACTGATCCAGCAGCAACGGCCCCAGGTCCCAAAGGCCGGACGCCCGGTGACAATCCAGGCAGGCGCTCAACTCCTCCGGGGAGCTCACCACCTCCATCCCAAGACCCCCCAGCACGAAGGAGGGCCTCACCACCAGCGGGAACCCCATCTCCATGGCACACTCCATAGCCTCCTCCGGCGATTCGGCCCACGCCCCCGCCGGGTGATCTATCCCCAGCCGGTCCAGCAGGGCGTAGAACCTGCGCCGGTCCTCGGTGGCCTCCACCGCCCAGGGCTCCACCCCCAGAACCGGAACCCCCTCCCGGGCCAACCCCATGGCCAGCTGGAGCCCCCTCTGCCCTCCGAACTGGGCCAGCACACCCCTGACGCCGCAGAGCCTGACCAGGTCCAGTAGCACCTCCATGTCCAAGGGCTCGAAACACAACAGGTCCGCCTCGTCGTGGTCGGTGCTCACCGTCTCCGGGTTGTTGTTCACCATCACCGACCGGATCCCAAGACGCCTCAGCTCCCTGAGGGCCCTGACGGAGCAACAGTCGAACTCTATCCCCTGGCCTATCCGGATCGGGCCGGAGCCGACCACCATCACCGCCCCAGAGTCCGCCTTGATCGGGGACGGAACGCCCCTGTCCAACCGCCGGTAGGTGTAGGGGAAGCCCTCCACTCCCCCCACGGGCACCAGCCTCCCCCAGAGCCCCGCCGCCTCCCGGAAGGTCCTGACCGACTCCTCCGGCACCCCCCACAGCCGCGCCACCTGGGAGTCCCCGATCCCCAATGACTTGGCCCTCTCCATGGAGCCCCGGTCGAAGGGGGCCTTCGCAAGCCAGAGACAGGCGTCCACCACGCCCCTCATCCCCTCCAGGAAGGGGGCCCGGATCCCCGACCGGTGGGATAGCTCCTCAACCCCCATCCCCCTGGACAGGGCCTCCAACAGGGCGAAGATCCGCCGATCATTGGGGACCGACACGAGCTCCAACAGCTCCCGGTCCCCCAGGGACGACAGGGACCCGTCCCAGAGGGCACCTCCCCCAAGGTCCAGCCCCCGCAGGGCCTTGACGAAGGCCTCCTCGAACCGGTCCCCAAGCCCCATAACCTCCCCGGTGGACCTCATCCTCACCCCTATGGACCTGTCCGCGTCGGGAAACTTGTCGAAAGGCCAGCGGGGGAACTTGAGGGCCACGTGGGACACCGCCGGAGGCTCCGACGCCATGGGCCCCCCGTCCCAGAGGGGTATCTCGTCAAGCCCATAACCCAACGCCACCTTGGCGGCCACCCGGGCTATGGGGTAGCCGGTGGCCTTGGAGGCCAGGGCGCTGGACCGGCTGGCCCGGGGGTTGATCTCTATCACGTAGAAGTCCGAAGGGTCCCCGGGGTTCACCGCGAACTGGACGTTGCACGCCCCCTGGACCCCCACCGCGTCGGCGATGGCGAAGGTGGCGTCCCGAAGGATCCCCACGGCCCCCTCGTCCAGGGTCATTATGGGGGCCACCACCACGCTGTCGCCGGTGTGCACCCCCATGGGGTCCAGGTTCTCCATCCCGCAAACCAGCACCTTGTGGCCCCTGCGGTCCCTCACCACCTCGAACTCGATCTCCAGCCAGCCCTCAACGCTGACCTCCACCAGGGCCTGATGGCAAGGGCTGGCCGCCAGGGCGGAGCTCACCATGTCCTCCAGACGATCCATCCGGCGGACCATCCCGCCACCGGTTCCCCCCAGGGTGAAGGCAGGACGGATCACCACCGGCAACCCCACGGAGCGGACGAACTCCACTGCGGACGGGACGTCCTCCACCGGGAGGCTCTCGGGCACCCTGAGCCCTATGGAGAGCATGGCCTCCCTGAAGAGCCGCCGGTCCTCCCCCACCCTTATGGACTCCGGAGGGGTACCCAGGGGCCGGACCCCGAGGTCCGCCAGCACCCCCCGGTCCCAGAGCTCCAAGGTTAGGTTTAGCCCCGCCTGCCCCCCCAGAGTCCCCAGGATCCCCTGGGGCCTCTCCCTCTCCAGCACCGAAGAGACCGCCCCACACTCCAGGGGCTCGAAGAACACCGAGTCAGCCGTGTCCGGGTCGGTCATTATGGTGGCCGGGTTGGTGTTGATCAAGAGGACCTCCACCCCCTCCTCCCTAAGGGCCCGGCACGCCTGGGTGCCCGCGTAGTCGAACTCCGCCGCCTGACCGATCACTATCGGACCGGAGCCTATGACCGCCACCTTCCTCAGTCCGGGATCCAAAGGCACTGCTATCAACCTCCGCTCCATGTGGATTAGCTTTGAAACGGAAGTTTATATCAGTCCCGGCACCATGGCAAGTGGTTTATTTTATTCAAGTCAAGTAAACCATAGATGCGGGCTAGCCCATCCCGGAGACCCGCCAAAAGGTCCGCAGGATCTCGTCCACCTGGTCCAGGTCGATAAGGAACGCATCGTGACCGTTGGGGCTGTCTATCTCCTCGTACCAGGAGTTGATCCCCGCCTCCCGGGCACACCGGTGGATCTCCTCCACCTGCCAGTTGGGGAAGAGCATGTCGCTGGATATGCCCACCGCCAGGAGGTGCCGGCCCGACAGGGGACCGAAGGCCTCGTTGGGGCCCCCGCGGCCCAAAAGGGCGTCGTGAAGGTCCATGGCCCTGGTGAGATACAGGTAGCAGTTGGCGTCGAAGCGCTTCACCAGCTCCTGCCCGTGGTGGTGGAGGTAGCTCTCCACCTGGAATCGACCGTCCCAGCTGTGGGGGCTCCCCAGCGACATGTCCCTCATCCAGCGGCTGGCGAAGGACTTCTCGCTCCGATAGGTGATCATGGCCAGCATCCGGGCGTTGGCCAGCCCCCTCACCGGCCCGGGGCCCGGGTAGTAGTCGCCCCCCCGCCAGTCCGGGTCCCCCATTATGGCCTGCCGCTGGACCTCGTTGTACCCTATGGCCTGGGGATAGAGCCTCAAGGGGGCGGCGATCACCACGCACCGCTCGAAACACCTGGGGTAGGACAGGGCCATCTCCAGGGCCACCATCCCCCCCATGGACCCACCCACCACGCAGAGCCCCCTCTCCACCCCCAGGGCCCTGAGCCCCAGCACCTGGCTCCGGGCCACGTCCCGGCAGGACACCAAGGGAAACCTCATGCCGTAGGGGCCCCCATGAGGCCCCTGGGACATGGGGGAGGTGCTCCCGTAGGGGCTACAGAGGTTGTTGAAACAGATCACGCAGTAGCGGTCCGTGTCTATGGCCATCCCGGGCCCCACAACCCCGTCCCACCAGGCGTCGGGAAGCCCCTCCACCTTGGGACCGTGCACGTGGTGGCTTCCGGTGAGGGCGTGACAGACCACCACCACGTTGGACCCGTCCGGCCGGGGGCGCCCAGTGATGGAGTAGGCCAACCGAACCGACGGAAGCACCTGGCCGGACTCCAGTTCCAGATCCCCCAGCCGGACCTCCCCGTAGGCCTCCCCCATGATCACACCTCCCCCAGGGCCCTCTCCAGGTCCTCCAGGAGGTCCTCCAGGTCCTCCAACCCCACGCTCAGCCTTATCAGGCCGTCGTCGATGCCCCCCGCCAACCGGTCCTCCCGGGAAAGCTGGGAGTGGGTGGTGCTGGCGGGATGTATGGCCAGGCTCCTGGAGTCCCCCAGGTTCGCCATGTGGCCGAAGAGCCTGAGCCCCTCCAGGAAGCGCCTCCCCTCCTCCACGCCCCCGTCCAGGCAGAAGGCCACCATGCCGCCGTAGAGCCCCCCAAGGTACCGCTGGGCCAGCGGGTGGGACGGGTCATCCGCAATGCCCGGGTACCGGACCCACTTGACCTTCCGGTGCCCCTTAAGGAACCTGGCGACCCCCAGCCCGTTCTCCGAGTGCCGGGCGAACCGGAGCGGCAGGGTCCCGCAGCTGAGCTTGAGGAGGTAAGCATCAAAGGGGGAGGGGCAGCCCCCCAGATCCCGCAACAGAGTGGCCCTCAGCTTGGCCCCCATGGCGCCGGGACCAAAGGCGTCGGTAAATACCAGGCCGTTGTATCCCGGATCCGGCCGGTTCACCAGCCCCCACTTGGGACCGCTCCAGTCCTTGTTGCCCCCATCTACCACAATACCCCCCACCACGTTGCCGAAGCCGGATATGAACTTGGTGCACGAGTGGACCACCAGATGGGCCCCCCACTCGATGGGCCTGCAGGAGACCGGGGTGGCGAAGGTGTTGTCCACCACCAGCGCCGCGTCCACCTCCTCCGCCACCCGGGCCAGGTCCTCCAGGGGGGCCACGTCCAGTAGCGGGTTCCCCACGGTCTCCACGATTATTGCCTTGGTGTTGGGGCGCACCGCCTCCCGAACCTGGTCGATCCGGTTGGGGTCCACCAGGGTGCTCTCCACCCCAAACCGGGCGAAGGTGTTGCGGATCAGGGTAAGGGTCCCCCCGTAAGACTTCCGGGAGACCACCAGGTGGTCCCCGGCGGAGCACAGGGCCCCTATCAGGTGGGTGAAGGCCCCCTGCCCGGAGGAGAAGGCCACGGCCCCCACTCCCCCCTCCAGGGACGCCACGCAGTCCTCGTAGGCCTTCACCGTGGGGTTCGATATGCGGGAGTATATGTGCCCCTCCTCCTCCAGCCGGAAGAGCCGGCAAGCGTGGTCCGCGTCCCTGAACTCGTAGGCGGCGGTGGCGTATATGGGAAGCCCGAAGGCCCCAGTGGCGGGATCGCTCCTCCATCCGTCATGCAACGCCCGGGTGTGAATACCCCTCTTTCGTTCCTGACTCAAAATGAACACCTCCAACCCCCAGGGGGTAAAATTAAAGGGCCCCTCCGAGAGGAGGGACCCGGTGGCCGCCTTCTCTCTTATCACTCGGCTTTCGCCGCAGGTGTTGGCACCACGCAGAGACGTGCTCTGCAGGTTGCCGGGCTTCATCGGGCCAGTCCCTCCGCCACTCTTGATAAGAGCCTATATGGGTTTTCCTGCCCCCGCCGGGTGGATCCGGCGGGTCGTTGGGCTAGATTCTATTGAGCCCTCCCCAGGGTGTCAAGGGCCGCCCCAAAGATTCCAGTAGACGCCAGCCGTTCCCCCCCAGGAGGGCCTCCGCGTCCGACCCGGAAATCCCCGCCGATTCCAGGAGGGGACGGTACCGGGGGAGCCCCAGGATGGGGAAGTCGGTGCCGAAGAGGATCTTTTTACCCGCCCCGGAGGCCATGACAGAGGCCAGAAGGGAGGAATCGTAGAGAAATGGCATGGCGGCGGTGTCGTAGTAGGCGTTAGAAAGGTTGAGCCTCATCTCCTCCATGGCCTCGTAGAGCCAGAGCCCCCCTCCGAAGTGGGCAAACACCACCTTCACCTCCGGGTGGTTCTCGCAGAAGGCGGCGGCCTCCTTGGGTCCCACGGTCCCCTTTCCCGCGTAAAGGTGACCTACAGGCTCCGCGCAGTGCAGCATGAGCAGGATCCCCAGCTCGTGGCAGAGCCCCGCGATCCGGAAGGTCTGGCGCGGGTCGTCCACCTGGAACCCCTGGCCGTCGGGGAACAGCTCCCCCACCCCCAGGGCCCCCAGGGATGCGGCGCGCTCCACCTCGGCGCCCATCCCACGACACAGGGGGGGACCACCGCGAAGGGGATCAGCCGGTCCGGATGGGCCCTGGCGGCCTCCAGCACGTAGTCGTTGCAGAGCCTGCAGAGCCCCAGGTCGTTGAAGGCGAAGCCGAAGACCACCGCCCGGTCCACCCCGTCCCGGTCCATGGCGGATATCAGGTCCTCCACCTGGGCCCAGCGGTGCACCGGGGATGAGGAGAGCAGGGCGAAGTAGTCCTCCCGCTGGGCTATCCGCTCCGAGTCCCGCACCACCTCCGGCGGGTAAAGGTGAACGTGAAAGTCAAGGACCATGCCCCACCCCCAGGAATTAAAGGAATCTTGTGGCCAAAACAACGTTATGGTATCACAAAGGGGGCGGGACCGATAGGTCCCGCCCCCTGAAAGGGCCGAAGGTTAAGAGCCTTACTTCAGCTCCACCTTGGCGCCCGCCTCCTCGAGCTTCTTCTTCAGCTCCTCCGCCTCCTCCTTGCTGGCCTGCTCCTTCACCGGCTTGGGGGGGTTGTCCACCAGGTCCTTGGCCTCCTTCAGGCCCAGGCCGGTGATCTCCCGGACCACCTTGATGACGTTGATCTTGTTGGCGCCGGCGTCCACCAGCACCACATCGAACTCGGTCTTCTCCTCCTCAGCGGGGGCAGCGGCAGCGGCGCCGGGCATGGCCATCATGGGCATGGCCATGGCAGGGGCTGCGGCGGAAACGCCGAACTTCTCCTCCAGGTCCTTCACGAGCTGGGACAGCTCAAGGACGGACATCTCCTCAATAGCCTTGATTATATCCTCGCGGGTCATCTTTCTACTCCTCCTCAAATTGTTGTCTTGGAAACTAAGCGGCCCGTTCCTCGCGGGGCCAACGCGCTACGCGGCGTTCTCCTTCTTGTCCTTGATCTGGGACAGGCAGGTGACAAGCCCCCTGGCGGGACCGGAAAGCACCGTGACGAGTCCCCGGAGGGGAGCCGCGATGGTGCCCACCACCTGGGCGATGAGGACCTCCTTGGAGGGCAGGTCCGCAATGGCCATGACCTGGTCCTTGTTGAGCAGGTCCTTGCCCATCACGCCCCCCTTGATGATCAGGGCCTCGTTGCCCTTCTCCTTGGAGTAGTCCCTCAGGGCCTTGGCCACCGCCGCCACGTCCCCGTAGGCGAAGACGTAGACGTTGGGGCCCTGCTCGTAGGGATCAACCGTGGGCATCCCAACCCTCTGGAGGGCCAGCCTCATTAGGGTGTTCTTGGCCACCTTCATCTCGCCGCCGGCCTTGCGCACCCTGGAGCGGATGTCGGTCATCTTCTTGACCGTGAGACCCCGGTACTCGCAGATGAAGACCCCATCGCTCCTGCCCAGCATCTCCACCAGCTGCTCAACGCTCTGCTCCTTAGCCTTCGTCGGCATCAGTTCACCTCCTCCCGGGTTCGCATGCGGGCCCGGGAACTGCGAAAGCCCCCGGCCTCAAGGCCGGGGGCTTAAAGTGCACACCTAAGGACGCCCAACGGGCGACCATCCCGGACCTCGGCGGGGTTTCCTCTATTAAGCGCCAAGCGCCCCCGCTGTCTTAAGCCCAAAGGGCATTCTAGCACAAAAAGGCGGGGGCCACAAGCCCCCGCCGGAAGGTCGGTCCCTGAAGCTAGTCCGCCAGATCCTTCATGACCTCCACCGGATCCATCGGGATGCCGACCCCCATGGTGGTGGTCATGGTGATGCTCTTCACGTACTGCCCCTTCACCGCCGCCGGCCGGGCCTTCTGGATGGCCTTGAGCAGGGTGGCGGCGTTCTCCTTCAGCTTGGACTCGTCGAAGGAGGCCTTGCCTATGGCGTTGTGGGTGATCCCCGTCTTGTCCACCCGGAACTCCACCCGGCCCGCCTTGATCTCCCTCACCGCGTCCGCCACGTCGAAGGTGACCGTGTTGGTCTTGGCGCTGGGCATGAGCCCCCGGGGGCCGAGGACCTTACCCAGGCGCCCCACCGCCCTCATCATGTCCGGGGTGGCTATGACCGCATCGAAGTCGAGCCAGCCGCCCTCTATCCTCTGCACCATGTCCTCGCCGCCGACGAAGTCCGCGCCGGCCTCCTCGGCCTCCTTCACCTTCTCGCCACCGGCGATCACCAGGACCCTCTTGGTCTTGCCGGTGCCGTGGGGAAGCACCACGGTGCTGCGCACCTGCTGGTCCGCATGGCGGGGATCTACGCCCAGCCGGACATGGAGCTCCACGCTCTCGTCAAACTTCGCGGTGGCCACTTCCTTCACCAGCTTCACCGCCTCATCCAGGCTGTAAAGCCGATCCGCAACCACCTTCTCCGCTATCGCCCTGTAACGCTTGCTCTTCTTGGCCATATCTAAATACCTCCCGTGGTCATAGCGGGCCCAAGGCCCTGCCACAAAGTCTTATGGACTAGTTCACTACCTCCACGCCCATGGACCTGGCGGTCCCCTCAATCATCCGCATGGCGGCCTCCACGTCGTTGGCGTTCAGGTCCACCATCTTCATCTGGGCGATCTCCCGCACCTGGCTCTTGGTGATCTTGGCCACCTTGGTCTTGTTGGGCGCCGCGGAGCCCTTCTCAAGGTTGGCCGCCTTCTTGATGAGCACGCTGGCCGGGGGGGTCTTCAGGATGAAGCTGAAGCTGCGGTCCGCATAGACGGTGATCACCACGGGGATTATGAGCCCCGCCTGATCAGCGGTCTTGGCGTTGAACTGCTTCACGAACTCCATTATGTTGACACCCCTCTGCCCCAGGGCGGGTCCCACCGGGGGCGCCGGCGTGGCCTTGCCAGCCGGCAACTGCAGCTTGATCTCTCCCACAACTTTCTTCGCCATCTACCTCGCTACCTCCTTAAAAACAGGCGCACAATGCGCCCTTAAGGGCGGGCAGAGGCCCGCCCGTATATTCGATCTATGGGTTAGAGGACCTTCTCCAGGTCCTCGTGGCCCGCCTCCGCCACGGTCTCCCGGCCGAAGACCGTGACCGAGAACCGGACCCGGCCCTTGTCCGGATCCACCTCCACCACGGGGCCTACGCAACCCTCAAAGGGACCGGACTTGACCCGCACGGTGTCCCCCACCTCTATGTCCAGCTCCACCTTGGGCTTCCGGTCCGCCGGAAGCCCTATCTTCCCCATAACCTCCGCCACCTCCCGGTCGGTCAGAGGTATGGGGTGGTTGCCGGAACCCACGAAACCGGTCACTCCCGGGGTGTGGCGGACCACGTACCAGGACTGGTCGTCCATTATCATCTCAACCAACACGTAGCTGGGGAAGACCTTGCGCCTCACGCGCTTGGCCCGCCCCTCCTTCACGAAGACCTTCTCCTCCACCGGGACGAGGACGTTGAATATCCGGTCCTCCATCCCCATGGTGGCGATCCTCTGCTCCAGGTTGGCCTTGACCTTGTTCTCGTACCCCGAGTAGGTCTGAACTATGTACCAGCGTCTCTTATCGTCTTTCATCAGCTAAAAGGGGGCCCACGCCCCCTCCTCCCGTGGTTTTATGAAGCCTAACGGACTACTCCGCGAAGGAGACCGGTGAGAACCGCATCCACCAGCCCCAGGTAGGCCGAAACAGCGAAGGTAACGAAAAGCACGACCAAGGTGGAGTACCATACCTGCTGCCTGGTGGGCCATGCGACCTTCTTAAGCTCGCCCCTGGCCTCCCTCAAGAAATCTATTACCCGCCCCACACCTTCGCCCCCTCGATCAAACAAAAAAGTGGCAGGCCCGGAAGGATTCGAACCTTCAACCCCCGCATTTGGAGTGCGGTGCTCTAACCAGTTCGAGCTACGGACCTGCGCGCACCGTCTATTTTACCCTACTTCGTCTCCTTGTGCAAGGTGTGCTTGTCGCACCACTTGCAGTACTTCTTCTTCTCAAGCTTCTTCTGCATCTTACGCTTGTTGACGGTGGTGACGTAGTTGCGACGCTTGCACTCGGTGCACTGAAGCCCAATGATGTCCGCCATTTACCTCACTCCAAAATACAGATTTTAATAGCCCCAGGGGCATTCAAGGAAAAGCCGCGGCCCAAGGCTCTCCTCAGGCCGCGACGATGAACCAAAAGGGTGCCTACTACTTGTCCAGTATCTCGGTGACCACCCCGGCGCCCACGGTGCGGCCGCCCTCACGGACCGCAAACCGAAGACCCGGCTCCAGAGCCACCGGCACTATCAGCTTCACCTCAAACTGGCTGTTGTCCCCAGGCATGACCATCTCCACGCCCTCCGGAAGCTTGATCTCCCCAGTAACGTCCGTGGTCCGGAAGTAGAACTGAGGCTTGTAACCGGAGAAGAACGGCGTGTGACGACCACCCTCCTCCTTCTTCAAAACGTAAACCTCCGCCTTGAAGTGCTTGTGCGGCTTGATGCTGCCAGGCTTCGCCAAAACCTGGCCCCGCTCAACCTCGTCCTTGCCTACACCCCGCAGAAGGACCCCCACGTTGTCTCCCGCCACCGCGTCGTCCAATATCTTACGGAACATCTCAAGGCTGGTGGCCACCGTCTTCTGGGTGTCCCTCATCCCCACTATCTCAACCTCGTCTCCCGCCTTGATGACACCGCGCTCCACACGACCGGTCACAACCGTGCCACGACCGGTTATGGTAAACACGTCCTCGATGGGCATCAAGAACGGCTTGTCGGTCTCCCGAACAGGGGTGGGAATGTACTCGTCACAGGCCTTCATGAGCTCCCAGATCTTGTCGGTCCACTCGTCCTCGCCATCCGCCTCAAGAGCCTTCAGCGCGGAACCGCGAATGATGGGAACCTCGTCGCCAGGGAAGCTGTACTTGCTCAGCAGGTCCCGGATCTCCATCTCCACCAGATCCAGAAGCTCCGGATCGTCCACCATGTCGCACTTGTTCATGAACACCACCAGCGCGGGCACGTTCACCTGACGGGCCAAAAGCACGTGCTCACGGGTCTGGGGCATGGGACCGTCCGCAGCGGACACCACCAGGATCGCACCGTCCATCTGAGCCGCACCGGTGATCATGTTCTTGATGTAGTCCGCGTGCCCCGGGCAGTCAATGTGCGCGTAGTGACGGTTGTCCGTCTGGTACTCCACGTGGGCTATGTTGATGGTTATCCCACGCTCACGCTCCTCCGGCGCCTTGTCTATCTGATCAAAGGGCGTGAAGTCCGCGTATCCCTTCTTCGACAGCGTCTTGGTGATCGCCGCCGTCAACGTGGTCTTGCCGTGGTCTATGTGACCTATGGTACCTATGTTCAGGTGCGGCTTAGACCTGGTAAACTTCTCCTTCGCCATCTTACCCATACCTCCCTGGTATGCTTTTGTTTTCCCCCGAAGAGGACAGCCCGACGGCAGACTCCGTCCGCGGCGATTCTACCATAAGCTCAACCATACCAAAAGAGACCCGGGACTTCAAGCCCGGATCTCTTCAAAAGCCTGGAGCCGACTTCCGGACTCGAACCGGAGACCCCATCCTTACCATGGATGTGCTCTACCTGCTGAGCTAAGTCGGCACCGAAGGAAATGGTGGTGGGAGTAGGATTTGAACCTACGTAGGCGCTAGCCGGCAGATTTACAGTCTGCTGCCTTTGACCACTCGGCCATCCCACCACGTGGTAGCTTGGTTGCTCTGGAGCCGGTGAGAGGGATCGAACCCCCGACCTGCTGATTACAAGTCAGCCGCTCTGCCAACTGAGCTACACCGGCGTTACGAACTGGAATTATACCAGCCTCCGCCCGCCTGTCAACCACCCCCGCCCCCTTGCCAGGACCAAAAAATTGTGATATATGCTCACTTGAACAATCATTCATGCTTAAGGGGGCGAGAAAGTGGCAGACCTAGACGGGGACAATCAGCTCCTGTACGACCTGGCGGAACTATTCAGGGTCTTCGGAGATACAACCCGGGTCAGGATCCTCTGGTGCCTGGCCCAGTCGGACATGTGCGTCTCCCACCTGGCGGAGCGGCTTCGCATGAGCCAGTCGGCGGTGTCCCACCAACTGAGGATCCTCAAGTCCGCCCGGCTGGTCCGGGTCACACGACAGGGACGGAACGCCATCTACGGCCTGGACGACCAACACGTTAAGGCCATCTTCGACCAGGCCCTCCAACACGTGAGCCACACATCCATGGGAAGGGAGAACAAAAATGAGCCAGACCGCTGAATGCCGGTCCTGCCGGTGCTGCGCCGACGAACACCACCACGACCACCACGGAACCACCCGAATCCCAAGGGGACTGCGACTCGTCCTGGGGGCCGCCGCCCTGGCGGGGTCCCTGCTCCTTCCCAACCACATAAGACCCCTGGGCCTCATCGCCGCCTACCTCATCCTGGGGACCAACGTGATGGCCTCCGCCCTGAGGAACGCCCTCAAGGGGGACCTGTTCAACGAGTTCTCCCTCATGTCCATCGCCACCCTGGGGGCCATCGCCATAGGGGAACTGGCCGAAGGGGCGGCGGTGATGCTCTTCTACGAGGCGGGGGAACTGCTCCAGGACATGACCGCCGAGAGGTCCCGGCGAGCCATAGAGGCCGCCATGGACCTGAGGCCCAAGATGGCTCACCTCATGACCCCCCAGGGGGAGGCGGACATCCCCCCCGACCAGGTGGAGACCGGATCCACGATCATCGTGAGGCCCGGGGAGATGATCCCCCTGGACGGACAGGTCACCCAGGGCAGGGCATCGGTGGACACCTCATCCCTCACCGGCGAGGGGCTACCGGTGGACGTGGCGGAGGGGGACCCGGTCCAGGCGGGGACCATGAACCTGGACGGGCACCTGAAGATCCGGGTGACCCGCCCCTTCGACCAGTCCGCCATGGCCCGGGGACTCCAGCTGCTGGCCCAACAGGAGGGGAGCCGCACCAGGACCGAGCGGTTCATATCCGCCTTCGCCCGCCGCTACACCCCGGCGGTCATGATCCTGGCGGCCCTCATTTCCACCGTCCCACCCGCCCTCGGTATGGGCAGCTTCAGGCAGTGGGCCTACCGGGGGCTGGTCTTCCTGGTGGTCTCCTGCCCCTGCGCCCTCATGATCTCCGTCCCCCTGGCGGTCCTGGCGGGGCTAGGCGCCTCCGCCCGCCGGGGGCTCCTCCTCAAGGGAGGGGACGCGCTGGAAAGGCTATGGCAGGTCCGAAGCGCCTTCCTGGACAAGACCGGGACCCTCACCAAGGGGACCCTGCGGGTGCTGAAAGTGACCCCCGCCCCGGGGGTGGACCCCGCCCGGCTGATGAACCTCGCCGCCGCGGCGGAGATGGGATCCAACCACCCGGCCGCCCGGGCCATCGCCGCCCAGGGGTCCCACCTCTCCCCGGAGGACACCAAGGAGCTGCCAGGCATGGGGGTGGAGGCCACCGTGGATGGCTCCTCCATCCTGGTGGGCAACCGGCGCCTCATGGAGTCCAGGGGGGTTGAAGCCCCGGAGGAGGCTCTGGAGTCCGGCGCGGTCCACGTGGCGGAGAACCTGAGGTACCTGGGTTCCATCCAGCTGGGGGATCAGCTGAGGGAGGACGCCCAAACCGCCCTGGACTCCCTCCGCCGGCTGGGGCTCAACCCCCTGGGGGTCATCTCCGGGGACAGGCCCCACCGGGTGGAGGAGCTCACCGGCCAGCTCCCCCTGGACATCCGCCTGGGGGACCTGCTCCCCGCCGACAAGGTGGAGGTGCTCAAGGCCCGCCCCTTCAGCCTCTTCGTGGGGGACGGGATCAACGACGCGGCGGTTATGGCCGCCTCCCACGTGGGGATCGCCGTGGGGGGCCTGGGAGCGGACGTGACCGTGGAGGCCTCCGACGGGGTCCTCCTGTCGGACCGGCTCTCCCCGGTGGCGGAAGCGGTGACCGTAGCCAGGATGAGCCGCCGGGTGGTGGGACAGAACATCGCCATGGCCCTCTCGGTAAAGGCGGCGGTGCTGATCCTGGGCACCCTGGGGGCGGCCAACATGTGGGAGGCGGTCTTCGCCGACGTGGGGGTGGCCCTGCTGGCCACGCTGAACTCCTGCCGGGTCCTCCGGTCGGTCCGTTGACCCCCCCATACAAAGAACCTATAATCCACCCGGTAAACAAACTGGGCCCCCTCGGGGCAACTCCGGTGAAAGTCCGGGGCAGCCCCGCTACTGTGAGGACCTTACGTCCAAGCCAGAAAACCCGACGGGGCCGGGAAGGATGTTGTGCGAGGGCATGTATCATCCGGATAGCTTTTCACGTTCGTCTTCCAAGGGGACCGGCGGTCCCCTTTATTCCTTCGCTGGCTGGCCCATCCTCCTGCTGGCGGCGCTCCTCCTGATCTCCCCGTCTACTTCCGACGCCCTCCCATCCCCCAAACGGATCGTGTCCCTCTCCCCGGCGGGGACCGAGATGCTCTTCGCCATGGGACTCGGGGACCGGGTCGCGGCGGTCACCACCTTCTGCGACCACCCCCGGGAGGCCCTATCGAAGCCCAAGGTGGGGGGCTTCGCGGACGTGAGCATCGAGGCCCTGATATCCATGGGGGCGGACCTGGTGGTGCTCCAGGACATCCACTCCCCAATGACCCAGCAGCTCACCCGGGCAGGGATCCGGTGGATCATGCTGCGCCAGGACAGCGTTGCCCAGGTGCTGGACTCCATGCGGGCCCTGGGGAGGGCCTGCGGCGTGCCGGACCGGGGGCAGGCCCTAGCCAGGCGAACCGAGTCCCAGATAAGGGCCATATCCTCCAGAACCAAGGGGAAGCGCCCCCGGGTGCTGGTCTGCGTCTCCCGGGAGATGGAGGCGGGGCGCATAACCTCCTTCTACGCCGCTGGGCCCAGGAGCTTCTACGGGGAGCTGGTGAGGCTGGCGGGGGGAGAGAACTGCCTTCCCCCCTCATCACCCCCCTACCCCATGGTCTTCGCCGAGGGGCTCCTAGCCATGAGACCCCAGGTGGTGATAGACCTGGTGGGGGACAGGAACTTCTACCACTCCTCCTCAAGGCTCAACCGGGACGAGCTGTTCGACCTGAACGAGATCCGCCGCAAGTGGCGCCGGTCGTTCCCCAACTCCACTTTCAAGCTCCAGGTACTGGAGGGCACCGTTTACCTCCGGCCCGGGCCCAGGGTACCCGTGGTGATCGACGCCTTCCAGCGGGCCACCCGGGAGGCGTCCCGATGAGCATCGTCTCCGTGAGGGACCTGACGGTCCAGATGGGGGGAAGGACCATCCTCCGGGACGTGAACCTGGACCTTAGGCCCCGGGAGGCCCTGGCGGTGATAGGCCCCAACGGGGCGGGAAAGAGCACCCTCCTCAAGGCCATCATGGGGATGGTACCCCACCGGGGGCGGGTGGCCCTGGACCGGAGGCCCCTGTCGGAACTGTCGCCCCGGCAGGTGGGCCGGATCATCGCCCTGGTGCCCCAGCCATCAGAGGGGCGCCCCCCGGTCACCCCCCTCGAGCTGGCCATCCTCTCCCGCTACCCCTGGCAGGGCTCCTTCGACGGGGTGGGCTGCCAGGAGATGGCCCTCATAAGGTCCGCCCTGGAGGCGGTGGACCTCTGGGAGCTCCGGGACGTGCCCATGGGGAGCCTGAGCGGCGGGGAGGCCCAGCGGGCCCTCATAGCCGCCGCGCTGGCCCAGGATACCCGGTGCCTCGTGCTGGACGAGCCCACCGCCTCCCTGGACTACCGACACCAGTGCGAGGTGCTCAGGCTTCTACTGGACCTTAGGTCCCGAGGGGAGGATCGGGGGATGATCATGGCCACCCACGACGTCAACCTGGCGCTTAGGTGGGCCACCCGGGTGGTGGCCCTGAGGGAGGGACGGGTGGTTCTGGACCGCTCACCCGAGGACCTGGGCCCTGAGGAGCTGTCCTCCGTGTTCCAGGTCCGTTTCCGGCGGATCTCGGATCCCCAGGGGGGATGCATCATGCCCCAGGAACTGATGCTATGAGGCGTCCCCTGGCGTTGCTCGGCCTACTCTCCCTCCTGGCCCTCCTGACCCTACCCTTCGTGGGGCCCATGCGGATAGCCCCCTCGGAGGCCCTGGGGAACCGGGTGTTCACCACCATGCGGGTGCCCCGGGTGCTGCTGGGCTACTCCACCGGAGCCACCCTGGGGCTCTGCGGTGCGGTGTTCCAGGTTTTGCTCAGGAACCACCTGGCCTCCCCGGACGTGATGGGGGTCTCCTCCGGTGCCGCCCTGGGGGCGGTGGCGGCCATAAGGCTGGGGCTATCGCCGGTGGGGATCGGGGCCTTCCTGGGCTCCAGCCTGGCCATAGGGCTCATCCTCACCGCCGGGGCCCAGACGGCCCGGCGAGGAGGCGGGAGCCAGGGGCTCCTGCTGGCGGGGGTGGCGTCCAGCTTCCTGTTCGGGAGCCTCAACATGGTGATCCAGTACGGGGGCGGCTTCGGCGACTCCTTCAGGATGCTACGATGGGCCATGGGGGGAATACAGGTGGTGGGATACCAGCAACTTGTCCCCTCCCTGGGGGCCCTGGGGGTCACCGTCGGCTGTTGCCTGGCCTTCCTGAAGGAGATAAGGCTCATCCGCTGCGGGACCCTATTCGCCAGGAGCCGGGGGGTCCCGGTGGACCGGGTCCGCTGGATCCTGTTCGGCCTGATCTCCATGGCGGTGGCCGCCTCGGTGTCCCTCTGCGGCCCCATCGGCTTTGTGGGGCTCTTCGGCCCCCACATGGCCAGGATGCTGGGCGTCAAGGGGGAGGGAGGGGGGCTTTGGGGAAGCGCCATGGTGGGGGGGCTGATACTCTCCGGGTGCGACGCCCTGGCAAGGACACTCTGGGCCCCGTCGGAGATACCGGTGGGGATAATCACCTCCGGCGCGGGGGCCCTCTTCTTCCTCTGGCTGATGCTGTTCGGATCCGAGCGGCAAGTCTGAACCCGGGAGGGATCTTCAATGTGGAACTGGGTTTCTTTCCTTAGGGACGGGGGTCCCATAGCGTGGATCATATTGTTAACGTCGATCTTTACGATGGCCCTGGCGATGGACAGGCTATGGGTCCTGTACCGGTGCACCCTAGTGTCCCGCCAGCTGGACCTCAACCAACTGGAGGAACCGCTGGGATCCCATGGGACCGGGGGTCATGCCACCCTACCACCTGGCCCCGCCGCCCGGGTGGTCCAGGGGATCATGGCCTTCTGGGACAAGGGTTCCGGGGCAATGAGGGAGGCGGCGGAGATAGCCATAAGGGAGGAGCTGTTCCTCCTCTCCAAGGGGCTCTCCACCATCGAGTGGGCCGCACGGATAGCCCCCATGTTGGGGCTACTGGGCACGGTGCTGGGCATGGTGGACATGTTCGGCGCCATAGGAACCGCCGGAGCATCCTCCGGGGCAGTGGCCCTGGGGATCCGTAAGGCCCTTTACACCACCGTGGCGGGGCTGTGTTGCGCCATCCCCGCCTCCGCCATGTTGCGCCTTCTGGACCACCTGATAGACGCCGAGGAGGAGAGGCTCCGGCGGATATCCCACCACCTCATCCTCCACCGCATGAGATGTGAAGGGGGGACCCAGGGGTGAGGCGCCGGGGGCACCAGATGGACATGACCCCCATGCTGGACGTGCTCTTCATGCTGATCATCTTCTTCGTCCTCACCACCTCCTTCGCCCGGCTGGAGACCCAACGGGTGGACCTGCCCAAGGGGAGGGGGGAACGGACGGAGGTAAAGGCGGCGGTGATAACCATCACATCCAACGGGGAGATCCTCCTGGACGGGAAGCCCTCCAGCCTGGGGGAGCTGAAAGCACGCCTCCGGGGACACCCACGGGTCCTGCTGGGGGCCCACCGGGGAGTGCCCTACGGCAGGGTGGCGGAGCTCCTGTCCGCCCTCAGATCCGCAGGTGTTGAGTCCGCGGGGCTGCTGCTGGAGGGGAGCTCCAATTGAGACGTGCCCTACCCTTCCTCCTGGCCAGCCTATGGATCCACTGGGCGGTCCTGGGGATCATCACCCCGCGTTCCCACCAGCCCCCGGGGATTCACGTCATGCGCATCACCATTGAGACCGCCCCCACCGCCCCCCCTTCCGTGACACCCGGGGCGGACCCGCCCAAAGCCAAGACCGAGGCCCCGGTTAAAACCCCGGCCAAGCAGAACAGGATCCCGAGCGAACGCAATCCAAGCGCCCGAAGGGCCCCAAAGGAGGCCTCCCTGGGGGAGGCGAAGGATAGGGGGGGGACCGATCGATCCGGGGACACGGATGGCCCCGCCGGCGGCCCACCGGCGGAGGGGGCCCCGGCAGGTGAAGGGGGACTTCCATCGGGGGGTCAAGCGGAAGGCGGGGGGACCGGTGAAACCCTACCGGGTGGAACGGCGGAGGACGCCACCCTGCGGGTGAAGCCCCGGTACCCCCGGGCGGCTCGGCAGAGGGGCGAGGAGGGCACGGTGGTGATCCGCCTCACGGTCCGGGACGGGGTCCCCATCGATGCGAGGGTGGAGTCCTCCAGCGGGTCCCCCCGGCTGGACCGGGCGGCGCTGGAGGCGGCGGCCATGTGGCGCTTCAGGCCCCAGGTGAACGGGGAGGTCCGGATCCCCTTCCTCTTCAGGCTGGTGGATCCGGACCCCCGGTGAGGTGACGCCTAGATGCGGCCGCTCAGGGTCAGGTACCAGGTCCTCTCGGGCGTCACATAGCCGCTCCGGTCCACGAAGAACTCCCGGCCGAAGACGTTGCGTCCCCCCAAGGTCAGCTCCATCTCCCCCAGGGAGCGGGAAAGGTTGAGGTCCACCAGGAAGATGTCCTCCTCGGAGTAGTGGTTGGTGTTGTCCCTTATGGCCCTATCCCCGTAGAACCGGCCGGTGACGCTGGCCCTCCAGGGTCCCCGGGTCCACTCCAGGGTGGAGACCGACTTCCACCGGGGATCCCCGCTCCTGGTCCACTGACCCGAGGCCCTCTCCTCCCCGTAGGCCCAGGACAAACCCTGCCGATAGGTGAGCCCCTCGGACAGCCGCAGGACCCACTCCGCCTCCACCCCGTAGGCCCGGTAGCGCTCCAGGTTCACGTACTGGCCGATCCAAGTGATGGGATCCGACTGGTAGGCGATCCTGTCGTCCAGGTCGGTGTAGAAGAGGTTGAAGCTCCAGCCGGCGGCGGACCGGACCCCCGCCTCGTAGCTCCACCCCTTCTCGGGCCTGAGCTGGTAGTTGGGGATCCCCCAGCTCCTCATGGGCATGTAGATCTGGAAGAAGCTGGGCATCACGAAGGCCCTGCCGGCGGACAGGTACCACAGCCTGCCGGAGGGGTCCTCGTAGGAGAGGGACACCTTTGGGTTCAGCTCCGAGTAGTCGTCCCCCCTCTCAACGTCCCAGCGCTCGTAACGGAGCCCCAGAAGGCCCGTCAGTTCCCCCAGGGGGAAGCTGGTCTCCCCGTACAAGGAGAGCCCATCCCTCTTGAGGTCGTAGGGATCGTTGTTGCCAAAGGGGTTCTCGAAGTTCCTGCTGTCGGAGCTGTCCCGACGGAGCTCGATCCCGTAGGCCAGGAGGTTTGAGCCCCACTTGCCCCGCCCGTCCAGGGCGAGCCCCAGGTTGCTGTCCTGGTACTCACTCCTGCCGGAGGAGTCGAAGACCCGCTTGAAGTTGCTGCCGTAGTAGGCCTTGAGGGACAGGTCCCCTGGAACCGGTAGCTCCAGCACGTAGCGGCCGTAGTCGTTCTCCTGCCGGTTCAGGTCCCCGTCGTAGGTCCAGCGGGAGGAGTAGTCCCCCAGGCTGGCCTTGAAGGTCCACCCGTCCCCCTTCAGGTCCAGGCCGTAGTGGTTCGCCCGGTAGTCGTCGGACCGGTCGTAGAGGCCGTTGGTCCGCCTCCTGATCCGGCGCTGGCCCTCCTCCTCTCGGGAGTAGCGGACCGTGGCGGTAACCCTATCTCCTCCGGAGGCCCAGACGGTGCCGGAGAGGTACCCGTCGGATCCGCCGGTCAGGGAGAAGCCCGCCGGGGCGGCCCCCTTTCGAGTCACCACGTTTATGACCCCTCCAAGGCCGTGGGAACCGTAGAGGGCGGAGGAGGCGCCCTTTAGGACCTCCACCCGCTCGATGGAGCTCAAGGGGACGGTCCTGAGGTCGAAGGGGGCCCCCAGCACCGCCCCGGTGCCGTAACTGGAGGTCATGAAGGGGACCCCGTCCACCAGGAGTAGCACCTCGGTGGTCATCCCCCGGACGGATATGCCCTTGGACTGGGCCATCCCAGCCCCGCTGACCAGGCCGTTCACCCCGGGTAGCAGGTCCAGCACCTCCTGCAGGTTCCTTGCCCCGCTTCGCCGGATGTCGTCGGAGGTTACCCGATGAACCATGGCGGGCAGGTCCTCCATGGAGCTCACCCGGGAGCCCAGGACCTCCACCACCGGCTCGTCGGCCCCGAAGGCGGGCCCCCCCAAGGCGGCCAACCCCAAGACAACGAACAGCCACAAGGATCTCCTAGATGTACGCACAGAAACTCCCTCCCCGTTGGATTATGATCTCCAAGGGCCGGTGTAGAGATCTCCCCCCCTTCCTCAAAAAACTTCCGGGCCCGCCGCTCTGGAGGGCCCGGACAGACCACCATGCGGCCCCCCCGCCCTCGAAGGGGGGCCGCATCCAGGACCTGGGGCCAGTGTCGGGCTCGGACTCAAAGTCCACACCGTAGCGGGGCTGCGCCGGATTCCCACCGGTCTTCCTGGGCTCCCAGACCCAATTCGTCCCCGGACCGCTCCGGGGACGTGGCATCTGGCACGGAACTATAGCACAATATGAGACCAACACAAAGGCCCCCGGGGGGACCCCCGGGGGCGGGTGGTCAGTTTCTCAACACCATCCCCCACCCCTCCTCGCCAAGGGCGTAGCGAAGCGCCGCCTGGGCGGAGAGGAGGTCGTACCGGGCGTCCACCAGGTCGTTCATGGCCTGCTCCAGCCGCACCCGGGCGTCCAAGACGTCCAGGTTGGTGCCCACCCGGGCATCATAGCGGCGCTCCGCTATCCGGTGGTCCTCCTCCGCCTGCTTGAGCCCCACATCCGCCGCCGCCAGCCTCTCCCGGGCCTCCTTGAGCCGCTCGAAGGCGTCCACCGCCTCCTGCCTTATCTGCAGCTCCATGTCGCCGAACCGCCCAAGGAGCGCCTCCGCCTGGGCCCGGGCCTGATCCGCCCTGGCCCTCACCTCCCCGAAGTCCAACATCCGCCACTGAAGGGTCAGCGACAGCAGGTAGTCCTCCTTCTCGCTGGGGAAGAAATCGGGCCCCACCCGGTAGGCCTCCCCCTTGAACAGAAGCTGGGGCCTCCCCTGCCCATCCGCCGCCCCAGCCAGGGCCAGGGCCTGCCGACGGTACATGTCCAGGGACCTCAGCTCCCGCCGGGACCGAAGGGCTATCCCCTGGACGTCAACCCCCTGGGGAATCGCCAAATCCCCCGCCTCCACCACCAGCTCCCGGTCCCGGGGCACCACGAACCCGCAGGCCCGGTCCAGCATGGCGTAGGCCCTCTCCACCGCCCCATTGGCCCTTATGAGGTTGACCTTTGCGTTGGACAGGGCCACCTGGGCCCTCAAGAGCTCCGCCCGGGGCACCATCCCCACCGAGTAGAAGGCCTTCACCCTCTCCAGGTAACGCTCGGACAGCTCCACCACCCGGGACGCCACCTGTACCCTCCCCTTGGCCCGAAGGACCCCGTAGAGGGCGGACCTCAGCTGGAAGAGAACCCCCTCCCGGCCCCGCTCCTCCTCCGCCCGGGCGGCCTCCATGGCCGCCTCCGCAGCCCGCACCTGATATGTCAGGGTGCCCCCCGAGTAGAGCACCTGGGTCAGCGCCAACGCGGCCCGGTAGGTCTCCTCGTAGCCGGTCACCGCGTACCCCACTGGCTTGTCCAGGGGATCGTAGACCCGGGCCTTGGGAGGCTCCTTGGCCTTGGAACCGTAGAGCACCAGGTCCAGCTTGGGAGCCAGCCCCGCCCGGGCCTGCTCCAGCGCCGCCTCCTTGCCCCTCACCGAGGCACGGAGGGCCTTGAGGACCGGGTGGACCTCCAGGGCCCTGCTCTCCAGCTCCCCAAGGCTAAGGGGGGCCTCCGCCCCCGCCGCCGACGGAAACCACACCAGCGCCACCAGGAGAAGACACAGGGGCCAACGGAGCCTAGCCACGGTCCGCCCCCCCCACCAGGGCCCCACAGCCCCGCCTCCAAAGCCCAAGGGCCGAATCCAGGTCAAGCCAGATCCCCACGTTGAACATGATCCCGTCGAAGAAGACGCAGAGCAGGTCCTCCAGCCCCCGGTCCGCCAGGTCCAGCCGGGCCCGGCTGAGCCGGTCCCGCATGTCCTCCTTGACCCGCATGCGAAGGGCCTCCGCCAGGTCCACCATCCCCTGGACCCCCCTGTGGGCGGACAGCACCAGCTCGAACCACAAGGGCAGCGAACAACCATCCTGGAAGAGACGGCGGATCAGCCCCTCCCCATCGGCGTGTATTACATCCACCACGTCCAGCCCCGACTCCGGCGTCTCCCCGAAGTGGCTCACGATCCTCTCCACCTCGTCCTCCATCACCCGCCGGAACAGATCGAACTTGCTTTGAAAGTGCCAGTAGAAGGCCCCCTTGCTCACCCCGGCGGACTTGACTATGGCGTCCACGCTGGCCCCGTCGTACCCCCTCCGGGCGAAGATCTCCCTGGCACTCGAGACTATGGCCCGCTTGGCATCGGAACTCAAACCTCAACCCACCTCCCAATCACCTTGAACCCACCGAATGGTCTCAAAGACCGACCGGTCTGTCAAGAGATCCAACTAAGAAAGGGGACCCTGAGGGTCCCCCGAAGCGGCTCGAAAGGGTTAACGCTTGGAGTACTGGAAGCGGGCCCGAGCTCCGGCCTGACCGAACTTCTTCCTCTCCACCATCCTGGGGTCCCGGGTTAGCAACCCCGCCTTCTTCAGCGCCGGACGGGCCTGGGGGTTCATCTTCAGGATGGCCCGGGCTATGCCCAGCCTGATGGCCCCCGCCTGGCCGGTGAGACCGCCCCCGTGGGCCCTCACCAGCACGTCCACCTTGCCCTCCACCCCCGCCACCTTCAGGGCCTCAAGGGCCTGAAGCTGCCAGGTGAACCTGGGCAGGTAGTCCTCCAAGGTCCTGTTGTTGACCTTGATTAGCCCCTGGCCGGGACGGATCCTGACACGGGCCACCGCGTTCTTCCTCCTGCCGGTGCCCCAGAAGTACATGTTGGAAGCCTGCACCTTCTATTCCCCCCTCTTCCCTAAAGTTCCAAGGTCTCAGGCTTCTGGGCCCCGTGGGGATGGCTGGGACCCGCGTAGACCTTAAGCTTCCTGAACATGGCGCGGCCCAGACGGTTCTTGGGCAGCATACCCTTTACCACCCGCTCGATGAGCCTCTCGGGGTTCCTCTCAAGGATCTTCCCGTAGGGGATCGACTTGAGACCGCCGGAGTAGCCGCTGAAACGATGAACCATCGACTGCTCCCGCTTCTTGCCCGTCAGACCCACCTTCTCCGCGTTGATCACGATGACGAAGTCACCGGTGTCAACGTGGGGGGTGTAGGTGGGACGGTGCTTGCCGGACAAGACCAGGGCGATCCGGGACGCAAGACGCCCCAGGTGCTTGTCCGTGGCGTCCACCACGTACCACTTGCGCTCCACGGCTTCCTTCTTAGCCATGAACGATCTGGTGCCGATCATGGGTTCTCCTCCTTCGCTCCTCAAAGGACAGCTAACTTGATGTATTCAAAGCGCGACCCTGGTGCGACCCGTCCGCCCGCCCCGCCGTGGGGGGTGGCGCTGGCCAAGCGGACCCGATGCAAAGCTAGATCACGCGCTTCAACCTGTCAGTGGGGGTCAATCCGGGCAGGCGACCCCGCTTAGCCACGGGACGCCGGTCCACCTCCTTGAGGTCCATGGTCATGTCTCTGGGGGTCCCGTGGGCTATGTAGCTCCCGACACCGAAACCGCCCGCACCAGCCTCCGCCAGGACCCTTATCCTGTCCGGGTTGAGGCCACCGGACACGAAGACCGTCACATGACCGTATCCCGCCATGGACAACCTATACCGGACCTCCCTCACCAGCTCAGGGGTGACTCCTCCCCTCTCGCCGGGAGTATCTAGTCTAACAGCCGTTAGCCTTTCTTTCAAGGCCTCCGCCAGCCGAAGGGACTCCTCCGCCTCGTCCTTAAAGGTGTCCACCAGGACCGACAGCCCCTCCCCGGGGGGCAACACCTCCCCGTAGGCCTCCGCAAGCCTCAGGGTGTCCCCGGCGATTAGGATCGCCGCGTGGGGTATGGTGCCCCGGGGCTCCCGGCCCATCAGCTTGGCCCCAAGTATGCAGCTGGCGTCGGAGCAACCGCCCACCAGGGCGGATCGCTCCATCACCGGCGCACAGGAGGGGTGAACGTGCCGGGCCCCGAAACACAGGACCGGCAGGCCTCCGGCGGCCTCCACGCACCGCCTGGCGGCGGTGGCCCAGCCGCTGGAGCTGGACAGGATCCCAAGGATGGTGGTCTCGTGAAGACCGAACTCCCCGTAGCGGCCCCGGATCCGCATGACCACCTCCCGGGGCTCGAACTCCTCCCCCTCCCAGAGGGCCTCCACCTGAGCGTCCGCCCCCACGGAGACCAGAAGCCGGCGGACCTCCTCCAGGCCGCAGAAGACCCCCCCCTCCCGGGCGAACACCTCGGCGGTGACCTCCGCATCAAGACGACCCAGGCGACGCAAAACGTCCCGGGTCTTGGCGAAGTAAACGTCAGAAGTCCAACCACCCACTATCTCCCGGTGCTCCGCCGAGAGGAGACGACCCGGATCCTCCACCCGGAAGGCCCGAACGTCCCCCATACCATCAACCCGGAAGACCAAGCCCAACCCCTCCTCCTCCAGAAACCAAAGGCCCTAGGAGATTACCACCAGTATCAGGGATATCAGCATGAACAGCCCCATCAGCACCGCGGATATCTTGGTGAGGCCGCTCATCCTCTGCCAAGCCCCACCATCCGCCTGGGTGCCCCCGCCGAACATGCCGGAGAAGCCACCGCTCTTCCTCTGCTGCATAAGTATGGACCCGCAAAGGGCCACGCAGAGGACCAACTGAACCAAGATCAAAAGGACCCTCACCATCAGCACCCCCAAAAGGACTCGCACCAAAAGTCCGGGCCGCCCCCAGGACGACCCAGCTAACTATTCTACCACAAGCGGAAGGGCCAACACCAACCTCCTGGCCGCCCGGGCCCGGTGGGATATCCGGTCCTTCAGGGCCCCCACCTGGGCCAGGGTGACGTCAAGCCCCAGGGGCATGAACACCGGGTCGTAGCCGAACCCCCCGTCCCCCATGGGACGCTCCGCTATGGTGCCCCAGAGCTCCCCCCGAAAGGTGTAGCTTCTCCCGTCCGGGAAGGCCAGGGCAGCAACGCAAACGAACCGGGCCCGCCGGTCCCGCTCCCCCCGTAGCCGCTCCAGAAGCCAACCAATCCTCTCCGGATCGCTGCCCGCCACCCGGGCGGACCGGACACCGGGGGCCATGCCCAGGGACACCACCTCCAACCCCGAGTCCTCCGCCAGCACGGGCCTGTCCTGCCCCGCAAGGAACGACCGGGCCTTCTTTAGGGCGTTGCCCTGGTAGGTGTCCTGGTCCTCCTCCACCGGCGGAACCTCCGAGGGGAGCACCAACCTCACCGGGGCCCCATCCCCCAGGAGCCTCTCCCACTCCCTGACCTTGCCCCGGTTGCCGGTGGCGAGCACCACCTCAACGGGCCAGGATCTCATGGAGATCACCTACCCCCAACACCTCCAGCTGCAGGGCGTGTAGCCTCCGGATCCCCACATCCGCCAGGGATAGCATGTCCCGGAAGGACTCCATGGAGAACAGCGCGTCCTCCCCGGTGCCCTGGATCTCCACGAACCGGCCGTCCTCCGCCATCACCACGTTGCAGTCCACCTGGGCGGAGGAGTCCTCCTCGTAGCACAGGTCCAACATCACTTCCCCCGCCACGATGCCGGCGCTCACCGCCGCCACCTGGTGAACCACCGGCATGGAGCCCACCAGGCCGTTGGACATAAGCCAACGGCACGCGTCCACCAGGGCCACGAAGGAGGCGGTTATGGCAGCGGTCCGGGTCCCACCGTCCGCCTGGAGCACGTCACAATCTATCCAGATGGTCCGCTCCCCAAGAAGGGACAGGTCCACCGACGCCCGGAGGGACCGCCCTATCAGCCGCTGGATCTCCTGCCCCCGGGCGTTGGGCTTGCCCCGGCTTATCTCCCTCTGGGTCCGCTGATGGGTGGACCGGGGGAGCATGGCGTACTCGGCGCTTACCCACCCCCTGCCGCTCCCCCGAAGGAACTGGGGGACCTTCTCCTCCACCGACGCGGTGCATAGAACGTGGGTGTTACCCCACCTTATCAGCGCGGAACCCTCCGCATACCGATTGCAGCCCCGCTCTATCCGCACAGGCCTCAGGTCCCCACTGGACCTCCCGTCGATCCTAGCCACCCGCATACCCCCTAGTTCTTGATCGTCCAGGGCTTGGAGAGATCCACCACCGACCGGTCAGACACGTCCTGCCCATCCACGTAGAACTTCACCTTCCTGGTGGGCTTGAAGTTGTCCTGCATGGTCTTCACGATGGCGGTGATCACCATTCCCGCCCGGTCCTTCCCCAACCCCTTGAGACCCTCGTAGAATGCCCCGTTCAGGTTGAGGTACAGCCAGTCCCCGCTCCTGAAGAGGTGAAGCACCCTCACCGAGTCCGCCATCCAGCCGGAGCTCCTGAGCTCCGCCAGCAGGAAATCCAGCACCGCCCTCATGGCCTCCTCGTCGCTCCCCGCCACGGGAACCTTGAAGTCCCGCTCCTCGAACGACTCCCCGGAGGGGACGTACACCCTGAGGCTGCCCCCGCCCGCCTGGGCCACGTCCTCCGACAGGGGCCTCATCTGGACCTCCTCCGGGGAGGTGACGGTCCCGGTGATCCTCCTCCCCCGGTCGTCCATGTACCGGAACGCCAACGACGTGGCCCCGTAGCCCACCGCGAAGAATATGGCCATCAGCGATAGCCACGCCAGGATCCGGAAGGGCATCGGCGCCTTCCTCCTGGGCCGTTCCTCCTCGTCCCTGCCGGTCTCGTAACGCCTGCCCTCGTACCTGTCGTACTCCCTGCGGTAATCATCCCTAGCCATCTGACATCCTCCAAATCACCTCTTATTGACCTGCCTAAGGTACTCCACTATGCCCCTGGCAAGCAACGAGGCCATCCTGCCCTGAAAGGCCGGATCCCTCAGCAGCGCCGCGTCCCTGGGATCGGTTATGAACCCCATCTCCACCAACACCGCCGGCATGGCGGCCCCCTTGAGCACGTAGAAGGGGGCCTGGGCCACCCGCTTCATGCTTAGCCCCCCTGCCTTGCCGCTCCTGAACAGGGCCTCCGCAAAACTGGTGCTCTCGTCCACCTTCTGGTTCTGCTGCATGTCCCCCAGGATCTGCATCAGGAGCCGGGTCCTGCGGTCCGCCGCCCCTCCGCCATCCCCATCCCCCGAGTCCTCCAGCTCCCGGTTCTCGAACAGGGCCAGCCTCATGGCGTCCTTGTCGGTGGGCAGCGACATCAGGTACAGCTCCACCCCTCGGGAGGTCCTACCCGCCGGCAGGGCGTTGCAGTGAAGGCTCACGAACAGGTCCGCGTTCCATTGGTTGGCCAGGCGGGTCCTCTCCGACAGCTTCAGGTACCGGTCATCCTCCCGGGTGAGCCTCACGTCCACCCCGTAGGCGCTCAGCACGTCCCTCAAGAGAAGGGCCACCTTCAAGTTGATATCCTTCTCCCGAAGGCCGTTGCCAATGGCCCCCGGGTCCTTACCCCCGTGCCCCGGGTCCACCGCCACCACCGGCCTGGCGGATCCCTTGAAGACCCGTTCCACCGTCATGAACGAGGGCGGACCCCCAGCCTCCGCCTTCCTCTCCCGGGGCCCCTCCTTGGCCTGACCGTTGGCCCCAGCGGATCCCTTGCGACTGGCTCCACTGGAGGCCTCCACCACCCCCCCCCCATCGGCGCTGGCGGTGGATGACGGCCGGTCCGGGAAATCCAGCACGAGCCGCAGGGGCCCCTCAAGCCAGCTCACCTTAACCGGCAGGTACGAGGCCCTGAAGGATATGACGCTCCCATCGCCGCCAGCGGTGACCGATAAGGTGGCCACCTCCGGCCTGGGAGGCTGAGGGATGAGCCCCATCGGAAGCCCCCCGGGAACCCTCACCTCAACTCCCACATCGGTCTTGCTCACCACCACCCCATCCCGGGAGCCAAGCTCCAGGACGCACCGGACGAAACCGCTGTTGATCCCCCACCGGGCGGCCTTCACCACCGGCGAGGCCGGGGTCCGGACCTCCTCCGGCGACACCGCAGGCTTTGGATCCTCCTTTCGGGCCTCCGACCGGGTCCCCCCGTCCCCCTCATGGGTGGGGCGGGATACCCCCCGGAAGGCCAGATCCCCCTTGGTACCCGCGGACCTAAGGAACGCGTTGATCACCGAAAGGGCCCCCCGGTGCTCCACCCACCAATGTCCCCCCTGACCCAGCACCGGATGCTGGAGGGGGAACACCGCGCCGTTCACCCGGGCCACCGGGGAACCGGACCAGAACTCCACCTTCCTGCCCCCCAACGTCACCACCAGCCCGTCGGGCCTCGGGTTCCAGGAGAGCCCCAAAAGCGACAGGACCTGATCCGCCGCCACCAGCGTAAGGTCCCCCTGGCGCATCACCGGCACGTCACCCTTCCGGACGTCCCCGTTCCAAAGGGTCCACAGCACCTCCTCCCCGGAGGCGCTGGCCCCAAGTCCCAAGGCCACCACCATGGCCAGCGCGAGGACTCCGACCAAAGACCTACGGATCATCAACTTCCAAACCCCGCCTCCTTCAACACCAGCCGTGCCCCCTGGACCACCTGGTCCCAGGACACGTCCCGGTGGGTCACCAGCCTTATCCTCCCATCCGGGGAGGGGGATACCAGCACCCCCTGACGGGCCAGGTTGGACACGAACTCCTCCCGCCGGACATGAGGGGGAAGCTCCAGGTAGACCATGTTGGTAGGACACGGCACCCGCTGGACCCCAAGTCCCCCCTCCTCCAGCATATCGGCGAGCAGCTGGGCCTTCCGGTGATCCTCCTCCAGCCTCCCCCACTGGCCCAACGCCACTATCCCCGCGGCGGCCACCACACCCGCCTGCCGGAGGCCTCCCCCAACCCGCTTCCTCCAGTGCCGGGCCTCCCGGACGAAATCCGCTGGGCCGCACAGGAGGGACCCCATGGGGGCCCCCAGCCCCTTGGAGAGGCAAACCATTATGGAGTCCGCCACCGCCCCGTAATCCGAGGGACTACACCCCACCGCTAGGGCGGCGTTGAAGAGCCGGGCCCCGTCCAGGTGCACCTTGAGCCCCAGGGACCTGGCAGCCCCGGAGGGGGCCCTCAGCCGATCAGGCCCCAAGGCAAGCCCCCCGCGGGAGTTGTGGGTGTCCTCCAGGCAGAGCAACCGCCCGGGAGCGAAGTGCACGTTCCCCCTAAGGGGGACGGAACTTAGAACCTCCTCCTCCGACGGGGCCCCGGACGAGTCATCAAGCACCACGGGCATCACCCCTCCCAGGGCCGCCATGCCCCCCGCCTCGAAGCTGTAGACGTGGGAACCGCGCCCCACCAGGGCGGAGGTGCCCCGGCCGCACCAGGTGAGGACCGCCAGCAGGTTCCCCATGGTGCCGGAGCACACGAAGAGGGCGTCCTGGGTACCCAGCATCTGGGCCCCCATCTCCTCCAACCGGCGGACCGTGGGGTCCTCCCCGTAGACGTCGTCACCCACCTCCGCCGCCGCCATGGCCCGGCGCATCTCGTCGCTGGGCTTGGTAACCGTGTCGCTCCTGAAATCGATCATCGAAAGCCCCTCCTCAAAGCGATATCCCCAGCCTGGCCCAGGGGATGGCGGTGGCCTCCATGCTCACCCCCATGGATATCCCGGGCTTGTTGTCCCCGTGAAAGTCGGATCCCCCGGTGGGGACCAGCCCAAGCTCCCGAGTAACCCGGATGAGCTCCACCCGGTCCAGGATCCCGGCGGTGGGGTGAAGGCACTCAACCCCCCACAGGCCAAAGGACCTGAGGTCCCTTACGAGCCCGTACAGGTCATCCCACCCGAGCTGGGTCTGCATGGGGTGGGCCATCACCGGCAGACCACCGGACTCCCTTATGAGACGCACCGCGTCGGCGGGGGAGAGCCGGGGCCTAGGGAAGTAGGCGGGGGCCCCCCGCTTGAGGAATCGGTGGAAGGCCTCGTAGTAGTCCCCCACGTAGCCCTTCCGCAACATCACCTTGGCTATGTGGGGCCTGCCCACCAGGTCCGAGCCCGCCTCGGCCCGGACCTCCTCCATGTCCACCGGGCAACCCAGGTCCGACAGCCGATCGCATATCTTGAAGTTCCGCTCTTCCCTGCCCTGGCGGATCCAGACCAGCGCATCCGACAGGGGCCCCGTGGGGGACACCCGGTAACCCAGGATGTGGAGGGTATACGGGGCCTCCCCGGAGACCTCCACCCCCGGTATGCCCTTGATGCCCTGGGAGGCGCAGGCGGCCAGAAACTCCTCGTTCCCCTCCATGGTGTCGTGGTCCGTCAGGGCCATGACGGACAGCCCCAACCGGCGCCCCAACCGGACCAGCTCATGGGGGGTGAGGGTGCCATCCGAGAAGGTGCTGTGCAGGTGCAGATCAACCAGGATCAACCGCAGGTCTCCTCAATTAAAAAGCCCCCCCTAGGGAGGGCCACGGGATGGTTGGGGCGGGTCATTCCTCCCCTTCCTCCCCCTCGCTCACCAACTCGTCGATGTCGAAGAGGCCCGCCAGGTCCAGCAGCACTATGAGCCGCCCGTCCTCCAGCTTGGCCACCCCCTGGACGTACTCCCGGCCCACGCCCACGTCGGTGCCAACTCCGGACTCAACCTGGCCATCCCGGATGGTGCGAACCTCCCGAACCGCGTCCACCAGGACGCCGAAGAGGATCTCCTGGTACTCCGCCACCACGATCCTGGAGTCGTTGGTCTTGACGGAGGGGGCGTTGCCCATCTTGACCGCCATGTCCAGCACGGGGATCACCGTTCCCCGGAGGTTTATGACCCCCCTGACGTAGGAGGGGGCGTTGGGCACCCGGGTTATGGACGGGGGAACGTGGACTATCTCCCTCACCATGTTGACGTCCAGACCGCAGTACTCCCCCACCAGGTCGAAGACCAGGAGGATCCGCTCCGCCTCCCGCACGTCAACCTCGCCGGGCTTGCCTTCCGCCTTGTTAAGGGTCTCTATCTCAGCCATGGGCCATCCCTCCCTGATGTGCTTTGCGCTCCCGCTTATCATTGTACATCCTTTCGTCCGCCAAGCGAATAAGCTGATCACCATCATCCCCGTCGTCGGGGTACACCGCCACCCCCGCGTCAACGGTGATCCTATAGTCTACACCAAGGTCCAGGGAGCCCGCCAACTCCTTCAGCGATCGGACCATCCCCTCCGCCCTGGATCGATCCACGTCCCAGAGCAACAGGACGAACTCGTCCCCCCCGTACCGGGCGAACAGGTCCCCCAGGCAGGTCCTGCGATCCACCTCCCGGGCGAACCGCTTGAGCACCTCGTCCCCCGCCGAGTGACCGAACCGGTCGTTCAGGTCCTTAAAGTTCCCCAGGTCCATCATCACCACCGCGAAGGACCTGTCGTCCCTCTTGGCCCGGCTCAGCATCTCCGCCAGGGTGACCTTGAACTTCCTTATGTTGGCCACCCCGGTGAGGGAGTCCCTCTGGGTCTCGGTCTTGACCCGGTCCACCAGCTCCAGCAGCCGCCAGGCCACCGCCACGTGTCCCGCCAGGATGGAGAAGGTCTCCTCCTCCTGGGGACCGAAGGCCCCCACGTGGTCGTCCTCTATGCACAGCACCCCGTAGATCCTGCCGTGGATCGCTATGGGCACGTCCAGCTGACTCCTTACGGTGGGAATCAGGGGGATCCACTCCCGGGCCTTGGAAACGTCCCGGGTGTTCTGCATGACCCCGTTCCTGGCCGCCCTAGCCACCAGGGACGTACCCTTGCTCAAGACCCTATTCACCGCCTCCACGTCATCGTAACGGTTGGAGGAGGACATCACCGAGACCCCTCCTTCAGCGGTCTCCACCTTGAAAACCGTTACGCTCCTGTAGCCAAGCCGGTCCGCCACCATGTTCACCACCGACCGGACCATGTCCTCCAGAGAACCGGTAAAGGACATCTCCCGCACTATGTTGTGGAGGAGCCGCATCTCCCTCATCCGGCTCTCCAGCTCCCGCACGTGATAGGAATGCTCCAGCATGAAGCCCAGGTACCGACACACATCCTCCATCAGGTGGACGTCCTCCTGGTTGAAGCGCCCCTTCCGGTGATCCTGGAGGTCCAGAAGGCCCACCACCTCTCCGGCGGAGGACAGGATGGGCACCGCCAGCTCCGACCGGATCCGCTCGTGACCGGTCCTGTAGAGAGGGTCACAGGAGGTATCGTTGCAGAGGTAGGGGCTGGCCTCCCGGACCACCCACCCCCAGATCCCCTCCAGCCTATTGGGGGAAAGGACCCGGACCGAATCGGACTGGGGTAGCCCCTTGAAGGCCTTGAGGATGAAGACCCTATCCCCATCCACCTGGTCCTGGACCAGCAGGTACACGTTTGGATATCCCATGGAGGCAACCGCCTCCACTATCCTCCTGCAAAGACCGTCGAGATCCATCAGCGCAGAGGGAGCCCCCATAATAGAAAGCAACGCCTCCGCCACTTTGCCGTGTTGACGCATCCGCACCATCCGGACCAATTTTGGATGGGGCTTGACCCTCGGCTCCCCCTCCCTGACCGGGGCCCTCCGGGCCTCCATGGAGGAGATCACGTAGGAGAGGAGAGAGGCTATGATGGACACGAACCACAGGTCCCTCCGCTTAAGCTCGAAGGGGGACTCCACATTGAGCACCCCCAGCCGCCGGCCCCCTATCTGAAGGGGCACCGCCACCTCCGACCGGACCTCCGCACCGCTTGGCACGTAGGCGGGGTCCGAGGACACGTCCTTCACCAGGACCGGCCTGCCCTCCATGAAGGCCCTCCAAACAACACCCCGTCCCCGGGGAAGCTCCAATCCCAGCTGGAAGTTGTCCGACGCGGCCACCTGGGACAGCACGTCGTCATCCCGGCGGTACAGGAACACCGAAACGTACCAGCGGGCACCGATGGACATAAGGTCCCGCACCGCTATCCGGGCCGCCTCTTCCACCTCCTGGGCCTCCGAAACGTGATGGGCCACGTCCATCAGGACCCTTATGAGCCGGTCGTTGAAGAACCTGGTCCTCAGGCGCCAAAGGAGGGGCACCACTATGGAGCCCAACACCACCACCAGCTCATGGACAGGGCGGCCCATCAGAGCCATGAGCAACGACACCATCCCCACCAGCAGGGTCATGGAGATCCAGTTTGGCACCGGCCCCCGGTCCCACATGAGGGCCACGAAGGCCACCCCTATGAACGGGAAGAGGGGCACGAACCTGAGCCAGAAACCAAGGACTAGCCCCGCCAGGAGGACCCCGCATACCATAAGGTACCAAACCCGGTGAAGGGTCAGGATCAGCCCCCGGGACGATAGACGGCGAAAGATGGACCTTGCGGGATCACCAGGCCTCACGATGCAGGACCTCGCCGTCCAACGTCACGATGCCAAGCCCGCCGGTGGAGACCACCGCGAAGCTGGCGGGGTCCTTGCCCTTGGGGAGGCTCAGGGAACCGGGGTTTAGGAACACCGTGTCCCCCTCCCGGATAACCGACGCCACGTGGGTGTGCCCCGACAGGGCCAGCCGGAAGCCCCCCTTGAGGGCCTCCTCCCTAAAGGCGTTGAAGTCCTCTCCATGGGCCCCTATGACCGATATGCCCTCCCAGAAGACCGCTAACCGGTCCACCAGCGGAACGGGGGCCATCAGCTGGTCCACCGACGCATCGCAGTTGCCCCGGATGAGGAAGAGGGGGACCTGCACCCGGCCAAGCGCCTCCGAAAGCCCCTTGGGATCGTATAGATCGGGTAGCGGGTTCCTGGGCCCGTGATAGAACAGATCGCCGCAGTGGACCACGAAGCTGGCCCCCGGGACGAAGGACTCGAACCGCCCCCACGCGCCGGCACTGCCGTGGACGTCGCTGCACACCAGGAAGAACCTATCTCCCTTCAGAAGATCCAGGGACACTTGAACCCCCCCTAACTCGGAATCGCGGGTCTGGAATAGATTTGTAATATTATAGCCCACGAACCGGAGTCCGGCACCGGACCGGATGGGGCCAGGGGCCAAGCGGAAGGCTGGAACCTACCCCCCGGAGGAGATCAGGGCCATCACGTCCCCGTGGCAACACCTTCCCTTCGGGTTGTTCTCCCCACACCTGCCGCCCCGCATGCCCCCGGTCATCCGGGCCACGTCATCCACCGTCACGGCCCCGTTGCGGATGGCCTCCAGCACCTGCTCCCGGGTGATCCGGTCGCAGTAGCAGACGTACCTGGGGCTTGCCCCGGCTTTGAAGTCCACCGGCACCCGGACCTGATCCACGGTGAAGATCACGTCCCCGGAGTGATAGACCACCGGACAGTCCGGGGAGGTGCAAAGCCAGTAGTCCCCGGGTGGGACCGGGGAAGTGACAAGGCTCTCCACAGTCCTGGAGTGGACCCGGGAGCCCTCCGCACCGCACCTGGGACACGGGGATCCTCCAGAGGTCCACCCGCCTCCACCGCAACCGCAACCGCATCCGGATCTAGCACAACGCATGTCCCCAACCCTCTTTCGTTCGATCTCGAGAAGATCATATACCCTCCCATAAGCCACGGGAACCGGAAATGACGCATGGGGCCCTGCGGGGCCCCATGCTTGGCTTTTCTCCTGTCCCTTTGGCTATCCCTTGAGGCTCAGGGTGGAGGAGTCGTGCTTGAACCTGCCTATCAAGGTCTTCAACTTCTCCGCCATCTGGCTCATCCGCTGCGCCTCCTGGGCCACCGACTCGCTGGCCTTGGCGGTCTCCTCGCTGGATTGCCGAATCATATCCACCGCCGTGGTGGTCTCTAGGGTGGCCTGGGTGGCGTTGTCTATGCCACGGGCTATCTCCTGCGCCGCCGCCGCCTGCTCCTCCGACGTGGCCGCTATGTTCTGCATGGCGTCGTTCACCGTCTTTATGTGAACCAGAACCTGCCTCAGACCCTCCACCGACTCGTGGGCACGACTAACCGTCTCCTCCATTGACCTGCGGGACTCCTCCGTCACCCGCAACGACGCCTCCGCGCTGCCCTGAAGGGGCACTATCAGGTCCTCCACTTCCTTCGCCGCCTGGGCGGACTCCTCCGCCAGCTTCCGAACCTCCTCCGCAACCACCGCGAAGCCCCGGCCCGCCTCGCCAGCCCGGGCCGCCTCAATGGCCGCGTTCAGCGCCAGCAGGTTCGTCTGGTCCGCTATGGACCTTTGTTCTTCTTCCGCCTGGCCCGGAGCCGCCGGGACCGCCGGCTGGCTCGGGAAGATCTGCAACGGCCCCGCGGGCGTTTCGGGCCCCTGGGGCGCCCCCGGCACCACGATCACGGGAGGGGAACTGTCGTAGATGCCCGGGAGACCCGTGTCCCCCGCCGCGCCCCCGGGAAGCCCCGGGATCCCCCCGTCCCCCCCGCCCTGCGCCAGGGCCGGGATCGCGAGGGAACAAACCAGGATCAAAACCAACAAGCCGATTCCTGCGCCGTGCATCGCATTCAAGAAAAGCCCACCGAAAGAGGCGTTCACTTAGGGATTGAAGAAAAACTTAAATGAACAGCTTCAAGCGGAGCAAAAAGAGACCAGTCACAATCAGGCATGAATGCTTGAAGCGGCTGGTCTTTTTGATCGATTATCATTTCTAAATGGATATCTTGAGCAAGGCATCATAGTTATGAATTTTAATAGCATCTTTGTTGTAGTCAAAATTCAGTTTATCAAGTTTATCTAATAAGCATTTTTTAGCATACGAAGGATTGCTATCAGTGTTTTTTGCTTCTAGTAACATGATTTGTTCTGACTTTCTCATTGGATGAATAACCATCCCATCAAATTCACTTAATTTCTTTCCAGACAAATCTTTTTGATAAATTAATATGCTTGAAGGTATTGTAATACTCGTATCATTAATGTCATCTTGCATTAGACAGTCAAGCATAAATTCCACTTCATGACGTTCATCGGTATTTCCATTCCCTTTTGCTAAAAGGGATTTAATTTCAGCAGTGCGTTGCCTCTTACCTCGTGTGCATAACACACAAATTTCAGGATCAACTGTTGCTTTAATTACGACTGGATTTTCGCCAAATAAATAATAGAGAAAAAATTTACTGGCGAGTAAATATCGTATGTCTGCATTTGATGGGTGCGCAACTCGGCGCAAATATTTAATTGTAGATTTTAATACTCTAAACGATGTAAGAGCTTTATTCTGGCAATTCTTTTTTATTGAAACAAGTATTGTTCGTTCTCCAGAATTTCGATCGTAGTATCCTACTCTTGAGTTATTTATACGTTCCAATTCCAACAACAATCCTTGTGATAATTTTTTGTCCTCAGCAGCAAATGTTAATTTCAGAATAGCATCTGGTGAATAATCACGTGTTTGGCGATGTTGTTTATTAAAAATGCTTTTTGAACATAACCAAAAATCAGAATAGTATTCTTTATGCTTAATACTCTCATCTTTAGATAAAGTATTGACGATTTTTCGTGATATTCTATAGTAGCAAATAGCGTTTGAATTCTCATTATAAACTGTGTCATCAAGCATTTTCCCAATAGAAGCAATTAATCGATTTGCAGGTAATTGATCATTATAAATTGATAATAGCTCATGAAATAGGATAAGAACCGATTCTTTATTGCACAAGTCAATTGTTATGGGCATATTTGCAATTTGTAAGTCATAAGCGATATAGGAAACATTGCGAACAGAGCGAAAAACTTTAAATATAAAATGCAGTTTACTACCATCACTAATTGAGTTTTCATTAAGATATGCATATATAAGTTCCTGTGCCAATATGACAGATTGTTTGCTCTGATCACAACGTTCAAGGACAAGTAATGAATTCAATAAATGTAGCCTATGATAATTTTGCTCACTCAATAAAGACTCTGCAGCTACCCTAAATCGATGGCTATTAGAACTATTCAATAGTTTATTTCTAAAATCCACATTTTCCTCTGCAAGCATTACAACTGCTCGCGAAGCAGTAAAGGTATTATAAAAATGTCCTAGATTATAAGCAATTGTAAGGATTTGCAACATATCCCCCACAGTTGGATTTTCTTTTTCTGATATATATTGCATATTATCCCCAAATTCCTTAGCCTTCACAGGGTTATTATATGTTAGCTCGAGCTTGGTCTGTAAATTTTTCTTTATTAGCTGATGAAAATATAATTGTAATACAGTATAGTCAAATCGAGATTTCCTTAGATTTTTGGGAACTCTAATAACACCAAGCTGAGGGGTATCTTTTAGGCGCTGAATAATACCAATTTTTGATAATTCATTATATAGCTCAGTTGCATAATTGTATAAATCAACTTTTACTTTTAAGTTGCTTTTTCTTGGTTTTTGTTTCGGAAGTAAATCATGTTCAATAATCTTTCCCATTCAAAATGCTCCTTTATCATACGGTATAGACTACACCAAACCTAAATACTTTTCAAAGAATACCATCAGCTTTTCGATAATTCCTTGTTTTTTCGCGGCTCTGCCTCCGCCAAAGCGGGATACAGGTGGCATGATTTTATCAATATCTGTACCGGTTGTTTTAAGCATTCCATCTCGGAAAGCATTGTCGATGAAACGGCGGGTTTCTTCGGGCTTTAATTTTTCTTCTTCTATAATTGCTGAAATATCTTCTTCTTTACGCTCATGGAGGAATTTTCGCCAATCCTCATCCACTTTGGTCGATACATTGACTTGCTCAATAAAACGCTCGATAAGCTCTTTCTTACTTCGAAGTTCAATACTCGAATTGATAGCCTTATCAATGGTCGTAAGAATGGTTTTATCCTTGCAGTTGGATTGTTGATATTTGGCTACAAGCATAAGGATGTAGTCAATATTTACCTCTATCTGCTTGACCAGTTCAATCTCAAAAACTATGTCATCATTGATAGTTTCTTTGTCACCATCAGCACCTTTTCTGTATTCCTGATACAGGTCAATATAAATGCTCTGATAGTCCTGAAAATCCCTTTCAGATAAAATCTCATTTCCTTCAAAGTCATCGAAAGAAGTAAGAATATTTCTGAGCCTGAGTATTGCTCCATATAACCTGATAAAGTCTTTTTCCGCTTCTTCTCCGAGAATAGGTTGTCCAAGGGGATACTGTGTTGTAAGAGTTGCAATCAATTCTGCATAGCCCGGCTTATACTCACCTTTATCATCATAGCCGTTATAGTATTCTTCGTATGTTTTTAACAGTACAATACCGCCAGCATCCTTATTGCCGAATAGTGCAATAGCTTTGTCTGTTTCTTCTTTCAAATCTCTAAAGCAAACGATATTACCATAGGTCTTAACGCTGTTTAGGATGCGGTTAGTTCTTGAAAAAGCCTGAATCAATCCATGCTGTCTCAGGTTTTTATCTACCCATAGCGTATTTAGGGTTGTTGCATCAAAGCCTGTCAGGAACATATTGACAACAATCAATATATCAATCTCCCGATTCTTTACACGAAGAGAGAGGTCTTTATAATAATTCTGGAACTTATCCGAGGAAGTATCGTAATTCGTACTAAATGTGGAATTGTAATCTCGGATAGCTGCCTCAAGAAAATCTCTGGAGCTCTGGTCAAGGTTTTCCATATTAAAATCCTCTTCAGGAAGCAATCCATCTGGCTCTTCTTCATTTGCACTAAAACTGAAAATAGTTGCAATGGTAAGGTTACGGTTCTTTTCCGCTATCTGCTTCTTAAACTCATTATAGTATCTGATTGCCATTGGGATGGATGCAGCAGCAAATATGGAGTTGAAACCGGCAACTCGCCTTGTTTCACGCTTTTCTATCATCTTTTTAGGGTTGTGCTTATCTGCTTCTTCCCATTTCGCAGAGAATGTGTAATAACTATTGCGCTTCGTCTTCTGATCAAAGTGTTCAAGAACATAAGAAACAATTTCACTGATTCGCTGTGGATCTGCTAAGGCTTTTTCTCTGTCAATGCTATAGACTTTTTTATCATTAACGTAATCAGGCATCTTAATGGTATTGATAAAATCTATTCTAAAAGGCAGAACATTCCCATCATTGATGGCATCCACAATGGTATAAGTATGCAGTTTTTCTCCAAAAACCTGCTCGGTTGTACGAAGCAGTGGGTTACCTCCTGAACTGGCATTAGCAGCAAAAATCGGAGTTCCCGTAAAGCCGAAGATATGGTAGTTCTTAAAGCTCTTCGTGATAGCTTGATGCATTTCACCAAATTGGGAACGGTGACACTCATCAAAAATCAATACCACATGTTTCTTATAAATATCATGCTGTTTGTTTTTTCGAATAAATATATCCAGCTTCTGAATAGTGGTTACAATGATTTTGTATTCATGAGGATTTCCTTTTTCATCCCTGTCCTCCAATTGTCTTTGAAGAACTCTTGTGGACGTATTACCGTTAGCTGCCCCTTTTTCAAAACGGTCATATTCCTTCATAGTCTGATAATCTAGGTCTTTACGGTCAACGACAAACAGTACCTTGTCTATGTAAGGCAAGGCAGAAGCTAATTGGGCTGTCTTAAAACTGGTCAATGTCTTACCAGAGCCTGTTGTATGCCAAATATATCCTCCAGCTGCAGTTGTGCCCATCTTCTTGTAGTTGGTTGATACTACAATACGTGATAATATACGTTCTGCAGCAGCTATTTGATAAGGACGCATTACAAGGAGCAGATCTTCAGATGTAAAAATACAATATTTTGTTAGTATATTTAAGAGGGTATGCTTGGCAAAAAATGTTTTAGTAAAGTCCAGAAGGTCAGGAATAATTTTGTTGTTTGCATCTGCCCAAAAGCTGGTAAACTCAAAGCTATTGCTTGTTTTTTTGCTTCTTCGACGTTCACTGCTATTTTGCTCCTTGATATGTGCGTTTCTTGTGGTGTTGCTATAATACTTTGTATGGGTGCCATTTGAGATTACAAATATTTGCACATACTCAAATAAACCAGAAGCCGCCCAAAAGCTGTCACGTTGGTATCTTTTTATCTGGTTGAAAGCTTCACGGATAGCAACACCACGACGCTTTAACTCTACATGAACTAGTGGAAGTCCATTGACAAGGATTGTTACATCATATCGGTTTTCATGCTTGCCGCCTGCTTCTTCGTATTGATTAATAACTTGCAAGCGATTGTTATGGATATTCTTTTTATCCAAAAGGTATATGTTCTTTGTTGTTCCATCTTCACGTTTTAGAATCTGGATATGGTCATCCTGGATTTTTCTGGTCTTTTCAACAATTCCCTCATTTGTATTGGCAATACATTCTGTAAAAAATCTGTCCCATTCGCTATCAGTAAATGTAAAATCATTAAGCAGTTCAAGTTGCTTTCGAAGATTTTCTATCAATGAAGCTTCATTGTGCACTGAAATATATTCATATCCTTGTGAAGTTAGTTGCCTGATAAACTCCCGCTCAAGTTCTGCCTCGCTCTGATACTTTTCAGGACGAACATTGTATTCAGCTGCATATTCAGCAACAACCGTTGCTTCATCAGTACTGGCAACGATGTTGTAAATGCTCATCCCGTCACCTCCTTAAAGGTTAATAGCTTGTCCCTGTAATATTCATATTGCTTTTGCCGTGCTTCGATTTCAGCAGGAATGCCGCTGGTTAAGTCGTTGCAGAGAGCGTCAAAGCGATCGAGGATAGCGACGATGCGTTCTTTTTCTTCAAAAGACGGAGCAGGAACTGGTATCTTGTTAAGATTCTCTTGTGTCAATTTTGGTTGTGCCGCAGTTGATAAAAAACGACTTAAGTCAATCATGTTCAGGTAGTATTCAATAAACTTTCTATCTTCATATGTTTCGAATTCCAATACATGAGCATGGTTGTTTACCCATATCTTTCCAGACGCAGAAAAAGCAATAGGGGTTACTCTTGCCACAAGATTTGCACCATCTTCTGAAACTAACAAGTAGTCACCGTCGAAAATATAGTCGTCTACATAGTCAACAATTCCAGAGGCTCCATAGTACGGATATTCACCCGCTTTACGTTTCCCTTTAGCGACAGGTTTACGCTTAGAATCAAGGTTGATTGCAACCTCTCCCAATGTCGTCCACTCTACCTCATCACCAAACGTAAGCAGAAAATCCCTATAATACTCATACTGCTTTCTTCTTGCTGTAAGCTCTGCTGTAAGCTCTGCTGTAAGCTCTGCTGTAAGCTCTGTGAAATTGTCCAGAATACGGACAATTTCCTGCTGCACAGGCAGTGGAGGGAGGGGGATTTGAAAATTCTCTATCATTGGTTTACGAATAGACGTTACCGTTGCATTAACTGCTTTCATAATAATAAATTTTTTGAAGTTCGCTGATAAACAGTAATATGTGAATTTAGTATTAACATTTGGATCAATCAAATGGATTCGATAAGCTCTTTGGTGTAAGTCATATTTTCCGTTCACATAATGAAAAATATCTCCAATTCCACCTTCTCCAGGAATTATAATTGCTTCTTCATCAAATAAATATCGATTACTGCGAAGTATATTTTTTGACCGAACATAAAAAGGATATTCTCCATCATCAACTGCATTTACACGATCACTACTACCTGTGCCTACTTCAGCAATTTGTTTTAGAGGCACATACTTAACCCCACTTGGACAAAGTTCAGCAATCAGTTCATCTAACTTACTCATTTGCCCACCTCAATTTCTGCAATAATCTTATCTATTTCTTCCCTTAAAATCTGCTGTCTCGCCACGATTTTTTCTATTTCAGCATTGAGGGCAACAATATCAATCTTTTCCCGTGTATCCTCCTGTTCAACATAGGTAGCAACAGACAGGTTATAATCTTGTTCAGCTATTTCACTGTTTGGCACAAGCCTGGCAAAGTGCTCAATATCTTTCCTATCTATATAAGTGTTAAGAATGTTCTTAATATTTTCCTGTGTTAGTTTGTTGTTATTCGTAACCTTGACAAATTCCTTTGATGCATCGATAAATAAGGTACTATTGTCTGATTTAGATTTCTTTAACACCATAATGCAGGTAGCAATGCTGGTACCATAAAACAAGTTATCCGGTAACTGAATGATACAGTCGATATAGTTATTGTCAATCAGGTACTGCCTGATTTTCTTTTCAGCACCACCGCGGTACATTACACCGGGGAAACAGACAATAGCCGCTGTTCCGTTTGTTGCAAGCCATGAGAGACTATGCATAATAAAAGCAAGATCTGCCTTGGATTTAGGAGCCAATACTCCCGCTGGAGAAAAACGGGGATCGTTAATCAAAATAGGATCACTATCGCCCTTCCACTTAATTGAGTAAGGTGGATTTGATACAATGGCTTCAAAAGGCTCATCATCCCAATGTTGCGGATCTGTTAGTGTGTCCCCAAGGGCAATATCAAATTTGTCATAATCAATATCGTGCAGGAACATATTAATTCTGCACAGGTTGTAGGTTGTAATGTTGATTTCCTGACCGAAAAACCCTTGACGTACATTTTCTTTTCCTAAGATTTTTGCAAACTTTAAGAGTAGAGAACCAGAACCGCACGCGGGGTCATATACCTTGTTGACTTCAGTTTTTCCCACGATTGTAAGATGGGTAAGGAGTTCAGAAACCTCCTGCGGCGTATAGTATTCACCACCACTTTTTCCTGCATTGGATGCATACATACCCATCAGGAATTCATAGGCATCACCGAATGCATCTATGGTATTGTCTTTGTAATCTCCCAGCTTCATTTCTCCAACAGAATTCAATAGCTTAACCAGCTTTTCATTACGCTTTGCTACAGTGTTGCCCAGCTTATTGCTGTTAACATCAATATCGTCAAACAAACCTTTGAAGTTATCTTCGCTCTCTGTTCCTTGCGCAGATGCTTCTATATTACTGAAAATCTGTTCCAGTGTTTCATTTAAGTTTTCGTCATCCTTTGCACGAGCTCGGACATTTTCAAAAAGTTCGCTGGGTAAAATAAAAAAGCCTTTTGTCTTAACCAAATCCTCTCGTGCCTGTTCTGCTTCTTCGTCGGATAGCTTGGCATAATCAAATTCCGTATTGCCAGCTTCCCATTCTCCGGCGTTAATATAGGCGGTAATATTTTCAGATATGTAGCGGTAAAACAGCATACCGAGAACATATTGCTTAAAGTCCCAGCCATCTACACTGCCTCTTAAATCATTTGCCATATTCCATATCGTACGGTGTAATTCCGCCCGTTCCTGTTCTTTTCTGTTATTTTCCATAACTCTACTCCCTTTCTTCAACCATATTTGGCACTAATTCCATGATATCTTTAAAATCGACACCAAGTGCCGTACAAACCTTTATAAGAACGTCCATACTGACATATTCGTTTTTAGAAAGCTTGGAAATTGACGATGGACTTATTCCCGCAGCAGCTTGTAAATCTTTCTTCTTCATATCGCGGTCTATCAACAATTTCCAAAGCTTTTTATAGCTAACGGTCATCTTGGTCACCTCTTTATATCTTTTTTCCATTATAGCACATTTTCTTCAAACATAACATGATAATTCTGCGTTTGTGAAGGAATTTTACAATATTAACAAAAATAATGACCGTTGTGTATGCCTTTCATTTTTCTCTTTTATTCAAATAAATACTTTTAGACAAAAAAGTCTGTAAGTCTATTTGTAAAACCAAAGGAAAAGTTATAACATTAAGCCTTCTTAAACTTAATACCACTTTCGCTCAAATTTGAGCAAAAGCACAATCATTACAGCCGTCTTTACGGAAAAAAGACAGGCTGTTTTTTATTTTAGGGGTTCGAATCAATAGAATTCTTCGCTTATGAATGCTGTTGGTGCTGGGGTTGGTGAAGGCCAGCAGGCTTCCGGTGAGGCTGTGCTCCAGGAGCCCCGCCACGTAGGCCAGCCCCTCCCGGGACAGGCCACAGGCCCCATCCCCGGGGAAGATGCTCCTGCCACCCCTCTCCAGGTACTGGTGGACGTGCATCCCGTTGCCCGGCATCCGGTACAGGGGCTTGGGCATGAAGGTCACCTTGAGCCCCATCTGGTCCGCCACGGAGGAGATCATCCACTTGGCCAGGCACACGTTGTCCGCCGCGCTCACCAGGTCTGCGAAGTCCAGCTCTATCTCCAGCTGGGAGGCCCCCACCTCGTGATGGTGGTACTTGACCGGTATGCCCGCCTCCTCCATGATCCTCACCGTCTCGTTCCTGAAGTCGAAGAACCGGTCCTCCGGGGGAAGCTTGTGGTAGCCCTTCAGGGGGCCGAACCGCTGATCCCGGCAGAAACCCTCACCCAGGCCCTCCCGGGAGGACACCGAGTAGTAGGAGTGGTCCAGGCCGGTGGAGTACTCCACCGAGTCGAACACGTAGTACTCCAGCTCCACCAGCATCCTGGCCTGGTCCGCCACTCCGGTGGACCTGAGGTGCTCCAGGGTCCTCTTGGCCACCGACCTGGGGTACTGGTCGAAGGGCTCCCGCTCGGTGGACACCACGTCGCAGATCACGTGTAGCACCGAAAGGCCCTCCCGGTCCTCCAGCCAGGCGGCGTGGCAGTCCGGGATGGCCACCATGTCGGACTGGTGAACCTTGGCGAAACCGTAGTTGGAGGCATCGAAGCCAACCCCGTCGGAGAAGATCTCCTCCGAAACGTAGCCCCTGGGAAGGCTGACGGACCTCATCCCCCCCGCCAGGTCGTACATGACCAGGTTAAGGTAGTCCGCCTCGATCGCCCCGGGCCTCAACCCCTCCAGCCTCCTAAGCCTCATGATCTCTCCTCCTCCACCGGTTTTGCCCCTTCAAAGGCCCAAAGACGCGGGCTCAGGGATTACAATTATGCCCCAGCTGATCCTAAAGATCTAGACTTTTCGCAATCGATCGTCAACCCCGAGGGCCATGGCGGAGGGACAGAGGGCCAGGCCCCCCCGGGAGGTGCACCGGAGCTCCGGGGGAAGCATCCGGCCCACCTGGTCCACCGCCCACAGGGTCTCGTCCAGGGGGACTGGGCTCTCGTAGCCCCCCATCACCAGGTCCGCACAGAGGAGAGCCATGGAGGCCAGGGCGGCGTTCCTGCTGTGGCAGGGAACCTCCACCACCCCCTGAACCAGGTCGCAGACGGAGCCCATCACGTTCTGGAACACCGTGGCGGCGGCGTCGCAGGCCCGTTTCGGGGTGCCCCCCAGGGCCTCCACCACCGCCGCAGCGGCCATGGCCCCTGCGGCCCCTATCTCCACCTGGCATCCGCAGGCCTCGGCGGCGAAGGTGCTCACCCGGTCAAGGCACTGCCCCACCGCCCCGGCGGCCCAAAGTCCCCTGAGCACCATCTCCCGGGGAACGTCCAGGTCCTCCAATAGGGTCACCAGGACCCCGGGGAGAACCCCTGCGGATCCCCCGGTGGGGGCGGCGCAGACCACCCCGCCGGAGCTGTTCACGTGCATGGCCGCCGCGGCCCGAAGGGCCGCCATGAGGTGAGGCCCCCCTATGGGGAAACGGCCCTCCCTATGGGCCTCCAGAAGCCCGCCGGCGAAGGGCCTGATGAGCCTCATGGGGGACTCGATCCTAAACCCATCCTCCACCGACCGGATCATCACCCGGAGGCGCCCCTCCATCTCCCGGTCCAGCTCCTCAATGGGGATCCCAAGCAGGCTCGACTCGCTCAACAGCGCCGCCTGACCCAGGGACAGGCCCCGCTCCAGCGCCAGGGATACCAGCCCCGCCGCGTCCGAACAGAGCTCCTCCCCCGCCAGTGGATACATGACGGGTCCGCAGGACCGCACCAGCCACCCCTCCTGCTCCGCCAGGACAACCACGTAACCCATGAGCTCCCCCGGGGGAGCCGAGTGGGACGAGGCCTGAACCAGGCACCTATCCTGGACACAGGCCAAGGAGGGCTCCCGGTCCCAGGAGGACAGGGCCTGGCACGCCAGGTCCGCATGCTCCGCCGGGGCCTCCACCAGAAGGTGGTACCGGTCCCCGGTGATCATCACCGGGAAGCGGTCCAGGGAGGCGATCTCCATGGAGCCTCCACCCACGGACCGGCCGTGGGCGGTGAGGATCTCCCCGCCCCGGCCCTTCAGGTGGAAGAGGACGCTGTTGGGATGATCCGCCTCCGGGAAGGGGGCGAGCTCGAAGTGGGCCCGAAACCCCATCCGGGGGGCCAGGCGGACCAGGTCATGGAACCTTAGGTCCGTCAGCGGCAGGTCCAGTAGGCCCGCCAGCATGGCCAGGTGACTCCCCTGGGTCTCGTAGCAGACCCCGATGGAGCTGGAGGGGTCCATCACGATCCGGGCCTCCTGGGGCTCGGATCCCAAAAGGTCCCGGAGCACCCGGCCGATCCTCCAAGGCCCCGCGGTGTGGGAGCTGGACGGCCCCCTCATAACCGGGCCTATCACGTTGTTGAGTATGCTCACCCTCTTCATCCACATCCCCCCTATGGCGGCCCGATCTCAGATACCGCCCCCAAGGAAAGGCTAGCACATCATCGGAATATCCGTGAAGAGATCCAGCTAGGCAAAGTCCATTAGACCCATCCACTGGGTGGCACGAAATCGCCCGGTCGATGGGTCGACCGGGCGGGTGGTGTTTGACCAGCTGATGGGGACACCAACAGCAAAAAGAAAGGCCTGTCCCCCTAGGGGAGGCGAGAGTCGTCCGTTATAGTTAATGGGTCCACAGGATGAAAGGGGGTTTATATTAAAGCAACGCCAGGAATGCCCTTACAAAAGTCATCGGCATCGAGGGCATCCGGGATCCATAATAAACATAGCGGTGGGTCTGAGATGTGTTCTCAGTCCCACCGCTACAATAAGGACCGGCGGCGACCTACTCTCCCACGGGTACCCCCCGCAGTACCATCGGCGCTGGAGGGCTTAACTGCCGGGTTCGGCATGGATCCGGGTGTTTCCCCTCCGCTATGGCCACCGGAAATCTGGATGTTCCCCTAATTGGGTTACATGAGGAAGATGGGGTTAAGGCCTCGGCATATTAGTACCGGTCAGCTCAACGGCTCGCACCGCTTACACCTCCGGCCTATCTATCCTGTCATCTGCAGGATGCCTTACCTGGTTGCCCAGTGGGGGATCTCATCTCGGGGCCGGTTTCCCGCTTAGATGCCTTCAGCGGTTATCCGATCCGAACATGGCTACCCGGCTTATGCAGCTGGCGCCACAACCGGTACACCAGCGGTTCGTCCACTCCGGTCCTCTCGTACTAGGAGCAGATCCCCTCAAATCCCCTACGCCCGTGGTGGATAGGGACCGAACTGTCTCACGACGTTCTAAACCCAGCTCACGTACCGCTTTAATGGGCGAACAGACCAACCCTTGGGACCTTCTCCAGCCCCAGGATGCGACGAGCCGACATCGAGGTGCCAAACCTCCCCGTCGATGGGAACTCTCGGGGGAGATCAGCCTGTTATCCCCGGGGTAGCTTTTATCCGATGAGCGATGGCCCTTCCACTCGGTACCACCGGATCACTAGGACCGACTTTCGTCTCTGCTCGAACTGTCGCTCTCACAGTTAAGCCACCTTATACCCTTGCGCTCAACTCGCGATTTCCATTCGCGATGAGGTGACCTTCGCGCGCCTCCGTTACTCTTTAGGAGGCGACCGCCCCAGTCAAACTGCCCACCTGACAGTGTCCCGCTTAGCGGTTCAGCTCTAGCGGTTAGAACCCCAGCAACCTAAGGGTGGTATCCCAACGACGGCTCCATCACACCTGGCGGCATGACTTCTACGCCTCCCACCTATCCTGTACAGAGATTGCCAAGACCCAATATCAGGCTACAGTAAAGCTCCACGGGGTCTTTCCGTCCCACCACGGGTAACTGGCGTCTTTACCAGTACCACAATTTCGCCGGGTCCCTCGTCGAGACAGCGCTCAGATCGTTACACCATTCGTGCAGGTCGGAACTTACCCGACAAGGAATTTCGCTACCTTAGGACCGTTATAGTTACGGCCGCCGTTTACTGGGGCTTCGGTTCAGAGCTTCGCCTGACGGCTAACCCCTCCCCTTAACCTTCCAGCACCGGGCAGGTGTCAGACCCTATACCTCGGCTTGCGCCTTCAGCAGAGTCCTGTGTTTTAATTAAACAGTCGCCTGAGCCTGGTTTCTGCGACCCCACAGCGCTTACTCCGCTTCCAGATTCACGCCACAGGGCACCCCTTCTCCCGAAGTTACGGGGTCAACTTGCAGAGTTCCTTAACGAGGGTTCTCCCGTTCACCTTTGCCTTCTCAGCTTGCCCACCTGTGTCGGTTTACAGTACGGGCGCTGGTAACACTCCCTAGAGGCTTTTCTCGGCAGCTTGGCATCTGTGCCTTCCCGCGTATAACCGCAGTCCCCATCAGATCTCAGGCTCACGCCAGGCGGATTTACCTACCTGACACCCTACATCCTTAGACCGGGACTTCCATCACCCGGCGCACATAGCCTCCTGCGTCACCCCATCGGTAATAACGCGCACCAGCGGGGCCGGATTGTCTACCGGCTGTCCATCACCTACGCCTCTCGGCCTCGGCTTAGGTCCCGCCTAACCCTGGGCGGACTGACCTTCCCCAGGAATCCTTGGGCTTCCGGCGGGCAGGGTTTACACCTGCCTAACGCTACTCATGCCGTCATTCTCACTTCCGTACGGTCCACCAGACTTCACAACCTGACTTCGCCCCATACGGAACGCTCCCCTACCCATGTGCGGCATAACCACACATGCATCGGCTTCGGTGCCGCGCTTAGCCCCCCACATTTTCGGCGCAGGAGCGCTCGACCAGTGAGCTGTTACGCACTCTTTCAAGGATGGCTGCTTCTAAGCCAACCTCCTGGCTGTCTCAGCACCCCCACATCCTTGTAACACTTAGCGCAGGCTTCGGGACCTTAGCCGGATGTCTGGGCTCTTTCCCTCTCGACCACGGATCTTCTCACCCGTAGTCTCACTCCCAACTGCGTGTAACGGTATTCGGAGTTTGGTTGAGCTCGGTAGACCCATCGGCCCCCTCACCCATCCAGTAGCTCTACCCCCGTCACACCTCCACGTCGAGGCTGCACCTCAATGCATTTCGGGGAGAACCAGCTATCACCGTACTCGATTAGCTTTTCACTCCTATCCACACCTCATCCAAGCCTTTTTCAACAGGCCCTGGTTCGGTCCTCCATCCGGTGTCACCCGGACTTCAACCTGGACATGGATAGATCGTACGGCTTCGGGTCTATGGCATGCGACTAGCGCCCTATTCAGACTCGGTTTCCCTGCGGCTACAGACCTAACAGCCCTTAACCTCGCCACACACCATAACTCGACGGCTCATTTTCCAAGAGGCACACCGTCACCGCTCGCGCGGCTCCGATTGCTTGTAAGCACGCGGTTTCAGGTCTATTTCACTCCCCGCCAGGGGTGCTTTTCACCTTTCCCTCTCGGTACTGATACACTATCGGTCGCCAGACGTATTTAGCCTTAGACCGTGGTCGGCCCTGATTCAGACGGAATTCCACGTGCTCCGCCCTACTCGGGATCAGGCTTAGCCAGAGCTCATCGTTTCGCGTACGGGGCTATCACCCTCTGCGGCCCGCTTTCCCAACACGGTTCCGCTACAATGAGCCTTTCTCACTGACCGGACGAGATGCGGCCCGCCCCCAGCCTGTCCCTCTACCCACCGCGCGCAACGCCCGCACGCTTACACGCACAGTGTTTAGGCTGCTCCCCTTTCGCTCACCACTACTCAGGGAATCTCTTCGATTTCTCCTACCTTCGGCTACTGAGATGTTTCACTTCGCCGAGTGCCCGCCCCATAAAGGGCGCCGGAACTACTCCCGGCAGGTTGCCCCATTCGGAAATCCACGGATCAACGGCCGCTTGCGCCTCCCCGTGGCTTTTCGCAGCTTGCTACGTCCTTCATCGGCATCTGGCGCCTAGGCATCCCCCGCGTGCCCTTAATACCTTAACCCCATCTTCCTCATATAACCCCAAAAGAGGACTCTGTCATTGTGCATGTCCAAAACAGGCCAGGGGAGACCAAAGACGAACCCTCGTAAACTTTCTCCTTAGAAAGAAGGTGATCCAGCTGCACCTTCCGGTACGGCTACCTTGTTACGACTTCACCCCCCTTACCAAGCATCCCCTTAGGCACCTCCCCCCCTCGCAGGTTAGGCCGGTGACTTCGGGGTACACCCAACTCGGGTGGTGTGACGGGCGGTGTGTACAAGGCCCGGGAACGTATTCACCGCGGCTTGGCTGATCCGCGATTACTAGCGATTCCGGCTTCATGCAGTCGAGTTGCAGACTGCAATCCGAACTGGGACCGGCTTTCTGGGATTCGCTCCACCTCGCGGTCTCGCTCCCCTCTGTGCCGGCCATTGTAGCACGTGTGTCGCCCTGGGCATAAAGGCCATGATGACTTGACGTCGTCCCCACCTTCCTCCGCCTTGTCGACGGCAGTCTCGCCAGAGTCCTCGGCTCTCCCGTTAGCAACTGGCAATAGGGGTTGCGCTCGTTGCGGGACTTAACCCAACATCTCACGACACGAGCTGACGACAGCCATGCAGCACCTGTGTAGGCTCCCTGAGTTACCCCAGGGTCGTTCAACTTTCATCTCCCTACCACCTACATGTCAAACCCAGGTGAGGTGCTTCGGTTTGCATCGAATTAAACCACGTGCTCCACCGCTTGTGCGGGCCCCCGTCAATTCCTTTGAGTTTCAGCCTTGCGGCCGTACTCCCCAGGCGGGATGCTTATCGCGTTAACTCCGGCACGGAGGCCATACGACCCCCACACCTAGCATCCATCGTTTACAGCTGGGACTACCGGGGTATCTAATCCCGTTCGCTCCCCCAGCTTTCGCGCTTGAGCGTCAGTAGCGGTCCAGGAAGCCGCCTTCGCCACTGGTGTTCCTCCCGATATCTACGCATTTCACCGCTACACCGGGAATTCCACTTCCCTCTCCCGCACTCTAGCCAGACAGTATCAACCGCAATCCGTGAGTTGAGCCCACGTCTTTCACAGCCGACTTATCCAGCCGCCTACGCGCTCTTTACGCCCAGTAATTCCGGACAACGCTCGCCCCCTACGTATTACCGCGGCTGCTGGCACGTAGTTTGCCGGGGCTTCCTCGTGTGGTACCGTCACATCCTTCTTCCCACACAACAGAGGTTTACATCCCGAAGGACTTCTTCCCCCACGCGGCGTCGCTGGGTCAGGGTTGCCCCCATTGCCCAATATTCCCCACTGCTGCCTCCCGTAGGAGTCTGGACCGTATCTCAGTTCCAGTGTGGCCGTACACCCTCTCAGGCCGGCTACCCGTCATCGCCTAGGTGCGCCATTACCACACCTACTAGCTGATAGGCCGCGAGCCCCTCCCAAGCCGGATCACTCCTTTAACGGTCTCCCGCCTATGGGGTATTAGCTGCCGTTTCCAGCAGTTGTCCCCCTGCTTGGGTCAGGTTCTCACGTGTTACTCACCCGTCCGCCACTATCAGTAGGATCCAGCAAGCTTTCACCTACTAACCGTCCGACTTGCATGTGTTAAGCACGCCGCCAGCGTTCGTCCTGAGCCAGGATCAAACTCTCCTAGCAATTCCTAAACTCAAAAGAGCCCGCCATGCCCACTAAGCCCTAAACCTAGTGGCAGTCTCCCCTTATAAACCTGTCATGGTACCCCCGCAAGAACCGCTCAACCGCCGCCCCCGCGGGACAAGGCGTAGTGTAATACGCCCCGGGCGTTACGTCAACACCCGGGGCGAAGAATACTTTTTAGGACACTAGGGCTAGTGTTGAGTTCAGATGCTGGTGTCGGTGGCCACCGCCTTCAGGGCCTCCAAAGCCGCCTCGGCACCATCACCCTCCGCCTCGATCCTTATGGTCTCCCCGGGCTCGATCCCCAGGGACATGATCCCAAGGATGCTCTTGGCGTCCGCGCTCCTGTCCCCCTTGTAGACCTTGACGCTACAGGGGAAGGAGGCCGCCTTCTGGACGAAGACCGCGGCAGGGCGGGCGTGAAGCCCATGGGGGTTCATGACCATCACTTCGATGCTCGGCATTGATCAGGACTCCTTTCGCTTTAGTGAGCGGCTGGCTACGATGTCAACTCCGGTTCCGCATACATCAGCAATTATAACCTGTCCTATCGATACCGGCGCAACCACCTTCACCCGGGCAAGCTCCCGGGCCACATCGAAGACCCTGCTCAGCGGCAGGGGCCTGGCACTCCTCACGGGACACACGCTGAGCACCCCACCCTCCACCCGCACGGTGGAGGTGAAGACCCGAACCGGATTCCTGACCTCCGCCTCCGCGTAGGTCTGCCCCCTGGGGCAGGTGTTCCCCTTCACCGACACCACCTGGTCTCCCTCCACGTGGACCTCCATGGTGCAGCCCACGGGACATGACACGCATATCATCTTCCGCATCTCCACGTCAGCGCACCTCCTCCACATGGACCTGGATGGCCTTCACGTCATCTCCCAGGGACCTCAGCGCCTCCGCCTTGATCTTGAGCTCGTTCATCTCCCCCGGCCTGGCGTACCTGAGGTTGGCGGATCCCACGTCCGGCATGGTCACGATCCTGCACCGCCGCTCCACCGGCTCGCTCACCCGAAGGAAAACCATGGAGTCCTCCTGATCTCCAACCACCTGGGGGGACAGGAGCCTAACCCCCCTGCCGGGCTCCACCTGGAACGTCCTCCCCGGGGATCTCAAGGTCCCCAGCGCGTACCGGGCCGCGTTCTCTCCCGCCCTAAGTCCCTCGGCGCTGACCCAGTCCACCAGGTCGTACACCACCACCACGTTCCCCGCGGCGAAGACGTTGGGCTTGGAGGTCTGAAGGAACTGGTTCACCTTGGGCCCCCCGGTGAGCGGGTGGATCTCCACCCCCGCCATCCTAGAAAGCTCGTTCTCCGGGATGAGCCCCACCGCCAGAAGAAGGGTGTCGCACTCTATGGTCCTCTCGGTACCCGGGATGGGGGACTTGTACTGGTCCACCTGGGCCACCGTCACCGCCTCAAGCCGATCCTTCCCGTGGACCTTGGTGACCGTGTGGTCCAGGTAGAGGGGCACCCCATAATCATCAAGACACTGAGCTATGTTCCGCCTAAGACCACCGGGCCAGGACATGAGCTCGAACACCGCCTCCACCTTGGCCCCCTCCAGCAACATCCGGCGGACCATTATGAGGCCGATGTCTCCAGACCCCAGCACCACCACCCGCTTGCCGGGCATGTAGCCCTCCATGTTGACGAACCGCTGGGCGGTGCCGGCGGTGTATATCCCCGCGGGCCTGGAACCCGGGACCCCAAGGGCCCCCAGAGGACGCTCCCTGCAACCCATGGCCAATACGGTGGCCTTGGGGCGCACGTGCTCTATCCCCCTCTCGGGGTTCATGGTCCAGAAGGACCCGTCCTCCTCCATATGGAACACCATGGTGTTGGTGACGAAGGTCACCCCCGCCTCATGGGCCCTCTCCAGGTAGCGGTGAACGTACTCCGGTCCGGTCAGCTCCTCCTTGAAGGTGTGAAGGCCGAAACCCGGGTGGATGCACTGCTGCAGTATCCCCCCCAGGTCCCAGTCCCGCTCGAACACCACCACGTTCTCCGCCCCAGCCCTCCGGGCCCCCACCCCGGCGGCTATCCCCGCCGGGCCGGCGCCTATTATGGCCACGTCGATGTCCCTCAACATAGCTCAAGCCCCCTCCTTCTCAAGCCAGGGGCTCTTGGTGGGCCCCGTAAGAAGCCTGGAGTGACCTCCGTGCCGGGTTACCTCCTCGGGGGAGATCCCCAGCTCCCTGGCCAGGATCTCCACCACCCGGGGACCGCAGAAGCCCCCCTGGCAGCGCCCCGCCCCCGCCCGGGTCCAGATCTTCACCGCCGCCACCGTCCTGGCACCCCGCCGGATGGCCTCCACCACCTGGGCCTCGGTGACGGTCTCGCAACGGCACACTATCTGACCGTACCGGGGATCCTCCCGGGTGAGCCGGGCCCTCTCCTCCATGGAGAGCTCCGCGAACCGGGGGATGTGCCGGCGCACCGGCACGAAGGATGGATCCTCCTCAAAGCTCAAGATGTCCCCGTAGCAGTCCTTGAGCATCTCCACCACCCGGACCGCTATGGCGGGGGCGCTGGTGAGCCCCGGGGACTTTATCCCCGCCACGTTGAAGAAGCCCCGCAGGGACTCCACCGGTCCTATGTGGAAGTCACCCGAGTCCGAGTTGGCCCTAAGGCCCGCGAAGGTGGTTATGGCCATGTTCCTGGGGATGGAGGGGATCAGCTTCAACGCCCCGTCGAAGACCTCCTTGAGGCCCTCCCCGGTGGTGGAAGTGTCCTCCTTGGAGGCCTGGGCCACCGAGTTAGGGCCGATCAGGAGGTTCCCGTCCACCGTCCGGGCCACCGTTATCCCCTTGCCCTTGGCGGTGGGACAGGGGAAGAAGAAGCTCCTCACCAGATTCCCCACGCTCTTGTCGAAGATGAAGTACTCGCCCCTCACGGGGGTTATGGTGAAGCTGTCGTCCCCCGCCAGGGCGGACAGCTCGTCGCTGTGGACCCCTGCGGCGTTGATCACCACCGGGGCCAGGAAGTCGCCCCGATCGGTGGACACCCCCACCACAGAACGACCCGACTGGTCCTTGATGAGCCCCGTGACCCGGGTGCCCAGGAACAGCTCCACCCCGTTGGCCTGGGCGTTGTCCATGAAGGCCAGGACCGCCTCGAAGTTGTTCACCATGCCGGCGGAGGAGCACCACAGGGCCGCCACTATGTCCCTGGAGGCGTTGGGCTCCCGGTCCCTCAGCTGGTCCCCAGATATGATCTCCAGCCCCATCACCCCGTTGGTGCGACCCTGCTCCAGCAACATCTCCAGGTGACGGACCTCCTCGGGCGCGAAGGCGCACACGTAGGACCCGCAGGGGTCAAACTGGAAGTCCAGTTCCTGGTGAAGCTGGTGGTAAAGCCGGTTCCCCTTGGCGCACAGGGAGGCCTTCACGGTGCCCGGCTTGTCGTCGAAGCCCCCGTGAACCATGGAGCTGTTGGCCCGGCTGGCCCCCGACGGGATGTCGTGGGCCTTGTCCAGCACCGCCACCCGAAGACGGTACCTGGACAGCTCCCGGGCGATGGCGGAGCCGCATATGCCGGCCCCAACCACCACTACGTGATACTTCCTATCCTCCTTCATCGACTCACCCCCGCCCCCCTCCCTCAAAATAGAGAGAGAGGGTATGCACATGCTGCCGTGCATCCCTCTCTCAGCTCTGTACGCACGAACCTTACCAAATATTCAGGATACAGCTGTCAGAGCTACTAATCAACTTTGTTACTTTGAAAACTACCTAGTCGATCCAATTCTGAGCCTTGGATATGGCCTTCTTCCAGCCCGCGTAGGCCTCCTCCCGCCTCTCCTTGGACATGAGGGGATCGAAGCGGCGATCCTCCGCCCAGTGCTCCTTCAGCTCGTCGGTGGACTTCCAGAAGCCCACCGCAAGACCCGCCGCGTAGGCGGCCCCCAGGGCGGTGGTCTCGTTCACCTGGGGACGCACCACCTTGGACCCCAGGATGTCCGCCTGCATCTGCATGAGCAGGTCGTTCTTGACCGCCCCACCGTCCACCTTGAGCTCCGCCAAAGAGACCCCGGAGTCCTTGTTCATGGCCTCCACCACGTCCCTGGTCTGGTAGCAGATGCTCTCCAGGGTGGCCCTTACGATATGCTCCTTGCGGATGTAGCGGGTGAGCCCCACGATGGCCCCCCGGGCGCTCATGTCCCAGTAGGGAGCGTACAGGCCCGAGAAGGCGGGGACGAAGTATATCCCGCCGGAGTCCTCCACCTTGGAGGCGAAGTACTCGCTGTCCGGCGCCTCATCGAAGAGCCGCAGGTTGTCCCGGAGCCACTGGACCGCCGCACCGGTTATGGCGATGGAGCCCTCCAGGGCGTAGACGCACTTGCCCTCCTCCAAACTGTAGGCGGCGGTGGTCAGAAGCCCGTTCTTGGAAGGGGACGGGGTCTCCCCTATGTTCATCAGCATGAAGCACCCAGTCCCGTAGGTGTTCTTGGTGTCCCCCTTGCCGAAACAGGCCTGGCCAAAGAGGGCCGCCTGCTGGTCCCCCAGGTCCCCCGCCACGGGTATCTCAGCCCCAAAAGGACCGTCCGCCCTGGTGTGACCATACACACAGCTGGAGGGCATTATCTTGGGCATCATTGCCAGGGGCACGTCCAGGAAGGAGGCCATCTCCTCGCTCCACTGGAGGGTCTTGATGTCCATAAGAAGCGTCCTGGAGGCGTTGGACACGTCGGTCACGTGCACACCCCCGTCGGGGCCACCGGTCAGGTTCCAGATGAGCCAGGTGTCTATGTTGCCGAAGAGGATCTCACCCTTGGCAGCCCTGTCCCGAGCCCCAGGCACGTTGTCCAAGATCCACTTTATCTTGGTGCCGGAGAAGTAGGGGCTGATGAGAAGACCGGTTATGTCCTTCACCTTCCCCTCCCCGGTCCTGGACTGCTCCCAACCGGGAACCTTCTGCCATTCGGCGCAGAAGTCCTGGGTCCTCATGCACTGCCAGACTATGGCGTTGTAGATGGGCTTGCCGGTGGCCTTCTCCCAAACCACGGTAGTCTCACGCTGGTTGGTTATGCCTATGGAGGCTATCTCGTTGGGATCTATCTCCCCCTTCTCCAGGGCTCCCCGGATCACGTCCTTGGTCCTGGACCAGATCTCCATGGCATCGTGCTCAACCCAGCCAGGCTTGGGGTATATCTGAACATGCTCCATCTGATGGGAGCAAACCGGCAACCCCTTCTCATCGAAAACCATGCACCTGGTGCTGGTAGTACCCTGATCGATGGCCACCACGTACTTCTTGCTCAACCTCATCTCCCCCTTTTCTCTGCTTGTCTCCCGTTTCCGCTTCAGACCTAGCGCTTGGACTTCTCCAGGTTCCTGGCCTCGAAGACCGTCCTAGCCACCTCATCGAGGCCGGAACCCACACTGGCCTGCACCGCCCCCATCATGGCCCCCTCCAGAACCGGACCGTCGGCTATCACCACCCGATCCGGCTGGGGCAACATCTCCAGCGCCGCCCGGGCGGACAGGACCGCGCTGCCCAGGTCGGGCACCACCACCACCCCGTCGCAGCGATCCAGCAGCTCCGTCAGGGCCTCGTAGATGGCGGGCACGCTGGTGCCAAGCCCCCCGTCCTCGGATCCGCCAACCCCCACCACCGGGACAGACCCCTGGGACATGGCGGAGGCTATCTCCGATATGCCCTGGGCGGCCTTGGGACTGTGGGAAACCACCAGGATCCCTATCATGCCACCACCGCCTCCTTGAGACACGAAAGGAGCAGGTAAGCGGAGGTGGCCCCCGGGTCCTGGTGCCCCACGGACCTCTCCCCCAAGTAGCTGGCCCGGCCCTTCTTGGCCAACATGGGGATCGTGGACTTCATGCCCTCCTCCGCGGCGCTCACCGCCCCCTCCAGGGCGGAGGCCTCGTCGGAGCCGGAGGAGAGGGCCTCCAATGCGGGGTACAGGGCGTCCAGCATGGTCTTCTCCCCCTTCTCCGCCTTGCCAAGGGCCACTATGCCCCGGACCCCCTCCGCCATGGCCTCCGACAGCTCCGCCAAGGTGGCCTCCCGCTTGCCCGCCAGCTTCATGGACATCTTCATGAACAGGGTGCCGTACAGGGGACCCGATGCACCCCCAACACTTCCCATGAGGGCCATGGCCACGTCCTTGAACACCCCGCCTATGTCCTGGTAGGAGCCCCCGGACACCTTCTCCAGCGCCTTCTTGAACCCCCGGCTCATGTTTATCCCGTGGTCCGCGTCACCTATGGCGGAGTCCAGCTCCGTCAGGTACTCCCGATGGGCCTCCATGGCCTCCGCCGCCAGCTCCACGAACCGGCGGGCCCCATCTACGGTGAGACCCATGAACTACCTACCCCACCTCAAGGCCGGAGTGTGGACCGGGTAGTCCCACAGGGCCTTCAGCTGACTGTCCAGCTTGAGCAGGGTTATGGAGAAGCCCTGCATCTCCAGGCTGGTTATGTAGTTCCCCACCAGGTTCCGGGAGATGACTATCCCCTTCTCGTCCAGGAACGCCTTAAGGTCGTTGTAGACAATGAAGAGCTCCATCAGCGGAGAGCCTCCCATGCCGTTCACGAAAGCCAGAACCTCATCCCCAGACTGGAACGGCAGGTCGGACACTATGGCCTCCCCCATGGCCCTCACTATCTCCCGCACCTGGGTCATGGGACGACGCTCCCTTCCGGGCTCCCCGTGGATCCCGATGCCCAGCTCGTACTGGTCCTCCGGCAGGTCGAAGGTGGGCTTCCCCGCGGCGGGGACCGTGCAACTGGTGAGCGCCATGCCCATGCTGCGCACGTTGGCGTTCACCTTGGCGCAAACGTCCCGCACCTCCTCCAGACTCCCCCCCAGCTCCGCCATGGCGCCGGCGATCTTCTCCGCCATGACCGTGCCGCCCACCCCCCGGCGGCCCGCGGTGTAGAGGCTGTCCTTCACCGCCACGTCGTCGTCGATCACCACGCTCTCCACCCGGATGCCCTCCGAGGCCAGCATCTCCTGGGCCATCTGGAAGTTCATCACATCCCCGGTGTAGTTCTTGACTATGAACAGGACCCCCTTGCCCCCGTGGACCGCCTTGGCGGCCTCGTACATCTGATCCGGGGTGGGGGAGGTGAACACCTCGCCCGGACACGCGGCGTCCAGCATCCCGTAACCCACATACCCCCCATGAAGGGGCTCGTGGCCGCTACCACCACCGGATATGAGAGCCACCTTGGGACGAGGAGCATCGGCCCTCAAGACCGCCTTGACCGACGGATGGATCCTCACCAGATCCCCGAACGCGGCACCCAAACCCGACAAGGATTCGGTCACCACGCTATCCACCTGGTTTATGAGCTTCTTCACCGCCTACCACCTCCGGATCCTAATACATGGAGCCTCTTGCAGACTAAGGACAACCCACCAAGGCCACTAGACCAGCCCCAGGGCCTTGGCGATGAAGAATGCCGCAGCACCCCCGCAGAAGGGGGCCACCACGGGAACCCAGGCGTAACCCCAGTCGGAGTCACCCTTGCCGGGAATGGGAAGCACCGCGTGGGCGATCCTGGGACCCAGGTCACGGGCAGGGTTGATGGCGTATCCGGTGGGACCTCCCAGGGAGGCGCCGATGCCGTAGACCAGCATGCCCACCAGATATGGGCCAAGGCCAGCGGTTATCCCCCCAACGTTCTTGGAGAAAACGCACATGATGGGGATGATGAGGAAAAGGGTGGCGATGAACTCGGTCATGAAGTTGGCGGGGATGTTGCGCACCGCCGGACCGGTGGAGAAGATGCCAAGCTTGGCCCCCTTGTCCTCGGTAAGCTCCCAGTGGGGAAGGTAGATAAGGTACACGATCACCGCGCCGCAGAAGGCCCCGGCCAGCTGGGCTATCATCAGCGTTATCGCCAGGGAGAAGTCGTAGACCCCCGCCAGGGTCTTGAAGAGGGTAACCGCCGGGTTGATGTCCGCCTGGGGCGAGCCGGTGGCTGTGGCGGTGAAGACCCCAAAGACCACCGCCATGGCCCAGCCGAAGTTTATGGATACCCAGCCGGCCCCCTGCCCCTTGGACTTGGCCAATAGGACGTTGGCCACGCAACCGCAACCGAAGGTGAGAAGAACCATGGTGCCCAGGAACTCCCCCAAAACAGGCCCTTGCATCCTACACATCTCCCTTCCTTGTCAAACACCCAGGGGGACCAGCCCCCTGCCCAAGCCCACAAGCGCCCTCATCCTGCAAGCTCCGCACATCACCCCCTTTTAATTCAAACTATCAAAAAAGAGAGCAGCTAAACCATCCCTGGCCTGGCCGCTCTCTTCATCTCTGGAGCCGAATATTCGGTTTTTCTCCAATCGCCAAACAAGCCTACGGCGGCGCCGGCCCAGCCTCCAGCTACCAGAGATCAACCCGGCTGGTGGACACCCCCAGGACCCCCTTATCCAGGATGGCCCTGACCTGCTCCCGGGTCTCAACCAGACCCCCAGCTATCAGAGATCCCCCCAACTCCAAAAGGCGCCCCTTCTCTACCCCCATCACCGCCACCCCGGGCAACACCTCCAGGAAGTCGGGCTTGAGGGAGGATACCAACGACTTGCCCTTCCGCACCGCATCGGAGTCCAGCAGAAACACCCGAAGCACCGTCACCAACCCCATGGCCTTGGCGGCATCTATGACCCCCTTGTGGGTGCTTATGACCCCGAAGGGCCTGGCATTGTCAACCATGTAGCGGATCCCCGACTGGTCCGCCTTCAGCCCCTCCACCAGGTCCACGTGGACGAAAGGCATGTGCCCCCGGGCGGTGAGGGATGACACGGTCTTGAAGAGATCCTGCAGGGTGGAACCCAGGACGAACACGCACCGAGGCTCCTCGAAGGACAAGACCCTCCGCAGGGCCTCCTCGGAGCGAACCGCGCATATCACCGGCCTGGAAGATAGACGATCCTTAAGGAGCCTTACCTTATCCAACTAGAGCACCCCCGCAGAGACGACAGATCGGATGGAGAGAGGTGTATCTGTTGCAAAGTCGATTCAGGATACTAAACATAAATCCATCGAACGGTGTATTTATGCTAGCCTATTCAGCATCTTGATGCAACCCCTTCGCCCAGGTAAAGCACCCTACCAAAATGGACCTAAAGTCTCAATTAGGGAGCCCCGGGAGAAGGGTTACGAAATGATTTCAAAAACTCCCGGCGGGGCCGGGGGACCGTCAGACCGGGCTAAGCTGGCTCATTATCATGTCCCCGAACCGGTAGAACCGGAAGTTCCTCCACGCGTCCCGGCAGTCCATGTAGCCCCAGGCGGCGTAGACCATCTCCTTCAGGGTGAGCCCGAAGAGCCCCCGGGCCTGACTCCAAAGACCAGGGGGCATGAAGAGCAGGAGCCTCACCGGGGACACGTCGCTGTAACCGTCCGACACCCCGTTCCAGTAGTGGACCAGGTAGCCCTTCCGGGACCTCATCACGCTCGGATTGGAGTCCTCCAGGTCCAGCTGCCGGACCCGGTCCTTGGGAAAACCGAGGGCCTCCACCTGGGAGATGAAGTCCTCCGGGAAGGCGGGCACGATGAACCGCCACAGCTTCACCTCGAAGTCGTCGAACACGTCCCGGCAGTCCCTAAGCCACAGGCCTATCCGGGCCAGGGCGGACACGTCACCGCACATCATGGCCACCCCGACCCCGCAGAAGGCCCACAGCAACCTTCGCCTCTCCGCATCGGTCCTGGACAGCGGGGTCCTGCTCCGGGACACCGCGTCCTTCAGGAACGCCATGACCCGCTCCTCGTCGTAGGGAGGGGGCAGCTGACCTTGGAGCTCCGACAGCAGCAGGTTCACGCTCTCCTCGCTCAGCCGGACCACCTGATCCCCCAACCTGAGATCCCTGGGGGTGTCGCAGGCCAGCCCAACCTCCACCCAACGACCGGTCCGACAGGTTAACAAGCCTCCAGCCGTCGAAGGCTCCGTCCTCCACCAAACCCGCCAACACGTGGTTCCTGGGCAGGTACACCATCACCCTCACATCCCACGAGGCGGAGAACATCCCGGGCTCGTCCCCATCCGGAAGGGGAGCTAAGGCACCGAAGGACATAAGCTCGAAACGTCTCATCCCCCATCCCCCCTTTCCCTCGTTTCACGAGTTTACCGCTTTATACCAGCCCTAACAAGCACCCCTTTGCTTAAAATGGAGATAAAAGATAAACTTACTCCATGCCAACATGGGGGTGAGGGAACTTGGATTCTATAAACCGCGATCCGCGCTCTGAGGTGATCCACAAGGGGCTACCCATATCGCCCGGCCTGGCCAAGGGGGCCATCCTCCGGGTAAGGCAGAGGCCCTTCCAGAAGACCGGCTCTCCACAGGTGAACATGGAGCACGACAAGCTCCGCTTCAAGGACGCCCAGGAGAGGGCCATCGCCCAGCTCAAGGAGCTGGCGGACTCCACCAGGTCCACCCTGGGACCCGAGAAGGCGGCCATCTTCGAGGCCCACCAGCTGATGGTCCAGGATCCCATGCTGGTGGACGGGATCCTGGCGGCGGTGAGCCAGGGGGAGTGCCTGGAGGACGCCATCGTGGAGGCCACCATGGCCATAAAGGCCCAGTTCGACGCCCTGGACGACCCCTACTTCAAGGAGAGGGCGGCGGACATCCTGGACATTGGACAGCGCCTCTTCCGGATCGTCACCGGCGGGGAGGACATAAGCCAGATAGACTCCTCCAACGACTACGTGATCGTCACCGACGAGATCGCCCCGTCGGACGCGGCCATCCTGGGCATAAAGAAGAACGTCAAGGGGGTGGTGACCGCCCAGGGGGGACCCACCAGCCATTCCGCCATCCTCCTCAAGGCGCTGGAGATCCCCTCCGTGTCGGGGATCCCACTGGACGACTCCTTCCAGCGGGGAGAGCTGATCCTGGTGGACGGCATAGCCGGTGAGGTCACCCTCTTCCCCTCCGAGGGCACCCGGGAGAGCTTCGACAAGCGCCTCGCCACCCAGGAGGAGACCCGGTCCCGCCTCAAGGACCTGAAGGGCAAGCCCACCGTGACCAAAGACGGAGCCACGGTGCTCCTCTTCGGCAACATCGCCTCCCCCAAGGACGCCCAGAAGGTGCTCAACTTCGGCGGCACCGGGGTGGGCCTCTTCAGGACCGAGTTCCTCTTCATGGGCAGGACCGACGCCCCCTCGGAGGAGGAGCAGTACCGGGCCTACCGAGAGGCCCTGGAGGCCATGGCCCCCCACCCGGTCATCATCCGGACCCTGGACGCGGGGGGCGACAAGGAGGTCCCCTTCCTTAAAACCCTCATCGGCGAGGAGGCCAACCCCTTCCTGGGGCTCAGGGCCATCAGGGTCTGCCTGGAATACAAGGACATCTTCATGACCCAGCTACGGGCCCTGGCCAGGGCCTCCGCCCACGGGAACCTGAAGATAATGCTCCCCATGGTGACCAGCCTCTGGGAGGTCAGGACCGCCAAGGCCATGTTCGCCGAGGCCTACCTGGCGGTCCGGGACCAGGGACACCCGGTGGGGGCCCACGTGGACATGGGCATAATGATCGAGGTGCCCGCAGCCGCCGCCTCCGCCAGACACCTGGCCAAGGAGGTGGACTTCTTCTCCATCGGCACCAACGACCTGGTCCAGTACACCCTGGCGGTGGACCGGCAGAACCCCAACCTGCTCTCCTGGTACGAGCCCTTCCACCCGGCGGTGATAGCCCTCCTGGAGACCACCGCCCAGGCGGCCCATGAGACGGGGATCGAGCTGGGCATGTGCGGCGAGATGGCGGGGGACCCGCTGGCACTGCCCATCCTGGTGGCCCTGGGCTTCCACGAGCTCTCCATGTCCGCCCCAAGGATCCCATGGGTCCACGACTACCTGCTCAAGCTCTCCAAGGACCGCTGCACCGAGCTCCTTAACCGGATCAAGGAGATGGGCTCCGGCTCCGCCATCCGGGAGGAGCTAACCCGGTTCATGGAGGAGGCCCAGAGATAGACCCCGAAAAGCGCAACCGGCCCAACCGAGAGGGGCCCCGGGAAGACCCGGGGCCCCTCTTCATCACCCTCTCGACCCTAGAGGTAGAGCCTGAAGACTTCCAGTAGGGCCCACGCCCTGTCCATGGTGACGTACGCCAGGAAGGAACCCACCCACAGGAACGGCGCCAGGGGGATCGGGTCCTTCCGACCCACCCGATGGATCGCAAGAAGCCCCACCGCCCAGAGACCACCGATGAACAGCCCCAGGTACACCCCCAGCAGGGCCCCGAAGGGGCCCATGAAGGCCCCAAGCCCCCCCATCAGGATCCCGTCCCCTATCCCCATCCGGCCGAAGGAGAGCACCACTATGGCCGCCAGGGGCAGGAAGCCGCACAGGGCCCCCAAGAGAGCCCCCTTGACCCCGTACATACCGCTGGTGAGCCCCCCAAGAACCAACCCGCAGACGAACGACGAGGCGGAGACCAGGTCGTAAACGTAGCCGCTCTCCAGGTCCGTGACCGCATGAAAGAGCCCGAAAAGAAACATGAGCCAACCGGATATCAGCCTGGGACCGAAACCGAACTGGACGACCATGAGCCCAAACGCCAGGGCGGTGAACACCTCGTACAGCAGGTACATGGGGGGGATCCTGTCCCCGCAGGTCCGGCACCGCCCCCTGAAGACCAGGTAGGACACCACCGGCACCAGGTCCTGCCAGGACAGCTCCCTGCCGCAGGACTCGCAACGGGACCTCTCCATCCCCCAGAAGGGACGACCGGTAACCAGCCGGTGGGCCGCGGTCTCCACGAAGGAGGCCATACAGCCCCCCAAGGCCATGGACATGACCACCGAAAGCAATAACATTGAACCGTCGAGATCCATCGAACCAACACCACCCCAAGGAGGCAGATGAAGATGCCAATAGTCGAGATCCACATGATGGAGGGGCGCCCCGTGGAGGTCAAGGCCCGGCTGGTGGAGGAGGTTACCCGGGCCGTGGCGGACACACTGAATGTCAAGCCGGAACAGGTCCGGATCATCCTCCACGAGATGGACCCCCACCACTACGCGATCGGGGGGACCCTCTGGGCGGACAGGGGCTAGGAGGGGAGAAGCCCCTCCCGCATGGCCTCCCGGAAGCGCCGGTGGTGCCAGAACCACTGCTCCGGATGGCGCCTTATGGCCCCCTCCAGGGCCCGGTTCACCTCCTGGACCCCCCGGGCTATCCGCGCCTCCCGGTCCCCCTCCTCGGGCCAGGAGAGGGGCGAGAATCGGAGGCGGTGAGCCATGGGGCCCTCCCGCCAGGCCTCCAGGAGCACCACCGGTAGCCCGGTGAGATGCCGGAACACCGCAGGCCCCCGGACGGTGGATGTCCTGTGCCCGAAGAACTCCGCCTCAAGCCCCACGGATCCCCCGTGCTGGTCCGCCAGGATGCCCAGGATGTTACCCCCCTTGAGGGCCTTGAGGGCCCTGGACATGTTGTCCGCGGTGGGTATGGTCCTGACTCCCCCCCGCCGGCGGAAGTCCTCCAGGAGCCCCGCCTCCTGGCCGTCATCCGGAGGGCGCACGATGGGCATCAGGGGGTAACCGGACTGGGCCATCCAGAAGGCCGCCAGCTCCCAGTTGCCCAGGTGGGCGGTCACCAGGATGACCCCCTTCCCCTCCGAGACGGGCCCCTTAAGGTTCTCCGCCCCCTCGGCGGAGAGGACCCAATCCAGGGCCAGGCGGGGCTCCCGGTAGAGGGCCAGGCACTCCACCACCGACCAGGCCAGGTGCCGCACGGACCGGCGGTACAGGTCCTCCACCTGGGGGCCCGAGATGCCCAGGGCGAAGGCCATGTTGGCCTTCGCCACCGATCCCCTGGGGTCCAGGGCCAAGGTTAGCAGCTCCACCCCCCGGGCCATGGGCCCCCTAAGGGGGGGCAGGCCCGCCGCGGCGGACAGCAACCCCATCAGCCCCCCGCTAACTGCCAAGGATCATCATCCCTTGACCACCAGGTGGTACCTCTTCTTGCCGATCCTGAAGAGGGCGTAGCGCTGGAACATGAGGTCCCCCTCCTCCAGGGTGCGCCCCTCGTCCACCCGCTGGCCGTTCAGGTACACCCCGCCCCCCTTGAGGAGCCGCCGGGCCTCCCCCTTGGAGGGGCAGATCCCCGCGCTCACCATCACGTCCACCACCGTCTCACCGCAGTTCAACCCAAGGCGGGACGTGGGGACCTCCCCCTCCAGGATGGAGAGGGACTCCTCCTGGGCATCCCGGAAGTCGTAGTCCCCGAAGAGCATCTCGCTGGCCTTGGCCACCCGACGGGCCACCTGCTCCCCGTGAACCCGGCTGGTCATCTCCATGGCCATCTCCCGCTGGGCGGACCGGTTCTCTGGGGAGGCCAGGTGACGGGACACGATCTCGTCTATCCGCTCCTCCTCCAGGAAGGTGTACATCCGGAAGAGCTTACCCAGCGCCTGGTCCTCCACGTTCATCCAGAACTGGTAGAACTTGTAAGGGGAGGTGCGCTTCGGCGACAGGTAGACCGCCCCCTCCTCGGACTTGCCGAACTTCTGCCCCGTGGAGGTGAGCAGCAGGGGGAAGGTGAAGCCGAAGGCCTGGCCACCCTCCTTCTTGCGGATCAGGTCCACCCCAGCCAGGATGTTGCCCTGCTGGTCGTTGCCCCCCATCTGGAGCTTGCAGCCGTAGGTCCTGTAGAGGTGCCAGAAGTCGAAGGCCTGGAGGAGCATGTAGGACATCTCCGTGTAGGTTATGGACTTCTCCGGGTCCTCCAGCCGGCTTCTGACGTACTCCCGGCTTATCATGTAGTTGACCGTGAAGAACTTGGCGGTGTCCCTCAGGAACCCGATGAGGCTCTGGTCCTTGAGCCAGTCGTAGTTGTTGAGGATCACCGCCCCGTTGGGGGTCCTGTCGAAGTCCAGGAACAGGGACAGCTGCTCCCTTATGCACTCCATGTTGTGCACCACCTGGTCGTGGGTCAAGAGGGGCCGCTCCTTGGACTTGCCCGACGGATCCCCTATGAGCCCCGTACCGCCCCCAACTATGGCTAGGGGCCTGTGCCCCAGCCGCTGGAGCCACGCGAGCCCCATGATGGGCACCATGTTGCCCACATGCAGGCTGTCCGCCGAGGGATCGAAGCCCACGTACCCGGTCACCATCTCGGAAGCGAAAAGCTGGGACAGCTCCTCCGGGGCGCTACACCACTCCACCAGCCCCCGACGGCTCAAGACTTCAAAGGGGTTGTCACGGTTCATCGAAAACATACCTCCCGGGCCATCAGCGTTTCGAAGGATTGTACCACTGAACCCGCCCGGAGTTGGAATCCTCGAAGGTGATCAGCAACGGGCTCATGGCGGACAGGGCCTCCCTCACGTTCCCCTGGGCCACCTCGCCAAAGGGGTTATCATCCCCGCCGAACATGCTCAACACGGAGACCAGGTCACCCACCGCCTCCCCCATGGCGGGGAGGTTGGCGTAGATCCATCCCCGGTTGGGCTCAAGGGCCGTCTTGGGCAGCTGGGAGGGGGCATCCGCCAGCGACGTGGGGGACACGGCCCCAAGCTCCGCCTCGTTGCCGTTGGAGGCGGCCACCATGGAGAAGGGGAGCCGGGTGTAGCCCCCGCTCTGATAGCCCGCCATGGGCTGGGGCACCATCCCAAGGAAGACCTTCTCCCAAACCAGCTTGGCCAGCTCTTCCCCCGCCTTGCCCGAGGAGGGGAAGCTCAACATGACCCCCGGCATGGAGACCCACAGGATCTCGGTCCTTCCCCCAACGCTGAAGGCCACTGGGGACGATAGGATCGCCTCCTTGGAGGGCTGACTCAGCCCAAGGGAGTCCAGCCAGCCCTCTATGGCCCCGATGAATGGCACGTCCCCGTAGCGGCCCTGGGCCACCTTGAGCCCCCCCGCCAGGGCCACGGGCCCAGCCAGGCGGAACTTGAGATCCGACCAGTCCACCCTCTCCAGGGACTTGAGCAGCGGGATCTCCACCCCCTCAAGCCTCCACCGGGCCTCCCCAGCGGGCTCAAAGGGGTCATCCCCACGGGTGTCCAGCCTCCGGAAGGCGCAGGTCAACACCGCCCCTTCCCCCTTGGCCCCCCCCAGCAACGGGTTCAATCGGCCCCCGTCCGCCAGGGCCAGGTGTCCAGTCCAGGAGGGCTCCAGGTCCCACCGGCCCATCAACGGCTCCCCTTTGCCCCCCGCCAGGGCCTCCATGGAGCTCAGCCCCTCCGGGGTGGAGGAGAACAGGAGGACCCCGTCCACGAAGGCCATCACCCCCACCGGGTCCCCGTTGGGGGCCGACACGGCGAACCGCCCATCCTCCGACGGGGTGGCGGAGTAGCCCTGGGCCAGGAGACCCTGGGGAATCTGCCGGCTCCTCAGCTCCGCCTCCCCCTGGGTCAGGCGGCAGGCCATCCAGATCTCACCACCGGGGGAGAGGGACCTCAGCACTGCGAACCGCTCCAGCCGGTCCGCCGCCATGGGCACCGACTCCCCCAGGGGGGATGCCAGCTTAAGCGCCGGGGCGGCCCCAGCCAGATCCCGCCCCTCCCCCTCGAAGCACACCCAGGGGGCCTCCACCCTGGGCAGGAGCCGGACCAGGTGGGTCTTTGGGGAGGCCCCGAAGAGGACCCAGTAGGCGATGACCCCCAGGAGGGCCACCATGACAAGCCCCACCAACACGTGGGCCACCCGGGACAGCGCGTTCTTGAAGTTGTCGAAAGCCTTAGCGTCCAAGGCCGCATACCTCCATTTAAATCAGCAGTGAAACACCTTGGGGCCTACGCCCCGCCTACTGCCTCAGCCTCTCGGCGGTCTTGAGCAGGGTCCTGGAGGACTCGATCAGGGCCACCACGTCCCTGGGGATCTCCCCCTCGGACATCCGGTCCCTGAGCCCCACCGACAGGCTGCCGATCTCCGCCAGGGCCTCCAGCACCTCCTCCCGCTGGCTCCGCTGTAAGGGGATCACCGGCTGCACCCCGGGGACCACGTCCGGCTTCCTCAGGTTGATCTCCTCCCCCCGGCGGGGAACCATGGCCCGATACCCCATGTCACCCAGGGACTTGGCCAGCGCCTCCGACGACTTGGGCTCCCCGTGGGTGACCAGGAACAGGGGGCCGGACTCGAAGTGACCCGCCCAGGTGAGCAGGTCCCGCTTGTCCCCGTGGGCGGAGAAGCCGTTTATGGTGTGGATCTTGGCCTGGACGTTGATCTCCTCCCCGGCGATCTTCAGCACCCTCTCCCCGTCCACCAGCCTCCTGCCCAGGGTTCCCCGGGCCTGGTAGCCCACGAAGATCACGTGACAGCTCTCCCGCCACAGGTTGTGCTTCAGGTGGTGCACTATCCTCCCCCCGGTGCACATGCCGCTTCCCGCCATCACCAGCGCGTGGGACATCTGGTTTATGGACCGGCTGTCGTCCACGGTGGACACGTGCCTCAGGTTCCTGGGTGAGAAGGGATCGTCCCCCGCCCTTATGAAGGACTGGAGCTCCTGGGATAGCATCTCCGGGTGGTCCCGGTATATGTCGGTGGCCTTGGCCCCCATGGGGGAATCGAAGAATATGGGCACCGAGTTGGCCTGGGGATAGGCCCGCTGGAAAAGGTTGAGCTCGTAGAGGATCCGCTGGGCCCTATCCACCACGAAGGTGGGGATCAGCACCTTGCCCCTGGAGCTGAGGGCCTCGGTTATGACGGAGCGGAACTCCTCCCGGGTGCTCTCGTTGTCCTTGTGGAACCGGTCCCCGTAGGTGGACTCGATCACCACGAAGTCCGCGTCCTCGATGATGGACGGGTTCTTCTCCATCACGGTCTTCATGGGCCCCAGGTCGCCGGAGAAGACCACCTTCACGTCCCTGGAGGGGCCCAGCCAAATCTCGATCATCGCGCTTCCCAGGATGTGCCCCGCGTCCCGGAAGCGGACCTGGACCGTGGAGTTCAGATGCATCAGCTCGTCGTAGGATACGGGGCGAAGGAGCCGCTCCGCCCTCTCCACGTCGTCCAGGGTGTAGAGGGGCTCCACCGGAGGCAGCCCCTTCCGGGCGTTCTTCCGGGTCCGCCACTCCGCCTCCTCCCGCATCAGGTTCGCCGAGTCCCGCCAGAGGACGCCGCAGAAATCCACCGTGGCGGAGGTGGCCATTATGGGACCCTTGAAGCCAAGCCGGACCAAAAGGGGCAACAGCCCACTGTGGTCCATGTGGGCGTGGGTTAGCAGAACCGCGTCCACCGACGCGGGGTTGAAGGGGAAGACCCCCTTGGATGACCGGGTGAGATCGTCCTCGTCCCTGCCCTGATGGATGCCGCAGTCCACCAGCATCCTGTAGTCGTCGGTCTCCAGGAGGTAACAGGACCCGGTGACCTCACCGGCGGCCCCTAGGAACTTGAGGTTCATGATCGTAAAGTACCCCCTTCCAGGGATCGTTATGAATCGGAACGATGGAACCAGCAACGCACCTCGCACCCCTCCCCGGGGCGGGAGACCACCTCCAGGCGGGCCCCCATGAGGGCCGCCCGCTCGCTCATGTTGGCCAGCCCCCGATGTCCCGAGAGCCTCAGGGACTTAAATTCATCGGGGGGAACAAAACCGTTACCGTCGTCCCTAATATAAAAGCAGAAAAGACCCTTTTCCTCAAACGTCCCAATCTTGAGTTTTCTCGCCCCCCCGTGGCGGACCGCGTTGTTGACCGCCTCCTGGACGATCCGCATCAGGGGCAACCCCTTGTCCTCCGACAGGTCCTCGAGCCCCCACAGGTCCGTCTCGATCTGGACCCCCCACTGGGCCCTCAGCCTTAATACGAGCTCCTGAAGCGCCTGCTCCACCCCCAGCTCCGCCCAGGGGGGGGCCAGCTGGTCACAGAGCCCCCGGAGCTCCCTGACGCACTCCACCGCCACTGACTCCGCCACGGACAGCTCATTAAGGGCCCTGTCCGGGTCCCCCAGGCTCATCCTGGCGAGCCTTATGCGCTGGATCAGAGCGGTGACCGTCTGGACCGGCCCGTCGTGGATCTCCCGGGAGACCCGCTCCTTCTCCTCCTCCTGGACCCGCACCAGGTCCTCCACGTAGCCCCTGTCCAGGGCGGCGGACCTTACCGCCCCCTCCGCCAGGGACCTCAAGGCCTCCCCCAGCTCCTCTATCTCCGCCGCCGCCGGGCGGGGGACCGACGGCACATCCCGCCCCCACCTCATCTGGCTCACCTCGGAGCTCAGCCGCCTCAAGGGGCCCACCACCCAGCGCCCCAGGAGGAGCATGCCCCCAAGGCCTATGAGGCCAAGGAAGACCATGAGCACCGGCCACAGGCTGGAGAACCGCACCATGGGGCCCATGAGCTGCCCCCAGGGGACCGCGGCCACCACGAAGACCTGGTCGCTGGCGGGGAAGGCCGCCACGGTGTACCTCTCGCCGGTGGAGTCCAGGACCTCCACCGCGTCCCCCACCGGTAGCCCCCGGTTCCAGAGGGAGACGAGCGCCTCCCCGCCGGGGCTGTGAGCCAGCACCTCCCCCCGAACGTCCACCACCGCCACCATACCCGGCACGGTAAGGTCCCGCATCATCCGCCTAAGCCCCATGAAGCCCATGTACCCCATCCGGCCCCGGAAGGGATCCTCCAGGGCGAACCGGACCCGCTCCGCCAGACCCGATGACAGGTTCACCACGTAGGACCGGGAGACCGCCTCCAGGGCGTCCCGGGCCTTGAGGAACCCTATGAAGGCGGAGCCCACCACCGCCACGGACATGAGGGACATGAGGCCGAAGAGGACCGGGAGCAGGTGGCGCCTCATTCACCCTCCTCCAGGATCTCCTCCAGGGTGAGGATCCCGTGCTTGAGCCCCAGCAACATGGCCTCCGTCTTGTTCCGGGCCCCCAGCTTGCCGTAGATGGAGGCCAGGTGGGCCTGGACGGTCCTGTCGCTTATGACCAGCCGGGAGGCTATCTCCTTGCTGGCCAGGCCCCGGGAGGCCAGCAGCAGCACCTCCCTCTCCCGCTGGGACAGCTCCTCGGTGGGGCCCGACGATACCAGGTCCGACGCCTCCAGGTCCAGGAAGAGCCTGCCCCGGCTCACGGTCCGGATGGCCTCGCAGATCACCTCCGGGGGGGAGCTCTTGAGCACGTAGCCCTTGGCCCCCGCCCTCATGGATGCCGCCACGTAGGGCTTGGCATCGTACGAGGTGAGCATGAGACAAGCGGTGGGGAGCTTCAGGTCCGTCACCCGCTTGGCCACCGCCACCCCGTCCAAAATGGGCATCCTTATGTCCAAAAGCGCCACCTGGGGCCTCAGCTCGGTGATGCCCAGGAGGGCCGACTCCCCATCCGCGTACTCCCCCAGCACGGAGAAGTCCCCCTCCCGGGAGAGCAGGGCCTTCAGCCCCTCCATGGTGAGCGGATGGTCGTCCGCCAGTATGAGGGTTATCATGCCCCCAACCCCAGCTCCCCCTCCACGGGCCTTAGGGCGTTCAGCACCTGCTGCATCAGGTCCTCCAGCCTCATGCCCAGCATGTCCGCCCCCCGCTGGATCACCGACCGGTCAACACCGCGGGCGAAGGCCTTATCCTTCCACTTCTTCTTGAGGGAGGACACCTCCAGGTCCGCCAGGGATCTGGAGGGCCTCACCAGGGCGGCGGCGATCACGAAGCCAGTGAGCTCATCCACCGCGTAGAGGACCCTCTCCATGGAGGTCAATGGCTCCACCCCGGTGAGCTCGAACGCGTGGGCCTGGACGGCCCTCACCATCTCCTGGTCCGCCCCGGCGGCCTCGAGCCAAGCCACGCAGGCCCGCCCGTGGTCCTCCGGACACTCCTCCCAGTCCAGATCGTGCAGGAGCCCCACCACGCCCCACCTGTCCGGATCTCCCCCATAGAGGGGGGCGAAGTGCCTCATGGCGGCCTCCACCGCCAGGGCGTGCTTTATGTGAGACTGCTCCCGGTTGTGCTCCGAAAGCAGGCCTAGAGCCTCTTCCCTGGTCACCGTTGAACACCTCCCTATGAGATTCGCAGTTGTCAAAGAAGTTAAAAGGAGGGTCACGGCCCGGGGGCCATGACCCTCTCCAGAATCCCCGCCTCCCGCCGGAGGGCCCTGGCCAGGTCGTCCGGATAGGGGTGGATGAACACCACCTCCCGGATCCCAGCCCCTATGAGGGCCTTGGTGCAGAACGAGCAGGGCTCGTGGGTGCAGTAGAGGGTGCAGCCCGCGGTGGACACCCCCATGGCGGCCGCCTGGCAGATGGCGTTTATCTCCCCGTGGGACCCCCGACATATCTCGTGCCGTTGCCCCGATGGGACCCCCAGCTGCTCCCGGAGGCACCCCAGGTCCAGGCAATGGGTGGTCCCCCTCGGGGCACCGTTGTAGCCGGTGCTAACGATGTACTGGTCCCTGACCAGCACCGCCCCCACCGCCCGGCGCAGGCAGGTGCTCCTGGTGGCCACCTGCTCCGCTATCTTGAGAAAGTACACGTCCCAGCTGGGTCTAGGGTCCACCCAAGGCAACCCCCTTAGCGTCATCCGGTCTCGGTCCCCCCCAGGGGGACGTCCAGTATCCGCGGCACCTGGATCTCCGGCGACGGGCCCAGCACCTGGCGGGTCTCCTCCATGGTGATGTCGAAGAGGGCCTGGGTGATGGCCAGCTTGATCAGGTCCTCGGACTCGTAGGGGATGGAGAAGCGCCTAAGGCCGAACCGCTCGGCGAAGTAGGCCACCCGGCTCACCCCCCCGGTGCGGCTCTCCATGATCCGCATAAGCTCCCCCAGGAAGGCGTCGTCGTCGAAGAACGGGTCGCCGCTTATGAGCGCCAGGGCCTTGCACTGCCCCAGCAGCACCGGCCCGTCGAAGACACCGCAGAAGGTGACCCCCGCCATCACCCTGTAGGGGGACAGGTCCACCTCCTCGAACAGATCCGCCAGACGGCGGGAGTAGGCGAACACTATTGTAAACCCCAGCCCCAGGGAGCCCCTCTCGGGGTCCCACAGGTGGTCCCGAAAGAGGCTCCCGCCGTTGCCGGCCCGGAAGCTCCGGATGAACAGGAGCTCGCTGTCCAGCTCAAGGCACAGCGCCCCCACCTTGAAGAGGGACTCGCTGTGGAGCCGATTCCCCATGAGTGGCGAGTAGTCCACCGAGTAGGGTATCCAGGAGGCTATCTCCAGGTCCACGTTCCTGTCCCAGAAGGGCAGGGACAAGGGCTACTCCCTCTCCTTCAGGAGCCTGGCCACGGTCTCCACCAGGAACGGGATCTCCGGCTTGGAGATCTGGGCCTCGGCCCCCACGCTCTGGGCCTTGCGCTTTATGTCCTCCGCCACGATGGAGGAGAACACGATCACCGGTATGTTCTTGTGTCTCGGGGACTCCTTCACCTTCCGGGTGAGGCCGAGCCCGTCCAGCTTAGGCATCTCTATGTCGGTGATCAGCAGGTCGAAGTGGTCGTCCTCGTCGTTGAGCCGGTCCCAGGCAGCCTTGCCGTGCCCCACCAGCTCCACGTTGTGGAAGCCCCCCTCCGCCAGGGCGTCCTGGATGAGGCGCCGGATCAGCGGAGAGTCCTCCGCCACCAGGATCTTGTATCTGTTGGGGTCCCCTAGGATGGAGCTCACCTTCTTGGCGTGATCCGCGTCCACCTTGAAGGCCTCCGCCATCTGGGGGTTGACGATCTGGACTATCCGTTCGTAGTCCAGGAGCAGGATGTTGCGCCCGTCCCGCTTGATAACGTAGAGGGCGTTCTCCCCCAGGAACGTACCGGTGAGGGAGGAGTCAAGCTCCTCGGCGCTTATCCGGTAGATCCGGTCCACCCCGTCCACCACGAACCCCAGCTTCATCCGGTTAAACTCCGCCACTATCAGCTTGCTCTGCTCGTCAGGCACCGGCGACTCGATGTTCAGGTAGATCCTAAGGTCCACCAGGGGGATGACCTCTCCCCTTATGGTGGTGATTCCCCTCATGGCAGGGTGGGACTTGGGCACGGGCCTCACCCCGGGCCAACGGAGGATCTCCCTGGTCTTGTCCACGTTGATGGCAAAGGGCTGGCTGCCCAGCATGAAAACAACCACCTGCCACTCGTTGGTACCCACTTCGGTCAGGATCTTCTCGTCCTGCATGCCATCACCCCATCTCCCTTTTGTAACCTCCGATTATACAGCCTCATTATACCCTCAACCGGCGTCTTTCAGCAGGGGTAGACCCGGAACCCAAGGCTCCTCTTGAAGGTGTCCCGGAAGGCCTCCTGGTGGGCCAGCAGTCCCCAGACCTCGAACTGGCACTCCCCGCCGGAGTAGATCTCCAGCTCCACCCGCCCCTTCCGGTGGGACTTGAACTTGACGGTCTTCACCGCCCCGGTGTGGCTCCTGTCCAGGGCCTCCGCCAGCCGGAGGAACATGGACAGGATCCGGATCGCCCTCTGCTGGTCCGCCGGTAGCTCCCTGAACTCCTGGTGCTTCTTCCTTGGGCCCTTCTTGCGGTGGAAGAGGGCCAGCAGGGCCATGAGCTTCAGCTCCTCCCGCTGGAAGCCCAGCATGTCGGAGTTGCTTATTATGTAGTGGCTGTGCGCCTGGTGGTTGGAGAAGGAGATGAACATGCCCACGTCGTGGAGCAGGGCCCCGTAGGCCAGCACCTGCCTCATGCGGTCGTCAAGGTCGTGGAGCCCCTCCGCCAGGGCGGAGTCGAACATGGCGAGCGCCATGTCCCGGACCCTAACCGCGTGTTCCTCGTCGAAGTGGCACAGCCGCCCCAGCCTCATGACGCTCATGTCCCGCACCGACGATCCCGTGGGGGAGTGGCGCTCCAGGTAGTCCACCAGGAGACCGTCCCTGAGGCCCCTCTCAGTGGCCTCCAGGTAGGGGACCCCGGTCTCCTCCATTATGGTCTCCACTATGGCGCCCCCGGGGACTATGATGTCCCCCCTCTCGGGCTGGATCCCCGGGTAGGCCCTCCGCTGCTCCCCCCCAAGGGCTCTCAGGTCCCGCAGCACCTCCTTGAGGGCCTCCAGGGTTATCCGCCGCACCCCGTCCCGGCGCTTCAGGGCGCACATCTCCGCCAGGTTGATCAGAGTGCCGGAGCTGCCGAAGCCGCCGGTGGGGGACAACTCCCGGATCCGCTGCACCGCCCTCACCGAGGCGTGCCGCACGTGCCCCTTCATGTCCTGGTAGACCCGGTCGTCTATTGGGGCGGAGGGGGACTCCACGAACATGTCGGTAAGCCTTATGGCCCCCAGCTTGAGGCTGTCCAGGAACAGGTGCTCCCGCTCGTCCCCCACCACCAGCTCGGTGCTGCCCCCTCCGATGTCCATGAAGAGGCACCGGCCCTCCACCGGGGAGTTCCGGGAAACCCCCAGGTATATGAGCCGGGCCTCCTCCAGGCCGGATATGACGCTCACCGGCAGGCCCGCCTCCTCCCGGAGCCTGTCCAGGAGCACCTGGGCGTTCTCAGCATCCCGGGTGGCGGAGGTGGCCACCGCCACCTTCTCGTTGGGCCCGTAGGACTCCAGCAACCTCACCATCCTCCTGCAGACGGTGACGCACCGGTCCATGGCCTCCTGGGTTATCCTCCCCGCCGGGAACTCCCCCTCCCCCAGGCGGATCATCTCCCGCTGGAGGTTGACCACCGTGAAGTCCGGACCGTCCATCCGGACCACCAACAGCCGCACCGAGTTGGTGCCTATGTCGAAGAACCCCACGTGCCTGGTCATATCCATCTCACCACCAGCGCCCTCCGGGAGACGGACACGAACAGGTCCTTCTTCCTCTCGATGGCCATCATCACCGGGGGGGAGACAGGGCGCCTGACCTCCATCACCACCCGGTCCTTCAGGGGCACCACCCGGACCTTCCGGTCCGCCCCCCGCCGGTCCGCGTCCAGCCCGTCCGCCAGCCGCAGGATCCCCGCCAGCCAGGCCAGCCTCCGCCGGTCCTTGGGCCTCAAGAGCCTCACCTCCCGATCTCCCTCCGACGGGGGGGCCTTCCGGTGGTACCTGGCCACCGCCGCCACCAGGGGCGCCCGCTTGGCCTTGCATGGCAGGTCCATCTCCAATATCATCCGGTAGGACTCCCGGTTGTGGGCCCTCTCCCCCTTGGCGAGCCCCAGGTCATGGAGGAGCGACGCCAGCTCGAGAACCCGCCTGGATCCCTTTCCCAGGTCGTGAAGGTCCCGGGTGTGATCGAAGATGTCCAGGGCCAGCCGCCTCACGGTCAGCGGATGGTCCACCTCCAGCCCCGGGGGGATCACCCCCTTGGCCCACTCAACCAGATCCAGCTTCTTGGATGCCAAAATCAATCGCCCCCTCCCGCCATCTTGGACGCCAGATCCTGGATGCGATCCACGAACCCGTCTCTGGCCATGCGATCCCAGATCTCCCTGGCCAGGGCCAGCCCCTCCGCCGCATCCCGGAGCCGGTCATCCTTGACCGCCCGGAACCCGGGGACGAGCCTCTTAAGGGGACGCAGGTGCCCAAAGTAGGAGAGGGTCATCTCCCGCTCCCTCTCCAGGTACCTATCCGCCATCTGGCCCCAAACCAACCCGTCGTGCTCCCTCCCCAGGGCCCCCTGGAGGGCCTTGAGCCCCTCCAGCAGGGGCTTGACCTGGTCCCCCGCCGCGGGCTGACATATCTCCAGGGCGTACCGGAGGGACTTTACCGCTATCCTCATCCGGTGGTGGCCCTGGTGGTCCTGGGTGTCCATGTAGGCCCCCAGGTCCCGGACCCTAAGGGACAGGCCCATCACCGAGGCCCCCATCAGGGCCGAGGCGCTGACCGACCCGTCGGGGCCAAGGGCCAGGGCGGCCAGGGCCTCCTCCAGGGGGGCCAGCCCCGACGGCCCCTCCAGCCAGTCCAGTAGCTGGAGGATCCGGCGCTGCTCCCGCTGGCGCCTCTGCCTTATCCTCAGGAGGAACCGCTGGGCCCCGGGCCTGGCCCTTCGGTCCAGGCCGGAGCAGAAGGCCTCCAGCCACTCCCCCTGGACGTCCAGGTCCCGGGCCCTGCCGAGCTCCTTGGTGACCCCCTTGAGTCCCGACCGGCGCTCGTCCGGCAGGCCCAGGGGGGGGCCGAACATCCGAAGCGCCACCCGGGCCCTGCGGGAGGCCACCCTCATCCGGTGGAGGTGCTCTATGTCCTCACCGGAGCGGACCCCGGGCACCTCGGAGCGAATGGCCCTCAGCCTATCCAGGATGGTTTTTGCGCAGAACCTAAGACCAAGCGACACATCATCGCCCCCTCTCCAAGTCAATGCCAGGCCCCCCGAACGGACAAGAGCCACTCCTGGCTGTCGAAGCCGCCGCTCGGGGGGGTGTAGGTGCCGTCCGGGTTGAGGCGGAAGGACCTCCTGTCGTCCAGCATCTGGGGAAGCAACAGGTACCTGATCACCGCCTCCTTGAGCTTCCGGTCCTCCAGGGGGAACATTATCTCCACCCGGCGGTCCAGGTTCCTGGGCATCAGGTCCGCGCTGCCCAAGTAGATCTCCGGGTTGCCCCCGTTGTAGAAGGCGAAGACCCGGCTGTGCTCCAGGAACCGGCCCACTATGGAGGTCACCCATATCCGGCGGCTGAGCCCCTCCAGGCGGGGCTTAAGGCAGCATATGCCCCGGACGATGAGGAACACCGGCACCCCCTGGGCGCTGGCGGCGTAGAGGGCCTCGATGCACTCCCGGTCCACCAGGGCGTTGACCTTGATTATCATGGCGCCCCCCAGGCCACGCCGGTGGTTCTCCACCTCCCGGGCTATCATCTCCATGATCCGGCGCCTCATGGCGGCGGGGGCGGCTATCAGCTTGCGGAAGGAGTCCTGCTTGGAGTAACCGGTAAGCAGGTTGAAGAACTCGGAAGCGTCGGCCCCTATCTCCGGGTCGCAGGTGATGAGCCCCAGGTCGCTGTAGATCGATGCGGTGGCGGCGTTGTAGTTACCGGTCCCCATGTGGACGTAGCGGACAATGCCCCCCTTCTCCCGCCGGACCACCAGGCATATCTTGGCGTGGGTCTTGAGCCCCGGGACCCCGTAGACCACGTGAACCCCCGCGGACTCAAGCCGTTTTGCCCACTCGATGTTGTTCTCCTCGTCGAACCGGGCCTTGAGCTCCACCAGGACGGACACCTGTTTGTCCTGCTGCCGGGCCTCCAGGAGGGCCTCCACGATGGGGGACTTTGGTCCCACCCGGTAGAGGGTCTGCTTTATGGCCAGCACCGACGGGTCCTGGGAGGCCTGGCGGAGGAACTCCACCAGGGGGGAGAAGGAGTCGTAGGGGTGGAAGAGGAGCACGTCCCGGGAGCGAACGGTCCTGAAGATGTCCGTCCCCTGGCTCAGGTCCTTGGGGACGAAGGGCTGGAAGGGCCGGTCCTTCAGGTCCGGCCGGCGCACCCTGCAGAGCTCCGATAGGCAAGACAGACCCAGGGGAGGGCTCATAGCATAGACCTGGTGGGGGGATATCTCCAGGTTCTCCGCCAGGATGTTCCTTATCCTCTTGGGGGTCCGGTCCTCCACCTCGAGCCGCACCACGGAGCCAAACTCCCGGCGGTCAACCTCCTCCTGGATGGACTCCAGCAGGTCATCCGCCTCGTCCTCCTCTATCTCTATGTCCGCATCCCGGGTGATCCTGAACAGGTACGAGTCCTCCACCCGGTAGCCCGGGAAGAGGGAATCCAGGTTCATGCGGATCAAGTCCTCGAACCACATGAAGCACCGGCCATCGCCGGGGATCCCCATCTTCCGGAGGATCTTGTCCCGGTCCGCCGGGACCGGTATGAGCCGGGGGAACGTGTCGGGCACCTTGAGGCGGGCGAACCTCTCCCCCTTCTTCTGGTCCTTTAGGATTATGGCCAGGTTCAGGCTAAGGTTCGATATGTGGGGGAACGGGTGACCCGCGTCGAAGGCCAGGGGGGTGAGGATCGGGAAGACCTCCAGCTCGAAGAATCGCCTCAGGTACCCCCGGTGCTTGTCCGACATGGAGTCGGGGGTCACGAGGGTTATCCCCTCCCGTTGGAGCTCCGGGAGCAGGTCCTGCTGGAAGCAGCGCTGGGCCCTCTCCAGCGACAGGGCTATCCTCTCCCGGAGGGCTATGAGCTGTTCCGTTGGGGTCATCCGGTCTGGCGGAAGGTCCACGAAGCCCTCCCGGAGCTGCCGGAGAAGCCCCGAGACCCTTATCATGAAGAACTCGTCCAGGTTGTTGTAGAAGATGGACAGGAACTTGACCCTCTCCAGGAGGGGCCAGGACCTATCCAGAGCCTGATGTAGCACCCGCTCGTTGAAGGCCACCCAGCTTAGCTCCCGGTTTATGAAGCAGGAGGGATCCGCCGCCACTCCCTTCTGCTTGGGGTACCGGCCCTTAGGCTTGCTCAAGTCACCGCCTCCCCGTGATTTTACAGTTCAACAAGATGATATCACGGGGGGGGATTTCAGGGGCAGACCTCCGCCAGGGCCTCCCGTATCTCCTCCGCCCTCGCCCGATCAAGGTGGGAGGCCAGGTGGGGCAGGGCCTCCAGGGTCATCATCAGGTTCCGGTAGAGGAACCGGACGGTGAGGACGCTAACCTCCCGGGGGTTCTCGCTCAGGTTAACCACGCACCCGTCGAAGGGCCTCACGGTGCAGTTTATCACGTTCATGGCGGCCATCTCCCCGGGTGTCATGGCCTCCAGGTCCCGGTGTCCCAGGAGGGTCACCCGGACGCCCCTGGCTTTGAGGGCCTTGGCCAGGAAGAGGCCGATGCCGCTGCCCGCCACCCCGTGGTGGTCCCGGAGCTGCCCCGAGTCCTCCAGGTGGCGGATCACCGCGGAGACCACCGGGGGCACGTGGAAGGGGTGCTCGGTGAAGTAGGTGCTGTAGCCCTCCAGGTCCATGGCGGGGTGGGGGAAACACACGGGGGAGGCGAAGGGCCGGATCAGGATGGTGGGCCGGTCCATTACGAAGGGCCCCTGGTCCTGGTGGATCTCGTCGAAGAGGACCATGTCCCCCAGGTTCCGCTGGGCGAAGCGGACTATGGCCCGGACGTAGGGGTTTGAGTGGTCGTCCCTGTTCCTTAGAAGGTTTACCTTGAGCAATCTGGATCCTCCCATTCGTCCCCGGTTGGGATAAATTGGGAGAGATTATGCCTCAGCGAAGGGGATTTGAAAAGGCCCCGTGGGGGGTCAATCGTCCAGGGGGCCCAGGATCCCCCGGCGGGTGATGGAGAAGTCGAACCGGACCGGATCCACGGGATCCACCTCCGCCAGGCGGTCGGTGAGCTCCATGGCGGCCTTGAGGTCCGGGGAGGACCTGTTGACCAGCCGGAAGGACCTGGCGAAGGCGAACATGTGGGCGTCCATGGGGACCAGCAGGGAGCTGGCTGGGATCTCGGGCCAGAGCCCCAGGTCCACCTGGTCGGATCTCACCAGCCAGCGGAGCATGAGGAACCACCGTTTGGAGGCCCCGCCTCCGGAGGGCAGCGGCAGGAGGAAGCGGTTTCCAAGACCCGAGGCCTCCCCCAGCAGGCGGGAGAAGGCCTCCAGGGATGATAGGAGCTCCCGGCGGCTGGAGGGGACCGAGGAGACGTAGAAGGCCTCCTTCAGGGACCCGAACCGGCGGAGCACCCGCCCGATCCCATGCAGGAAGCGGCATGTGTCCGGGCCGGAGGTGAACCGGTGACATACGGCGGGGAGGTCCTCCCCCTTGAGGAGGGCCTCCCTTGGGGATGGGCCCAGGGCCCCCATGATGATCCCCAAGGTGGACAGGATCTGTCTCACCCGGCCGTAGGCGTAGGCGGAGCATATGAGGGCGGCCACCTCCGCGTCGGACGGGTCCTGGTAGGACCTTACCACCTCCAGGGGATCAGGGCTTATCAGCTCCGGCCGGTGGTAGCGCCGGTAGGTGTCCTCCAGGAAGGATCTCAGGTCCGTCACTTTATCTGGTTGAAGACGAAGGTGGGGGCGTTCTTGGGGGACTTGCCTTTCTTTATTAGGTGGTAGTCCGAGTAGGTCAGGGGCTCCCCGTCGGAGATCACCTTGGAGGATATGATCTCCCCGAAGAACATCCGGTGGGTGAAGATGTCGAAGCTGCCCACCACCCGGGCCTCCAGAACCGCCAGGGAGTAGTCAAGCACCATGGGGACCCCGGTGGAGCCCAGCTCGTACTTGACGTTGCAGAACTTGTCGATGTCCCGGCCGCACTTGAAGCCGAACTGGCCTATGAAGGTCATGGGCGCCTCGGAGGAGAGGATCGACACGGAGAAAAGCTTGGACTGGTCGATGTACTCGGTGGTCAGGTTGGACTTGTGGAGGCACACCGCCACCGCGCAGGGATCACCGGTGACCTGCATGGCCGCGTTGGCTATCTGGCCGTTGTACCGGCCCTGGGAGTCCAGGGAGGAGACTATGTACATACCGTAACTGAACTTGAACAGCGCCTTAGGGTCTATGTTCTTTTCCACTCGAAACACCCCCCATATGGTTGCGGGGGCCCCGGGGCCCCCGCGCGGTTTAGGCCAGGTTAACGCTGGGCCAGCTCCCGGTCAAGGATCAGCATCCCCTGGGGGGAGCCGCTCAGGACCCTTAGCTTGTGCAGGATCTCCTCCGCGGAGGCCTCCTCCTCCACCTGCTCGGAAATGAACCACTGGAGCATGATCTGGGAGGGGTAGTCCTTCTCCGCCAGGGCCTTCTCATAGAGGCCGTTTATGAGGGAGGTGACCTTCCTCTCGTGCTCCAGCACCTCCTGGAAGATCTCCTCCGGGGAGGACCAGCTGGTCCTGGGGGCGTCGATGGCCATGAGCTCCACCCTTCCGCCCCTGTCGACCAAGTAATCGAAGAACTTCATGGCATGCCCCCTCTCCTCTTCCGCCTGGCACCTCATCCAGTGGGCGAAGCCCCTGAGGTTGTCCGCCTCAAAGTGAGCCGCCATGGAAAGGTAGAGGTAGGAGGAGTACAGCTCCGCCCTTATCTGCTCGTTTATAGCCTTCTCCATCTCCTTGGAAATCATGCGACCGCCTCCTTGAAATCGTTTTAGTTTATGCCTTTGTATCCTCTATGGCCCCAGATGTCAACCCATGGCCCTACGGGATATTGTGCACCATCAATCTAAAGGTTTCAAGGAGTCAGCCCACCCTGCGGAGAGGCACCCCGCATGCGGCGTGCCATGCTAAACGCGACAAAATGGAACGCTCCACTTGAATAATCAAATGGGGGTTATGAATGAGGTGCTCCAGCTGGGTTGCGGGCTTGTGGGCGACATCGCAGTAGATCGCAGCGAGCCGGCAAGGGGGAGCTCGGGCCCTGAGATCATCCAGGGCCCGAAACCTACTTATACCCCAGATGCACGAACCCCCTCCTGGGGTACTTGATTATCTCCGTGAACCCCGCCTGCCTCGCCATGGTGACCAACGCGTCTTGTCTCCACGAGGGACACGCCACGTCGAAGGCCCTACCCGCCATGTGGAGGCTCCTGGGAGACCCACCTACCTTGGCGTTGTGACTCCGGCATCGGTAGGCGCTGGTGATCGAAAGCCGCCCCACCCGGGCCTCCAGGGCCTTAAGGGCCTCGAGGGCCCCTGGATCAACCCGGGCCACCCCGCACCCGCACCGGCACCGAAACCTGTCCAGGTCCATGGCCTACATCCTCTCGATGATGGCCTTGAGTTCCGTTATCGCCTGGGTCAGCGCCTCCATCCTGGCCTCCATCCTCACCAGCAGGTACGCGGCCACCAGGATGGAGAAGGCGGTCTGAAGCCCGGAGCTCAGGATCTCCTCCATGTGATCACCTCCTGAGAGTACAAGTGGGGGACGACCCTCGTCCCCCACTCGCCGGAACCCGGCTAGAAGAGCCTGTTGACCTCCCGGCCCACCAGGGAGCAGCCGGAGACCCCGTTCACCGGCGCCGCAAGGAAGCCCTTCTGTACCATGAGCTCCATCACGGGCCTCACCTGGGCCTCGGTGAGATCATCCTTCGCGTAGGGCAGGCTTACCGAGTACTTCTTGCCCTCCACGGTGCTGAACTCCATCCTCAAGGTCTTCATGATTTAACCTCCCCCTACTCCACCAGCGCGTTGGTGTCCGCCTTGTAGACCCCCATGACCGGCAGGTCCAGGAGGCCCGCTATGCCCGCCGCCACCGCCTGCAGGTCCTGGGCGCTCATATGGCCGTTCACCTTGCTGACCGACGCGGTCTTGATGACCTGCTTGCCGTTCTGGTCCGTCCCGCCGTTCAGCCGGATGGATATCCGGCTCCTCACGTTCTCGTAACTGGCCATGGTCACACCTTCCCTTCCTGTCCTCGTCTTCGCCCGGGCTTTGCCTATCTGGCAAACAAAGGATAGCATGACAACTATGGGTAGTCAATATATGCTATATACCTACAATTAGTTGATATATATTGACCTTCTCCCCCTCGGGGAGGATCATCAAACCGCATGACGACCGCCGCGGGCTGGACGGGGGGGGACATGAGACACGGGGAACGGATAAGGAGGGCCAGGCTGAAGGCCAAGATGGAGCAGGGGGAGCTGGCTCGCCGGATCGGCATATCCCAGGCGTTCCTGAGCCGGATCGAGACCGGCAAGAGGGGCTGCTCGTCGGAGATCCTGGAGAGGGCCGCCCGGGCATTGGGCGTGGGGCTGGAGGAGCTGTGCTCCCCCGGGGATGACCCGGTGAGGGAGTCCCTGGAGGAGATCCTGAGGGACCCGGAGGTGCAGGTGTACCTCCGCAGGCTCCGGGGTAATGGGGACCGAGGCAGGCTGGAGGAGCTCAAGTGCCGAGTGAGGGAAGCCATCCTGGGGCTGGATCTGGACGCCCGGAAGCCGTCCGACGGGGAGATATAACTGGGGAGGCCCTGGCCAGGGGGCTCTGGCGGTCCGGCCTGGTGGCGGGGCTACCGGTGGACCTGGGGGACCTGGCGTCCCGCCTGGGGGTGCGGGTCCTGCTGTGCCAAGGCCTGGGTGTCCGGGGGGCCCTTGTGACCGGCCGTCGGTCCATAGTCCTGGTGGACCGATCCCTATCGGTCTTCCAGCGCAGGTTCACCGCCGCCCACGAGCTGGGGCACCTGATGATCCACCGCACGGGGGCGGGGCGCCCATGGGAGGAGACCCAGGCGGACCGCTTCGCCTCGGAGCTCCTGGTCCCCTCCTGGGCCATCTCTCCCCAGTGGCTCGAAGGCCTGGACCCCCACGAGGCGGCCATGTGGGTCTCCCGCCGTTTCCTGGTGAGCAGGTCCTGCGCCCTGCGGCGTTTGAGGAGGCTGGGCTTGGCCTGACGCGCCCCGGGGAGTATCATTCAGGCAAAACGGACATAATCCTCAAAAACACGCTAGCCCGGGAGGGATACCCATGGAGGCCAGGTACAAGGCGATTCTGGACAACCTGTTGGATGGGGTATACAGCACGGACCTGGAAAGGACCATAACCTACTGGAACAGGGCGGCGGAGCGGATCACCGGCTACTCCGCCCAGGAGGTCCTGGGGCGCCACTGCCACGACAACATACTGGTCCACGTGGACGGGGAGGGGAGGAACCTCTGCCTTGGCATGTGCCCCATGGCCCACACCATGCAGGACGGCCAGTTCAGGGAGACGCTGGTGTACCTGAAGCACAAGGATGGACACCGGATCCCGGTGGTGGTCCGCACGGTCCCCCTCCGGGACGACGGGGGGAACATAATAGGCGGGGTGGAGATCTTCCAGGACGCGTCGGAGTCGCTCACCAAGGAGGAGAGGCTGGCCATCCTGGAGGGCCTGGCCTACGTGGACCAGCTAACCCGGGTGGGGAACCGGCGGTTCCTGGACGACACGTTGGAGAGCATCCTGGAGGACCTGAAGGCCCACCGCTGGCCCTTCGGGGTCATCCTCTTCGACATCGACCGTTTCAAGTCGGTGAACGACACCTACGGGCACCAGTTGGGCGACCGGGTCCTCCAGGCGGTGGCATCCACTCTCTCCAGCTCCATCCGCTCCTTCGACGCGGTGGCCCGCTACGGCGGGGAGGAGTTCGTGGTGATGCTCCGCAACGTGGACCGGGAGAAGCTCAAGCGGGACGCGGAGCGGCTCCGGCTCCTGGTGTCCGCCACCTGGGTGACATTGGGGGACCGGGAGGTGAACGTCACCGTCTCCGGCGGGGCCACCATGGCCCGCCCGGAGGACACCCCGGAGTCCCTCCTGGACCGAGCGGACTCCCTCATGTACCGGAGCAAGGAGGCGGGGCGGAACCGGATCACCCTGGGCTAGGGGTTAAGCCTCATGAAGCAGTGACCCTTCAGGTCCGCCCAGAGGAGCTGATCCGCCAGGACCTCCGACACGCCGGTCAGCAGCTTCACCGCCTCGCACACCTCCAGGGACGCCGCCAGGGCGGGGGTGAAGGGGGGATTGCCGAGGCATACCTCCTCCCCCCGGTCCGGCATGGCGGCGATGAATCTACCCAGCGGCCCCCCTAGGGATACCCCAACCTGGGCGTAGAAGCCCCCGATGGCGCCGTGCACCAGGGGGATTCCCGCCTCAAGACAAGCCCGAGACAGGGTCCTTCTGGTGGATCCGTTGTCCAGCCCATCCACCACCACCGAGCAGCCGGCGATGAAATCCATTACGTTCGCCTCATCCACGTAGCCGAAAAACTCCTCCACCTCCACCGCCCGGTTCACCTCCCGGACCCTGATGGCGGCGGCCCTCACCTTTGGGAGCCCCAGGTCCCCCTCCCGGCAGAGGAGCTGCCGATTGAGGTTGTTCTCGCAGAACACGTCCCCATCAGCCAGCCTAAGGCGCCCCACCCCAACCCGGGCCAGCATCTCCACCACGTAGCCCCCGATTCCGCCGCAGCCCACCACCGCCACCTGGGACTCCAGTAGCCTCCTCTGCCCCTCCAGCCCCAACGTTCCCACGTTGCGCCGGTACCTCTCGGGACAGGCCCCCTGGGCGAGCAGGGCCAGCTCCGCCTCCCGCCTTGGAATCCCTCGGGACGCGGCAAACTCCTCCACCTCCGCAAGGCTAAGGTACCTGATCTCCGACACGCCTATCCCCCCGTTGACAGACCGGAATCATTTCAAGAGAATACGACGAACCGCCCGAGGGCGGATCCAATCTTCACCATATTAGCATCCTGGGAGGCGGAACGAAACGAGACATGGACCACTTAACCTGCGCGGTGCTCATGAGCGGAGGGGTTGACAGCTCCGTCACCGCCATGATCCTCAAGGGGGAGGGGCATCGCCCCCTTGGGGTCACCCTCCTCATGTCCCCTAGCTCCTCCGAGTGCTCCAGGTCGGTTCAGCTGGCCAGGAGGACTGCGGAGATCCTGGGGATACGCCACACGGTGCTGGACCTGAGGGACCTATTCCGGAGGCACGTGATGGACAAGTTCAGGACCGAGTACATGGCGGGGCGGACACCCAACCCCTGCTCGGACTGCAACCGGAACGTGAAGCTGGGGGGCCTGGCGGAGAGGCTGGACCGTATGGGCCTCGATGGGATCCCCATGGCCACGGGGCACTACGCCAGGATCCTTAAGGACCCCGCTGGGGCGCACCTGGCCATGGGGCTGGACCACCGCAGGGACCAGAGCTACTTCCTGGCGGAGGTACCCAAGGGGATAATCCGGCGACTCATGTTCCCCCTCGGGGGGATGACCAAGGAGCAGGTGCGGCTCCTGGCAGAGGAGGCCCGCCTGCCCGCCCGCCGGGAGGCGGACAGCATGGACTCATGCTTCGTGGAGGACGGGGACTACCGTGAGGTCATAGGCCCGGTGATCGACTCCCAGGGCCCCATAGTGGACCTTAGGGGGAACGTGCTGGGGATCCATCAGGGGTTCCACCGGTTCACCGTGGGACAGCGGAAGGGGTTGGGAGTGTCATCCACGGAGGCGCTGTACGTGAAGCGCATAGATCCGCCCACGGTGGTGGTGGCCCCCCGGGACCGGCTGATGGAGAGGCATGTGACCGCCTCGGGGGGCAACTGGCTGGAGGAGGGGGACCTGCGGTGCGGCGCCCAGCTTCTGGGGAAGACCAGGTCCCAGGGACGGCCCTCCCCCTGCACGGTGGAGGAGGTGGAGGGGGATCGGATCCGGGTGCTCTTCCACGGGGAGGGGGTCTTCGCCCCCTGCCCGGGGCAGAGGCTGGTGCTCTACAGGCCCGACGGGGTGGTGGTGGGTTGCGCCACCATGGATTAGCCGTGCCGGACGTGGAACGCCCGGGCCGCTGGCCCGGGCGTTCGCCTGCTCCGTATCAGCCCTTCAGCGCCGGGGGAAGCTCTATCCCATGGTCATGGAGGTCCACCGAGAAGCTCTTCAGGGCCTCCTTCAGGGCCTCGGCGCCGGAGGTCAGCTTCTCTGCCTCTCGGGCCACCGACTCCGCCGCCTTGGCGGTCTCCTCCGCCGAGTGCTGGATGACCCCAAGGCCGGAGACCACCTCCACGGTGGACCGGGCGGCCTCGTCTATGGACTTGGCTATCTCCTGGGAGGCCGCCGCCTGCTCCTCCGAGGTGGCCGCCACGCTCTCCATGGCGGAGCTGACGCTCCTTATGCGCTTCAGGACCTCCATCAGCTCCTGGACGGTGCCCGATGCGGCGTCCGCCAGCTCCCGGGCGGTCTTGGCGGTCCTGCCGGTCACCTCCAGGGTCTCCCGGGTGTAGGCCACCAGGGGGGAGATTATGTTCTCCACCTCCCGGGCCGCAACGTTGGACTCCTCCGCCAGTTTCCGGACCTCCTCGGCCACCACCGCGAAGCCACGACCCGCTTCACCCGCCCGGGCGGCCTCGATGGCGGCGTTCAGCGCCAGCAGGTTGGTCTGGTCCGCTATGTTCTTTATGGTGGTCACGAAGGTGCCTATGTTGGCCACCGAACCGGAGACCCGCTCCAGCTTCCCCAGGGACTCCTCAGCCCCGGTGCTTATGGCCCCCATCTCTTCCACCATGTTCCTTATGCGGTCAACCACCCCCTCGGACAGCTTGGCGGTTGCAGACGCCGCCTCGGCCCCCTCCTCCACCGCCTTGGCCGCCAGGGTGGCCCCGGAGGAGACCTCCTCTATGGCGGAGTTAGTGTGCTCCAGGGCGGAGGCGTTCACCTGGGTCAGGTTGAGCGCCTGGTCCACCGAGGCCTTCACCTCCTCCATGGAGGCCACGGACTCCTCCGACAGGGCCGCCAGGGACTCCGCGGACCCGGCAAACTCCTCCGCCTCCTTGAAGATGGTCCTGATGGTGCGGGCCATGTCCCGCCTCATCTTGCCCAGGGCCCGCCCCATGGCACCTATCTCGTCGTCCCGGTGGGCTATCCAGTCGCTGGAGGGATCGTACCGAAGGTCCAGATCTGCAATCTGCTCTATCACCCTCTTGGCCTCCACTATGGGACGGCTCAGCCTCATGAACACCAGGCTCACCACCGCCCCCAGGATCACCAGCGCCAACAGGGAGCTCACCATCACGTTCCTACCCATCACCTTAGGGTCCCTCAAGGCCAACGCCACCGGCAACTCCACCAGCAGCCCCCACCGGTCGGCCCCCACCATCACCGGGGCCACCACCCCGAGCACCGATTCGCCCCCAAGCAGGGACTCCCCGCGGAACGACACCTCCCGGCCGGAGGTGAGGGCGGACTTGACCGCCTCAGCGGCGGACACCTAACCTTGGCCACCTCATCCATTGGCTTACCCATAATCGACTGGTCCGGGGCAGAGACGACTACCCCACCGGATGAGATCAGGTAGGCCTTGGCGCCACCGGCGCCCCCCAGGGAGGATACCACGTCCTTAAGCGACGTAAGGTCCACGTCCATCCCGGCTATGCCCACCACCCGGCCGTTCCGCTGAACCGGGATGGAAATGCTGGCGATGAACTTGTCATCCCCCTGGACCCCGGTGTAGTTGTAGAAGTAAGGGTCCGTGACCGTGTCCTTGCCGCTCCTGAGGGGGTTCAGGTACCAGCTGCCCGCCTCTTCCTCGCTGGCCAGCATCTGCTCGGTTATGTCGAAGCTGCGGCTAACCTTGCCGTTCACCTTGAGGAAGGTGCCCATGAAGCGCCCCTTCTCCTTGTAACCCAGGCGGTTGACGAACTCCTGGTCCCTACCGTCGAAGGCGTTGGGCTCGAAGACCGTCCAACTGGACATTACCAGCGGCGTCTTGGACAGCAGGTACTCCAGGGTCTTCAGCACCCGGTCCCGGGCGTCCGGGTCAGCAGGGTTGGCGGACTCCACCACCCTGGCCATGGTCCTGGTGGAGGCCACCAGCTCACCCACGTAGGCGGATACCCCGTTGGCCGCCGCCTTGGCGGAGGCGGACACCACCTCCTCCGCCTTCCTCTCCGCCATGGAGACGGAGCTGTAGGTGGTGTAGGCCCCAAGCAGGCCCAGGATCGCCACCAAGGGCACCAACACATAGAACAACATCTTCCCCCTTATGCCAAGCTTCACCATGCGGATCCCCCCCGAGGCAAGGTCAACAACCGGACACCCCCATAATAGGGTCCCGCCCCCGCCCGGGGAAGGGGCCAAAGGGGAACAAAACCATGAAAATAAGGGTTTATGCCGGTTCTTTTGTTACATTAATCCTACAGTCCGGGCACCGAGTCCCGGAGGGGCAGGCCATCGTGCCAGGCGGCACCGCACTGGCCCCCCAGGGACCAGTAGATGTTGTCCGGCATGGACAGGAAGAAGGGATCCACCTTGGACACGTCCACCAGCCCGTCCTGGTAGAGCGCCTGCCGGTCCACCAGCACCTCCTCCACCAGCCCCACGAAGAGCACGTCCCCGGGGAGCTCCAAGGTGTGCTTCACCGTGAGACCCACGTTCACCGGGCACTCCTCCGCGAAGGGGGCCATGGGAAGCCGGCCGAAGGAGACGTTGAAGACCTTGGACTTGTCCCTCTCCCGGCCGCTCACCAGCCCCATCAGGTCCACCCGCTTGAGCAGCCCCCGGGAGGGGACGTTCACCGAGAACTGGCGGGTCTTGAGGATCGCGTCCCGGGTGGCGTGGTCCCCGATGGAGATCCCCAGCATGGGGGGCGAGAAGTTGACCTGTCCTACGAAGGCCACGGTCATGAAGTTGGCCCTGCCATCCACCATTGCCCCCACCAGGACCACCGGCATGCCGGGCAGGAAGAAACGGTTCACCCTCAGCTGATCCTTCTCCACGATCACCACTCCTGTTCCTCTCCATTCAGGTTCTCAGCGGGCCAGCTCCCCCAGGGAGGTGACCAGCGTGCCCGGGGGAAGCTCTGGCACCCGCCTTACGGCCATCATCACCCCGTCCACGTAGATGGAGCTGTCGAAGCCGCAGATTTGGATCCGGATCACCTCCCCGGGGCGACCCAGCAGGATCTGGTGCTCCGAGTAGTCCGACGGGAAGGGCATCCTCTCCGAGTGGATGGCCACTCCCTCAACCTTTCCACCCAGGACCCGGTCCACCACCTCCCGGGTGGACACCTCCCCTCCCCCCTGAAGCAGCTTGGCCATGGACACCGCGGTGCCGCTGGGGGAGTTGGCCATCCGGTTATGGTGCAGGTCCCAGACGGAGGCCCAGGGGAAGTGCTCCGACGCGGATTTTAGGAAGTCCATCACCAGATTGACCCCCAGGCTGAAGTTGGATATGAGGGCCATCCGCCCCCCCGCTTGGGCTACCTTGGAGCGGACCTGGTCGATCCGATCCGCCGACAGGCCGGTGGTGCCCACCACCGCCGGCACCCCCATCTCCAGGTAGCCCTTGATGTGGTCCTCCAGGACATCCGCGGAGGTGAAGTCCACCGCCACCTGGGGCTTGGTCTCCGCCAGGCCCCTTCTAAGGTCCCCGAAGGCCCTCATCCCAAGGGGATCGATCCCCAGGAGCTCCCCTACGTCGGCTCCCTCCTCTAGGCACAGCCCCCCCGCCAGCTTCAGTCCCTCTTTTAGGACCCTGAGGGCCACCATTCGGCCCACGTTGCCCGACACGCCGGCGACGAAAACCCCTCCGGACAAGCGGTCCACCTCCTCGGATCAGATCTGGTCGAAGACCTGGAACAGTCCCCTCATCTCTATGCCATTATAAGCCTTTATTTGGCAGTTGGAGCGGATGGCCTCCGCCGCCTCCCGGAGGACCCGGCTGGAGACCCCGTAATGGATGGAGAACCGGGCCTCCAGGAAGGCGGAGTACTTGTCCGACAGGTCAACCAGGGGTCCGTCCACCACCGGGGAGCTCATGAGCTCCATCTCCGCCTCCCGGCGGACCGACAGGTCCAGGACAGGCCTTCCCTGGTGGAAGGCCTTGAGGGAGAAGGGGGACTCCACCAGGAACCGGATCAGGGGGGCGTGATCCTCCAGCAGGGGGTACACCTCCCGCTCCATCATCTGGGACTCCAGCTCCTGGAGGAGGTCCTGCAGTCCCATTTCCCGCTTGAGGGGGGAGATCACGTCCCGGGTGAGGGCCTCGGGGAGGTCGTGCATGAGGCCCCCGAAGAAGTTCCAGCCCCATCGGTTGGTGTTTAGGCCGCACATGGCGGACATGAGGAAGCTGAGGAAGCCAACGAAGAACATGTGCCCCAGGACTGAGGTGTTGGGGATCCGCTGAACCCGGGTCCAGCGCTTCTGGAACCGGAGCTGGGCCACCAGGTCCACGAAGTTGCAGAGGGGGTGGCTCCTGGCGCCGGCAAGCTTGAAGAGGAACTCCCGGACCAGGGGCAGGTCCCGGTGGGCCTCCAGCCGGTCCATCACCTCCCGTTTGGTCCTGTCGAAGCCGTATATCCCCCGGGCCAGGGGCTCGATGAGGGAGAGCTCCCAGGCGGTGGCCACCGAGTTGGCCCCCTCCAGCACCCGTTGCATGTCCTCCCTTGGCCCCCTGGTCAGGTGGATCTCGAAGAGGTGCATAAGCTTCGGGGACACCGCCTCCAGGTGGTCACGCCACTTGTCCAGGACCCACCGGGCCATCCGGTCCCCGCCGGTCTGGGTGAGCCGGTAGTAGACCGGGGGCTTAAGGTCCGTCAGCACCGCCCTCTTGAGGAACTCGAAGACCAGCCCCCTCGCCAGTCCGGGCAGGTCATCGAGCCCCGTCTGACGGGCAAGAAGCAGGGCCACCACCGCCTTGTGCCCCTGCTTGTCCATCTCGTAGAGGCCCAGCGGGCGGGGGTGGTCGTTCCACCGCTCCATGCTGAAGGCCCCGAAGGCGGTCTCCAATAGGTCAAAGGTTATCAACCGCTTCACCCCCTGTTCTCCCCCGATTATAAGGGCGGAGCGGGGCGCATGGGTGAATGTTAGGTCAAAAGATCTCCCCCGCCGCGTCCCGGAGCCGGTTTACCAGCTCCCGGGGCTCCAGCAACCGGACGTGGGGGAACGACGCTATGGCCCATCGCACCACCTGTTCGGGGTCCATGGCCCACCCCATGAAGACCCCCCCGTCGCCCTCCTCCTCCAGCCGGCTCAGGGGAAGGGACTGGGCCACGCGATCCGGAAGGGGCAGGCTCAGCTTGACCTTGAAAGTTACCCCATCGCTTCTGACCATGCTGGGGGGCACGAACTCGCCGGATCCCAGAACCTCCCAGGAGGAGAAGACATTAAGGGGATATGCGGCCTCCCGGGATCTCAAGACGTCGTAGCCCCGGACGTGCCACACCGCCCCGTATATGGGCAGGCTCCAAGGGTCCATGAGGACGTTGCCGCCTCTTCTTCGACGGAGCATCACCCGTTTGTGGTCCCGGATGCAGTCCGCCATGGCTAGGAACATCTCCTCGTCGGTGGGAAGGCAAGCGCATGGTAGGGCGGATCTCCCCAACTGCCTTCCCCGGTCCATCAGGGCCTCCGGCACCTGACCCTTGAGCTTGCGGTCGATGGACTCCAGGTGATCCCCCATGTGGGGTGCCATGGACCTGGCCATCTGGATCGCCATGGACAGGGCGGTCACCTCTTGGACTGAGAGCTCCGCGGATATGAGCACCCTCTCTACCCCGCTGAGCCGGTACCGGCGAGACATGGTGTCGTACCTGACGTCGATGCCCAACCGATCCCGAAGCAACTTAAGGTCCCTCTCGAGGGTTCTGTCACATCTATAGCCCACCAGGTCCATCAGCTCTCTCTTCGGGTAGCCAATCCTTCTATCGAAAAGGCCTATGATGGTCCGCATCCTATGTAGCCTTTTAAGGCTCACATCTCTACCCAAGGGACCGACCTCCCGACAACGTTGTTTTGGGATTGTATTAAAACGAAAAACATATAGCAATAATCCCTTTTGCCTAAAAAAATGTAAAATACATCGTCGTTTATGTTAAAAACACCCAAAAGACTTTGCGATACCGATGGTCCGGCGGCTATCATATCCTCCGGGGAATGGGATAAAATTATTGGATATGCAGGACAGAAAGGGATGGTGAAAAGTGGCGGAGGAGGAAAAGATGGATCCGCGGCCCAAGAGGGGGCCCAACTTCCTTGAGGAGATCATAGCCCAGGACCTGGAGGATGGGGTGGTCCAGGAGGTGGTGACCCGCTTCCCGCCGGAGCCCAACGGCTACTTGCACATAGGGCACGCCAAGTCCATATGCCTCAACTTTGGCCTGGCGGAGAAGTTCGGCGGTCGCTGCAACCTCAGGTTCGACGACACCAACCCCGCCAAGGAGGACCAGGAGTACGTGGAGGCCATTCAGGAGGACGTCCGGTGGCTGGGCTTCCAGTGGGACCGGCTCTGCTTCGCCTCCGACTACTTCGACCAGTTCTACCGCTGGGCCCAGGAGCTGGTGCAGAAGGGGCTGGCCTACGTGGACTTCCAGACCCCGGAGGAGATCCGGCGCACCCGGGGCACCCTGACGGAGATAGGGGTAGAGTCCCCCTACAGGGACACCCCGCCGGAGGAGAACTTGAGGCTCCTGGAGCGGATGAGGAACGGGGAGTTCGAGGAGGGGCAGTGCGTGCTGCGGGCCAAGATCGACATGAAGAGCCCCAACCTGAACATGCGGGACCCGGTGATCTACCGAATCCTCAAGAGACCCCACCACAGGACCGGGGACAGGTGGTGCATATACCCCATGTACGACTTCGCCCACGGCTACGAGGACGCCATCGAGGGGGTCACCCACTCCATATGCACCCTGGAGTTCCAGGACCACCGGCCCCTCTACGACTGGTTCCTCGATAACGTCTCGGTCCCCCACAGGCCAAGGCAGTACGAGTTCGCCCGGCTCAACCTGAGCCACACGGTGATGAGCAAGAGGAAGCTTCTTGAGCTGGTGGAGTCCCGCATCGTGTCCGGATGGGACGACCCCAGGATGCCCACCATAAGCGGCCTCCGCCGCCGGGGCTACACCCCATCGTCCATAAGGCGCTTCTGCGACGAGATCGGGGTGGCCAAGGCGGACAGCCTGGTGGACGTGGAGCTGTTGCAGCACTGCCTGAGGGAGGAGCTCAACAAGACCGCCCCCAGGAGGATGGCGGTGCTCAACCCCCTCAAGCTCACCATAGTCAACTGGCCGGAGGGACACATAGACCTGGTGGAGGCGGAGAACAACCCGGAGGACCCGTCCGCGGGGACCCGGCCGCTACCCTTCGGAAGGGACCTGTACATCGAGGCGGAGGACTTCATGGTCTCCCCCCCCAAGGGCTACTTCCGCCTCTTCCCCGGCTCGGAGGTCAGGCTCAAGCACGGCTACCTGGTGAGGTACGTGGATCACCGGGAGGAGGACGGAAGGGTGGTGGAGGTCCTGGTGGAGGCGGACCTGGAGAGCCGGGGCGGAGAGGCCCCGGACGGCCGCCGGATCAAGGGGACCCTCCACTGGGTCAATGCCCACCACTGCGTCCCCATCACCGCCAGGCTCTACGACCACCTGTTCACCCTAAGGGACATGTCCCGCATGGAGGAGGGAAAGGACTACAAGGACTACCTGAACCCCTCATCCCTGGTGGAGGTCAAGGGGCTGGGGGAGGAGTCCCTCAGAGACGCGGAACCCCTGGCGGGCATCCAGTTCCTCCGGCACGGCTACTTCTGCCTGGACCCCTCCTCCACCCGGGAGGAGCTCATCTTCAACCGGTCGGTGCCCCTCAAGGACTCCTGGGCAAAGGCCAAGGGGAAGGGCTGATACAGGGGCCCAGCGGACATCCTCAGATCGGTAGCGGGAGGGGGCTTCGGCCCCCTCCTCTCTCCCCTTGACAAATACCCCCATCCCGTATTATATACCCCACCAGGGTATATCACGCGGAAAGGGTGATGCGAACGTGAACAAGGATAGGATGATCAAGTGGGGCTCCGCCCTGCTGTACGTGACCATGATGGGCCTGGGCTGGAGGTACCCCCTGCTGGGCACCTCCCTGTTGCTCCTCATGGGCTCGGTGGTTCTCCTGGGGGGCCGCAGGAAGTGGTGCGCCTCCGCCTGCCCCCGGGGGAGCTTCCTGGACGTTATCTGGTCCAGGCTTAGCCCCCGGCGTCCCGCCCCGAGGTGGCTTGGCACCTGGAGGACCTACCTGGTGGCCCTCTCCCTGTTCGTCCTGGCGTTCTCCACCCAGGCGTACCTGGCCTACGCCTCCGGCGGCCTGGACCTTAGGGGGCTAGGGTTCATATTTTGGCGCATGTGCGTGGTCTCCTCCCTGATAGCCCTCCCCCTTGGGCTCTGGTACAACCACAGGACCTGGTGCTCCTTCTGCCCCGTGGGGCGGCTCCTCAGGCTCTAGTCCCTGGCCTTACGACCCGGTAAACCCCGTGATAGAATCGAACTCACGGGGCGATATCCCCGCCCCGATTCACAGCTCTGAACCCGGGGGGGCCGAATTTGACCGTTCGTGAAAAGGCACTGGGGGCCATCTTCGCCATCTGGCTCCTCCTCTCCCTGGCCTTCGGACTGTCCTACCACTGGGCCATCCTCCGGGAGGCGGACCAGGCGGACCGGGAGGGGCTCGAGAAGGATCTGACCAGGATCCGCATGACCCTGGATCAGGAGCTCCGGGAGCTGGTGCGGCTCGCCAGGGACTGGGCCAACTGGGACGCCACCTACGACTTCGCCAGCAACGGCACGGTGGATTTCCTGGACTCCAGCCTCACCCCCAACAAGATGGCCCACACGATCCAGGTGGACCACGTGGCGGTGGTGGACCAGTTCGGCCACGTGAAGGCCGCCCTATCCCTCATGCCCGGGACCGCTAGGCTGATCCCCTCGCCGGAGGCCATCCACCGCCTCTTCGTCCCCCAAGGGCCCCTGTTCCCCCCCAACGTGCCCGACGGGGGCCGGGGGGTCTTCATGTGGCTCCATGGGTCCCCCGCCCTGGCCGCCGCCTGCCCCGTAAGGGACTCCAAGGAAGTCATGCCAAGGACGGGCCTCTTCTTCGTGGCCCGCCTGCTGGAGGGGAGGCGTCTCGAGGATCTTAAGAAGCTCACCCAGCTGGACATCCGAATCCTGCCCCCCGATGGGATGCCAAGCCACCTCAGGTTCGACCCCGATGCAGACCACCCCACCGGCAGGATCATCCTGGGTAGGACCGCCCAGGAGGGGTACGTGATGATGCGGGGGATAAACGACCAGGGGACCTTCTGGGTGGCCATCCGCGCCCCCCGGGTCAACTACGTAAGGGCCATGGGGAACATGATGAACACCGGGGCCCTCATGTTCCTAATGGGGACCCTGGTGGCCCTGGTCCTCACCTGGCTGCTGGACCGGCTGGTGCTGAACCGGCTGGAGCGGCTGCACCGGGAGATCGGGAACTTGCGGTTCTACTCCGAGGACCGGGTGAGCGAGGACGGCCATGACGACGAGATAACCTACCTGGCCAGGTCCATAAACCAGGCCCTGGCGGCCCTGAGGGACAACCACCTACGCCGGGAGGAGGCGGAGATGTCCGCCCGGCTGGCCCACGTGGAGCTCCTGGAGGCCTACGAGAGGACCATCGAGGGCTGGTCCCTGGCCATGGACCTGAGGGACAAGGAGACCGAGGGGCACACCCGGCGGGTCACGGACCTAACCATGGCGCTGGCGGAGCGGCTGGAGTACAAGGGGGGGCTCATTCACCTCCGCCGGGGGGCCCTGCTTCACGACATAGGCAAGCTGGGGGTGCCGGACGCGATCCTGCTGAAGCCCGGTCCCCTCACCGACGAGGAGTGGGAGATCATGCGCCAACACCCCATCTACGCCTACAACATGCTGACCCCGATCCAGTACCTGCACCCCGCCATACCGATCCCCTACTGCCACCACGAGCGGTGGGACGGGACCGGATACCCCCAGGGGCTCAAGGGGACCCAGATACCCCTCTCGGCCAGGATCTTCGCGGTGGTTGACATATGGGACGCCCTCACCTCCGACAGGCCCTACCGGAAGGCCTGGGACCGGCGGCGCACCCTGGACCACATTGACTCCCTCCGGGGGACCCACCTGGACCCGGATGTGGCCAAGGCCTTCCTGGAGATGATGGACAAGGCCTGATCAAGGCACATGAAATATAATATATTTATGCCCGAATACTTATAATCTACTTAACATAGCCCATATTTCATTGACAAAATGGGGCCTCCAACGCATGCTAATCCTGCGGGCTTCAGGCCCGTAATTTTTGCGTTCGGAGGTCGGCCATGAAGAAGTTAGGTCTATTGTCGCGTCTTGTGTTGGCCATCGTGCTGGGCATCGTGATCGGCTCGGTGGCTCCCGAGTGGGTGGTTCGCGGTCTGGTCACCCTGAGCTCCATCTTCGGCAACTTCCTCAGCTTCATGATACCCCTCATCATCATCGGGTTCGTGGCCCCCGGCATCGGGGACCTGGGCCAGGGGGCGGGCAAGCTCCTGGCGCTGACGGTGCTCATCGCCTACGGCTCCACCCTCTTCGCCGGTTCGCTGGCCTTCTTCGTGGACAGCGCCCTCTTCCCCCACCTGGTGGAGACCGCCGCGTCCCACGTGGGGGGCAACCCGGAGGAGGCGCTGCTCAAGCCCTTCTTCGCGATCGATATGCCCAAGATAATGGATGTCATGAGCGCCCTGGTGTTCGCCTTCGTAATGGGGGTCGGCATGGCCCAGGTTAAGAGCCGATCCCTGTCAAACGGCATGAAGGAGTTCCAGAGCATCATCGAGAAGGTCCTTGGGGGCTTCATCATCCCCCTGCTGCCGCTTCTGATCTGCGGCACCTTCGCCAACCTGACCTACGTGGGTGAGGTGCAGATGCTGCTCAAGACCTTCGCCAAGGTCTACTTCGTCATCATAGGCCTGCACCTGACGGTCATCGCCATCCAGTACACTGTGGCCTGCGTGGTGGCGGGCCGGAACCCCATAAAGGCCATCATCACCATGATCCCCGCCTACGTGACCGCCATAGGCACCCAGTCCTCCGCCGCCACCATACCGGTCACCCTGAGGCAGACCAAGGAGAACGGGGTATCCGAGGACGTGGCGGACTTCGTCATCCCCCTCTGCGCCACCATACACCTGTCGGGGAGCACCATCACCATCACCAGCTGCGCCGTCGCAGTGATGATGATGCACGGCATGAGCTTCTCCTTCGCCACCATGTTCCCCTTCATCATGATGCTGGGGCTAATGATGGTGGCGGCCCCCGGGGTACCCGGCGGGGCCATCATGGCGGCCCTTGGGGTGCTCCAGTCCATGCTTGGCTTCGGGCCGGACATGCAGGCCCTCATGATCGCCCTCTACATCGCCCAGGACAGCTTCGGCACCGCCTGCAACGTAACCGGAGATGGAGCCATAGCCATATTGGTGGACAGACTGAAGGACATGTTCATCCCCAAGGCCAAGGAGGCGGCCTGACGGGAAGAAGCCCACTCCCAAACATCACTAGGGGGGCCCTAGGGCCCCCCTAGCCTCAGCCACATGGTCCTCCCGATCACACATCAGCCCCTGGCGAAAGAACAGTTGGGGAACAGGCAGACGTCACACCGGCAACATAACCCCCCAACCCCCCAGCTTCTGACCTGGCCTTCCGGCACGTCAAGCCCGGCGAAGAGGAAGGGCAGCAGCCGGTCCAGGGTGGTCCTCTCGTCGTGGACCACGCAGGCGGGGGCGCCAACCACCGGCACCTGACCCCGCCAGCCCAGCATCAGCATGCTGCCCGGCAGGGAGGGGACCCCCTGGAATGAGATCCGGTGGCACACGGACCGTATGGCCCCAGGAGTCCTGTCATCCACATCCACGCTCATCCCGCCGGTGCAGATAACGAGCTGCGACCCAGCGGTGACAGCATCCATAACGCTCTGGGCTATCTCCTCCATCTGGTCCGAGGCGAACCACTGGCCAACCAGGCTACCGCCGAACTGTCCCAGCTTCCTCTCCAGCTTTGAGCGGAACGCGTCCTCCACAAGCCCCTTCTTGAACTCCGATCCGGTGGTGACAAGCCCAACCTTCAGGGGCCTGAAGGGCAGCACCCGAATGGGAGAGGCCGCGGAAAGGGCCCTGTCCACCTGCTCCCGGCTCACCACCAGGGGCCGTATGCGGAAAGCGGCCACCACCTGGCCCTCCCTGACCATCCGGCCCTCCTCCAGGGTGGAGAAGATCCAGTCCGGGTCCTGGTTTATCCGCTCCACCGACCCGGCGTCAAATAGGAGAAGTCCATCCCAGAGGGCCCGGAGGGAACACCGCCCCTCCTCGGGGCCCTCCACCCGAACCCCCTCACCGGCCACCCGGTCCGCCATGGCCAGGGCCGCGTCGTCCTCGTGCACCTCGTACTCCTCCAGGATCAGCACCTGCAGGTGCTCCCTGCCCATGGACAGCAGCACCGGGATGTCCTCCCTTGTCACCACGTGCCCCTTCTTGAACCTGGCCCCCTTGTAGCCCCTCTTGGGGTCTATCATGGTTAGGTCGTGGGCCAGCTGCATCCCCACCGAATCCTCGACTCGGTAAGTCTCAACCCTCATTCCATCCCCTCCAACCTCGTCTTCATTCCCCCAACGGGGCTCACAACAGCGAATTTAACACTCTCCGCAGGCCACCTCTATCCTGTCCGGCGGCACCGCAAAGGCCCAATCCACCCCCTCGACAAACTCTCCCAGGAGGGAAGAGGATCTTGGAACGTCCACCTGCCAATGGCGTTCCGACCTGACCTCCAGCCTCACAAAGGAGGGCATGGGCAACACCTCCTCCACCACCCCTCGGAAGACGTTCCTAACTATGCGGGAGTCCACCGGCAGATCAGGATGTATCGGCTTAACCGCCTCGGGGGATATGAAGGCCACAACCCGACCTCCCCGAAGCTCCTCCCTATCACCCAAATAAAGGGCGCCCCAAGCGCAAAGGAGGTGCCAGCCATCCTCCCGCCTCTCCAGATCCCCCTCCACCAGGTTCCCCCACCCGAGGGCACCGTAGACCGAGGCGGTCCTGGATGGATCAAGCATCTCCTCAATCCGGAAGGTCTCCTTAATCCTACCCTGGTCAACCACGAACACCACATCCCCAAGGGCACATAGATCGTCCATGTGATGGGTCACGTAGATAACCGGTATGCCACTGCCCCGCTGGATGGCCTTAAGCTCCCGCCTAAGGCTCCTCCTCAAAGGTCCGTCCAAAGCACTGAACGGCTCGTCCAAAAGCAGCATATCCGGCTCACTGGCCATCGCCCTGGCCAGCGCCACCCTCTGCCGCTGGCCCCCCGATAGCTGATGGGGGTACCGGTCCTCCAAACCCTTCAGGCGGACCAACTCCACCCACCGGGCCACACTATCCAAGGTGCCACCATACCTTGCCCCAAAGGCCACGTTCTCCAGCACCGTCATGTGGGGGAATAGGGCCAGGGACTGGAAACACAACGATACCCGCCTCCTGTGGGGCGGAACCCAAACGCCTCTGCGGCTGTCCGCCAGGATCCGTTCCCCCAGACGGATAAAGACATCTCTGGGCCTCAGAAGCCCCGCCAGGGTCCTGAGGATGGTCGTCTTGCCGGAACCGCTGGGACCGAACAGAACCCCAACCTCGCGATCCATCGAGAACTCCGCCTGAAAGTCCATTCCCCCTATCTGGTGGGCCAGACGCACCTCAGCGAAGCTCCGCATGGTTATCCTCCAGGGCCCTTATGGCCCAAAGACAGGAGATCCCCACCATCACCAGCAAAGCGGATGCCACATGAGCCCCCTGAAAATCCAGGCTCTCCACCCGGCTGTAGATGAAGAGGGGCAAAGTCTGGGTTACCCCAGGCATGTTCCCCGCCACCATAAGGGTGACTCCGAAGTCCCCCAGGGCTCTGGCGGAAGCCATGGCCAGGCCAGCCGCGAGGGTCCGCCGGGCCAGCGGGAGCGTGACGGTGAGGAAAACCCGGTGGAAGGGGGCACCAAGAACCATGGCGGCCTCCTCCAGGGTCCTATCCACCGACTTGAAGGCCGCCCGAGCGGACTGAACCATTATGGGCAGCGACGGGGTTACCGCCCCGAGGACCACCGCCGGGAAGGAGAAGAGGATCCCCGCCTCCTTCAGCACCGGCAGACCGGCCAACAGCGAGAGCAAGTAAAAACCCACCACCGATGGGGGTAGCACCACCAGAAGCTGGATGCCAATCGCCAAAAACTCCCGACCCGGGAAGTTGCACCTGGCCAAGACCCACCCCAGTCCCCCGCCCAAAACCACCAGGATAGGAACCGCCATGGCCAAAACCTTCAGGCTCACAAACAGGGCATCGAGCACTTACATCACCTGACCGTGAAACCGCTGGCTTCAAGGATCCGTCGGGCCTCCGGACCGATCAGGTAGCGCACTAACCGGACCGCATCTTCCTTGACCCCCTTGGGAACATATATTACGAATTCGTTCCCCTCCCCGGGAATCTGAACCCAACGGCCTCGCCCCACCTCCATCGCCGACGATAGATTGGCTATGGCCGCATCTGCCCCACCCGCCATGGCCACCGCCAGGGCCCTCTGGGGGCCACCCCCGATGGCCAGCCGCCGGGAAGCCAACATCTCATCCCACAGCCCCTCCCGCTTCAGGTACTCTCGGGCGGATCGACCGTAAGCGGCGGTTTCCGGGTCCGGTATGGCAAGCTTGATCTTCCGCTCCTTCAGATCCTTTACGGTCAACGGGGGATCCACAGGGCTCCACATAACCATAGGGCTGTATGCAAGAACCCGGTCCTTCACCATCACCCCCTTGGACTCAACAAACTTACCCCAGTTTGGCTCTGACAAGATCAACAAATCCAACTCTGCACCCATTGAGGCTTGACGAGCGAGGTTGCCCGATACGTCATAGGTCACGCTAACCTTTGCGCCGGTGGACTCCATATAGTTCCTTATGATCCTCTCAAAAGGGGCCTTTATACCATTCGCAGCCCCTACCTTCAGATCAGCTCCAAGGGCCGGAGGAGCTGCCCAGACCCACATCAAGGCCAACACCAGGACAAAACGCCTCATCCTCTCAATCACTTGACAACCCCTCCCTATCCTTTCTCATGCAGTCCGCACAGATACCGAACACCACCATCTGCTTTCCCTCCACCTTGAAGCCCTCGGGAACCATAACCCGGGGCATGGGCTCCCCATCAAAACACCACATCCTTCCACAGCGGAGGCAGAGACCGTGAGGGTGATCCCCCGGGCATCCGCATTGGGAAGCAGGGTTTGCACAGTAACGGAAAGCCCCATCCAACCCCAACACCCGGTGGATAAGTCGTCCGGTCAACAACACATCCAGGTTCCTGTACAAAGTCACCTTGTCGACCTTTGGCTCCAAGCCAGCGATGATCTCCTGATAGGATAACGGTCGCCCAGCGGATCTCAGCGCCACGAAGAGCCTGCGCCGAAGGTCCGTGAGCCTGACACCCCTGAGCCTGAAAAGGGGATCCACCTCCACCGCATCACCTCCCAATAACCCACACAAAAATGCAACTTGGTTGCGCTGGATACCCGGGGAACATTGTAATCCCCATCACAAGAAAGCGCAACCAAGTTGCATTTTTTGATCTGAAACCTATGATGGAACCACAAATGAGGTGTCGTTTCGGTTCATGAACCTTATCCAAGTCCTGCCCCCTAGGTATCTTTCGACCATGTGGGCCACCCTCTCCGCCAGCCCGATCAGCTCCGTCTTAGAGAGGTGACCGATGGAGTCGACGTTTATGGCACAGTCTGTGGTCCCCTCAGTTATCTTGCTCACATCCCCATTTTTCCAACACCAGCATCTACACAGAACCTGGTTCGATGCGGAGTCCACGTAGATAAGCTCCCCTGGGCGAGGCTTCTCCTCTTCCTCCGGCCTTCCCAGCGGACGGTAGATCTCGTCCCCTCTGGCGGGTCTCAGCTCCAGGTCCCCCTGGATGGCCGAAAGATCGTCCCCCCCACAAGGGACCAGCCCAGAAAGGCTCGCCATGTTGAAGATACCCACCAAGGGGTTAACGAAAGGAACCGATCCCCCCCTCCTTATCCTTCGCACCAGGTTCACCACCGACGGGGGCATCCGCTTGGGGTTGAAACCCATTGACCGAAAGGCCTCCTCCAGATCCGACAGCCTGTCGCAGGACTCGCTCAAAGGATCCGACCTCACCATCGCCACCAGGGACTGAAACTCCTCCTCCAGCTCCGGCACAGCCCTCCGGTTGTCCGCCCCCCGGACCACCACCACCGCCCGGGAGAAGGACGGAAGGACCTGGAAAACCTCGTTGTATACCCTATACTCCATTTCATATCACCTCCAGATGGGTTAGGGGGCATTTTATATGATCCCCCATATCCGGGCAAGCACCACAAAACCAAAGGTAGCGATGGATTCAAAACCACACCTAACCCCCTTGACATAACAGGAATGGACCAATAGAATCTTCGTCAATTTATCCCATGGGAGCGATCCCACAGGCCAGTACAGGGGGGTGTGCAGGGTGAACCATCACCGATTGGGCTCGATCATGGAAACCGTAGTCATAAATTCGTTCAGCCTGCTGGTCCTCCTGGCGGTCATCTCCCGGGGGATTGATCTTGGCGCGTTGGTGGGCTTCATCCTGATATCTCTGCTGTCCCTGCTGGTACTGCTGGTACTGGTGCTGATTATAGGCCCCAGTCCCGATCCGGTGCGGACCTAAGCTGAAGGGAATCAGGCTTAGACCGAGTCGACCGGGGCGGGACCTTAGGTACAAGGGGTCCCGCCCCTCGATTTTTACGAAGGGAGGCGGTCACATGACCAGGACCTTGAGCATATTGGCGGAGGACCACCCGGGGGTCCTCATGAGGATAGCGGGGCTCATCTTCCGCCGGGGCTACAACATCCGGAGCCTCAGCGTGGGGCACACCCACCTGGATGGGATATCCCGATTCACCATCGTGGTGGACGCGGACCGGCGGGACATAGCCCCCCTGATGGGGCAGCTCTCCAAGCTGGTGGAGGTCCTGGAGGTGCTGGAGCTAAGGGGGGACCGAATGGTGGAGCGGCGCATCGCCCTGGTCAAGGTGGCGTGCCCGGTGGACATGAGGGACCAAATCCTGAGGATCGGCCAGGTGTTCCACTGCCGGGTGGTGGACCTGGGGCAGGAGGCGGTGACCTTCGAGGTCACCGGTGAACCCCAGAAGATCGAGGCCTGCGTCAAGGCCATGAGGCCCTACGGGATCCTTGAGGTGGCCTCATCGGGCTCCGTGGGGATGACCCGGGCGGACCTGGACGTGGCGGAGGAAAGCGTTCCCCATCTGGTGCTGGCCTGCTGAGCTTTTCGATTTCAAACCTAACATGAGGAGGAGATGGAGATGGCGAAGGTTTTCTACGATCGGGATGGGGATCTGTCGGTTCTGTCCGGCAAGACGGTGGCGGTGCTGGGCTACGGTAGCCAGGGGCATGCCCACGCCCAGAACCTGAGGGACTCGGGGGTCTCGGTGGTGGTGGGACTCAGGGAGGGCAGCCCCTCCTGGAGCTCCGCCCAGGCGGACGGTTTCCAGGTGTTCCCCACCGAGGAGGCCGCTTCCCGGGGTGACGTGGTCATGTTCCTCATGCCAGACCACGTCCAGGGGGAGACCTTCCAACGCGTCCGGGGCTCCCTCAAGGAGGGGGCCGCCCTGGCCTTCGCCCACGGGTTCTCCATCCGCTACGGCACCGTGGTGCCCCCGGAGGATTGCGACGTTTTCATGATCGCCCCCAAGAGCCCGGGACACCTGGTGAGGCGCATGTACCAGGAGGGCAAGGGGGTGCCCGCCCTTCTGGCGGTCCACCAGGACGCCTCGGGCCGGTGTCGGGACCTGGCGTTGGCCTACGGCTGCGCCATCGGCTCCGGCCGGGCGGGGATAATCGAGACCACCTTCCCGGAGGAGACCGAGACGGACCTCTTCGGCGAGCAGGCGGTCCTCTGCGGGGGCGTGACCGAGCTGGTGAAGGCGGGGTTCGAGACCCTGGTTGAGGCGGGGTACCAGCCGGAGATCGCCTACTTCGAGTGCCTTAACGAGCTGAAGCTCATCGTTGACATGATGTTCGAGGGGGGCATCTCCTGGATGCGCTACTCGGTGAGCGACACCGCCAAGTACGGGGACATGGTCGCGGGGCCTAGGGTGATCGGGGAGGCCTCCCGCAGGGCCATGAGGGAGCTCCTGGAGGACGTGCGCTCCGGGGCTTTCGCGGAACGGTGGCTCAAGGAGAATCGGGAGGGGCGCCCCAACATGAACCGGTGGGCCCGGGAAGAGGCGGAACACCAGATCGAGAAGGTGGGGCGGGAGCTCCGGGGGATGATGCCCTGGATGGAGCCCAAGTCGCCCCCCGTAAGGTGAGGAGGATCGGCCATGACCAGGCGAATACGGATATTCGACACCACCCTGAGGGACGGGGAGCAGGCGGCGGGGGTGAACCTCAACCTCCACGAGAAGGTCCAGATAGCCCAGCGGCTGGACGCCATGAGGGTTGACGTGATCGAGGCCGGGTTTCCCGCCGCCTCCGACGGGGACATGGAGGCGGTCCGGGCGGTGGCCCGGATAGCCAGACACGCGGCGGTGGCGGGGCTCGCCAGGACCCGGGAGAACGACATACTGAGGGCCTTCGAGGCCCTCAAAGGGGCCCTTCGCCCCCGGATCCACGTGTTCATCGCCACCAGCCCCATCCACATGGAGCACAAGCTGAAGCTCTCCCCCCGGGAGGTGCTGGAGGAGATCCGCCGGGGCGTCACCCTGGCCAGGAGCCTGGTGGAGGACGTGGAGTTCTCCGCCGAGGACGCCTCCCGCTCGGAGATCCCCTTCCTCAAGGAGGCCTTCTCCTTGGCGATCCAGTGCGGCGCCACCACCCTGAACATCCCCGACACGGTGGGCTACGCGGAGCCCTCGGAGTTCGGCCAGTTCGTCCACTCCGTGATGGAGGCCGTGGGGGCCGGGGACTCGGTCACCTGGTCGGTCCACTGCCACGACGACCTGGGGCTGGCGGTGGCCAACTCCCTGGCGGCGGTGATGGCGGGGGCCAACCAGGTGGAGTGCACCGTGAACGGCCTGGGGGAGCGGGCGGGGAACGCCTCCTTGGAGGAAGTGGTCATGGCCCTACGCACCCGAAGGGACCTCTTCAAGGCGGAGACCGGTATCAGCACCCCCCTCCTCTACCCCACGAGCCGGTTGGTGAGCCGCCTTACGGGCATACCGGTCCCCCCCAACAAGGCCATCGTGGGGGACAACGCCTTCGCCCACGAGTCGGGGATCCACCAGCACGGGGTACTGTCCAAGCGGGAGACCTACGAGATCATGGACCCAAGGGACGTGGGGGCCCCCTCCTCCTCACTCATCCTGGGCAAACACTCGGGCAGCCACGCCTTCCGGGAGAGGCTGAACGAGATGGGGTACAACCTGTCGGAGGAGGACTTCAAGGCGGCCTTCAAGCTCTTCAAGGACCTCTGCGACCGGAAGAAGACCGTCACCGACCAGGACATAGAGGCCATCGTGGCGGACCGGCTGGTCACCCTGCCGGAGACCTGCGTCTACGAGCTGGTGAACTTCTCCGTCCAGGCCGCATCGGACATGGCCTCCGCCACGGTTACCCTCAAGGTCCAAGGGGAAGAGCACACCGACGCGGCGGCGGGCAACGGGCCGGTGGAGGCCGCATATCGGGCCATCGACCGGATAACGGGCCTTTCGCCGGACCTCAAGGAGTTCCGCATCTCCGCCGTGAGCGGCAGCTCCGACTCCCTGGGGGAGGCGTCGGTGGAGATATCCCTAGAGGGGCGGGCCGCCCTGGGCCGGTGGGCCTCCACGGACGTGATCGAGGCCGCCATAGGGGCCTACGTTAACGCCCTGAACCGCCTGAGCCTCTTGGGGGTGACCTCCAATGGCTAGGACCATGATACGGGCCATCATGGCCAGGAACGGGGGCCAAGGGGAGGAGGGGCAGGTGGTGAAGGTGCGGGTGGACCTCGCCTTCGCCAACGACATCACAGCCCCGCCGGCCATAACCGAGTTCCGACGCATGGGGGCCCGGCGGGTCTTCGACCCGGACCGGTGCGCCATAGTTCCCGACCACTTCACCCCCCCCAAGGACATGGCCTCCGCTGAGCAGCTCAAGGTCTGCCGAGAGTTCGCCCGGGAACAGGGACTCCTCTTCTTCGAGCCCGGCAAGTGCGGGGTGGAACACGCCTTCCTCCCCCAGGAGGGGTACGTGCTCCCCGGGGAGGTGGTGGTTGGGGCGGACAGCCACACGTGCACCATGGGGGCCCTGGGGGCCCTGGGCACCGGCATGGGCTCCACGGACCTGGCGGCCATATGGGCCCTGGGTCACACCTGGATGAAGGTGCCCCCCACGGTGAGGGTCCACCTGGAGGGGAGCTTCAAACCCTTCGTGGGGGGCAAGGACGCCATGCTCCACATCATAGGGACCCTGGGGGTGGACGGAGCCCGGTACCGGGCCCTGGAGTTCCACGGGGATGGGGTGCGCTCCCTATCCATGGACGGCCGGATGACCATGGCCAACATGGGGATCGAGTGCGGCGCCAAGGCGGCCCTCTTCGTCCCCGACGAGGCCACCCTGGCCTACGTGGCCCCCAGGGCCCGGCGATCCTTCGAGCCCGTGTACCCGGACCCGGGGGCCGCCTACGAGAGGGAGCTGACCGTGAGGCTGGACAGCCTGCCCCCCCTGGTGGCGTGCCCCAACCTGCCCTCCAACGTGCGCCCCGCCAGGGAGCTCCGGGACGTGGAGATCCACCAGGTCTTCATAGGATCCTGCACCAACGGGCGCATTGAGGACCTGCGTCAGGCGGCAAAGGTCCTCAAGGGACGCCGCCTCCACCCCAGCGTCCGAGGGGTCCTTATCCCCGCATCCCGCAGGGACATGGCCGCCGCCATGCAGGAGGGGCTGATGGAGGTCTTCATGGAGGCGGGGTTCTCCATCTGCACCCCCAGCTGCGGCCCCTGCCTAGGGGGGCACCTGGGGATCCTGGCGGAGGGGGAGGTGTGCGTCTCCACCGGCAACCGGAACTTCACCGGCCGGATGGGACACCCAAGGAGCCAGGTATACCTGGCCAGCCCTGCGGTGGCCGCCGCCAGCGGCGTCATGGGCAGGATCTGGGATCCGTCGGAACTCCAGTGAGGGGGGATACCATGAGAACCTTTTGCGGCAACGTTTGGGCATTCGAGGACAACGTGGACACCGACGTGATAATCCCCGCCAGGTACCTGACCACCCACGCGCCGGAGGAGCTGGGACGACACTGTATGGAGGACCTGGACCCGGACTTCCCCTCCAAGGTCCAAAGGGGGGACATGCTGGTGGCGGGGGAGAACTTCGGGTGCGGCTCCAGCCGGGAGCACGCCCCCCTGGCCATCCTGGGGTGCGGCGTCTCCTGCGTGGTGGCCTCCTCCTTCGCCAGGATCTTCTACCGGAACGCCATCAACGTGGGGCTCCCCATCGTGGAGATAGCGGACGCCCGGTCCTTCGCCTCCACCGGGGACCTGCTGGAGGTGGACCTTCCCTCCGGCACCCTGAGGAACCTCACCACCGGCCAGGTCCGGCACGCCCCTCCCCTGTCGGGGATCGCGGGGGAGATCGTATCCTCCGGGGGGCTGGTGAACTACGTCAGAAGGCAGCTGGGGGGTGACGAATAGATGAAATCCTATAGGATCGGCCTCATCCCCGGGGACGGCATCGGCCCGGAGGTGACCGCCCAGGCGGTGAAGGTGATGGAGGCGGCGGGATCCCTTTTCGGCTTCAGCCTTGAGCTGACCCACTACCCCTACGGGGCGGAGCACTACCTGTCCACCCGCCAGGTCCTGCCGGACCATGCGCTGGAGGAGATGGAGGGGCTTGACGCCCTGCTTCTGGGGGCCATCGGAGATCCAAGGGTCCAGCCGGGAATCCTCGAGAGGGGCATCTTGCTGAAACTTCGCTTCCATTTCGACCAGTACGCAAACATCCGGCCCGTAAGATCCTTCACTCCCGGTCCCCTTGGCTCAGTGAACGCAGTGGTTATCCGGGAGAACACCGAGGACCTGTACGTGGGCATCGGATCCACCGGTGACGGGGCGGTCAACCTCCCCCTGGAGGTGACCCGGGGCGGCTACGTGATGAAGGGGCAGCTGTCCGCCTTCACTACCCCACCAAAGAGGTTCGCCATGCAGGTGGCGTGGCACACCCTCGATGGGGCCGCCCGCGCCTGCCAATACGCCTTCGACCTGGCGCTGGACCTGGGGGCGGAGGAGGTCACCCTGGCCACCAAGTCCAATGCGGTCCGGGACCTGTACGGGATCTTTGAAAACGCATGCCACCAGGTGGCGTCCCAGTACGAGAGCGTGTCCCTCCGGGTGGAGAACGTGGACGCCCTCTGCTACAAGCTGGTCCGCTCCCCCGGGGACTTCCGGGTGATCCTCTGCCCCAACATGTTCGGCGACATAGTTAGCGACCTCCTGGCGGGCATCGGGGGCGGCATGGGGCTGGCCCCGTCGGGCAACGTGGGGGACCGGCTGTCCATGTTCGAGCCGGTCCACGGCTCCGCCCCGGACATAGCGGGCCAGGACCGGGCCAACCCGGTGGCTTCCATCCTCTCGGGGGCCATGCTACTCAGGCACCTGGGGGAGACCTCCGCCGCCAAGGCCATGGAGGACGCGGTCCAGCGGTACCTGTCGGGCCCCGTGGAGGAGCTCCCCATCGAGATGGGCGGGAGGCTCGGCACCCGGGGGGCGGGGGACGCGGTGGTCCGAAGGCTGGAGGAGTCCCCATGAGCGCCATGACCGGCGCCCAGATGGTGGTGAGGGCCCTGGAGGACCTGGGGGTTAGGCACATTTTCGGGATCCCCGGCGGCCCGGTGATCCCCCTCTACGACGCCCTGCACGGAAGCCCCCTGTGGCACCTCTTGACCCGGCACGAGCAGGCGGCGGCCCACGGGGCGGACGCCTACGGACGCATCACCGGGGAGCCCGGAGTGGTGATAGGCACCTCCGGCCCGGGGGCCATGAACCTCCTCACCGGCATAGCCAACGCCTACCTGGACTCCTCCCCCATGGTGGCCCTGGTTGGACAGGTACCCCAGGGGTCAGTGGGCACCGATGCGTTCCAGGAGGCGGACGTGATGGGGGCCACCCTCTCGATGGTGAAGCACTCCATGAGGGCCCGGCGTCCGGAGGAGATCCCCCAGCTGCTGAAGGGGGCCTTCACCATCGCGTCCAGCGGCCGCAAGGGCCCCGTGCTGGTGGAGCTGCCGGTGGACGTCCAGAGGGCCTCGGGCCAATACCGGATGCCCGACCGGGTCCAGTTTAGGGGCTACGATCCATCCCCCGCATACGACCTGTCCTGGGTGGATGAGGCCCGCCACCTGCTGACCCGATCGGAGCGGCCCCTGCTCCTGGCGGGAGGCGGGGTGGTCAGGGCCTTCGCATTCAATGAGCTGATGGAGCTGGTGGAGGAGACCCGCATCCCGGTGGTCACCACCCTGATGGGCAAGGGCTCCATCTCGGAGAGGCATCCCCTATGTCTTGGCATGGTGGGCATGCACGGCAGCCTGGGCGGGAACTGGGCGGTGACCAACGCGGACGTGATCCTGGCGGTGGGGGTCCGTTTCAGCGACAGGACCACCGGGGACCGGGGCAGCTTCGCCCGGGGGGCGTCGGTGATCCACGTGGACGTGGACCCCTCGGAGTTCGGCAAGAACGTGGCCCCCGCGGTGAGGGGCTGGTGCGACGCCAAGTCCGCCCTGGGGGCCCTGCGCCGGGCCCTGGGGGGCTGGCGGGCCCCCGCTGACTGGGGGGAGGCGATCCTGGGGCACACCGCCCATTCACCCCTTCCCCGGGGGGACGGGATGTCGCATCCATGGGAGGTGATGGAGGCCCTCTCGGAGGTGGCGGGGGGGGGCCTCTACACCACCGAGGTGGGGCAGCACCAGATGTGGGCCGCCATGCACCTGAAGGTGGAGCGCCCCGGGTCCTTCATCACCTCCGGGGGACTCGGGACCATGGGGTTCGGCCTCCCCGCCGCCATGGGGTGCGCCCTGGCCAGCCCCGGCGACCGGGTGATCTGCATCGCCGGGGACGGGAGCCTGATGATGAACGTGCAAGAGCTGGACACCCTAGCCCGGTACAACCTGCCGGTGAAGGTGGTGCTGCTCAACAACCGGTGCCTTGGGATGGTGCGCCAGTGGCAGGAGCTCTTCTTCCAGGAACGCTACTCCAACACCATCTACAACCGGTCCCCGGACTTTCCCTGCCTGGCGGAGGCCATGGGGGTCAGGGGCCTTCGCTGCGAAAGGCCGGGAGAGCTCCGGGGCAGGCTGGAGGAGATGATGGGGTTGGAGGGGCCGTGTCTCCTGGAGGTGCCCATCCCCCAGGAGGACCTGGTGTTGCCCATGGTCCCCGCCGGGGAGCCCCTGGAGCGGGTGCTCACCCACCGGCATCGACTTTGAGGGGAGGTATGGATCTTGATCAGCGAGCAGGTCAAGCGGGGTCCTGCCAGGGCTCCTCACAGGGCCCTGATGAGGGCCTCGGGCTACACCGCATGGGAGATGGATCGCCCCTGGATAGGGGTTGTAAACTCCTACAACGCCATCGTGCCCGGCCACGTGCATCTGAGGGAGCTTGCGGAGGCGGTCAAGGGGGCGGTCTACGCCCACGGGGGGTTGCCACTGGAGTTCCCGGTGATAGCGGTCTGTGACGGAATCGCCATGGGCCATCGGGGTATGAAGTACTCCCTGCCGAGCCGGGAGGTAATAGCCGATTCAATAGAGATAATGGCCCGGGCCCACGGCTTGGACGGGCTGGTGATGATAGGAAGCTGCGACAAGGTGGTGCCCGCCATGGCCATGGCAGCGGCCCGACTGGACATTCCCTGTGTCCTGCTCAGCGGCGGTCCCATGCTGGCGGGCCGGGTCGGGGTGGAGCCCCTGGACCTGTCCCAGGCCTTCGAGGCGGTGGGGGCCCACTCCCGGGGCATGATGGACTCGGACCGGCTGGCCCAGGTGGAGGCCGCCTGCTGTCCCGGGGTTGGGAGCTGCGCCGGGATGTTCACCGCCAACACCATGAACTGCCTCACCGAGGCCCTGGGGCTTGCCCTGCCGGGCAACGGCACCGTGCCGGCGGTTTCGGCGGAGCGGCGCCTCCTGGCCAAGGAGTCCGGTCGGGTGGTGATGGAGCTGGTCCGGCGGGGTATAACCGCCCGGCAGATACTGACCCTGGAGGCCTTCGAAGACGCGGTGGCGGTGGACATGGCCCTGGGGGGCTCCACCAACTCGGCGCTCCACCTGATAGCCATCGCCCGTTCGGCGGGGGTGGAGCTAACATTGGACCACTTCGACCGAATATCACGACGAGTGCCCAACCTCTGCCGGTTGAGCCCCGCGGGAGCGCACCGAATGGAGGATCTGAACTACGCGGGGGGCATTCGGGCCGTTATGGGGGAGCTGTTGAGAGGCGGGCTTCTAAAAGGCGAGCGGATCACCGTGGCGGGTAAGATCCGGGAGATCTGCGGGCTCTCAAGGGCGGACGGGGAGGTAATACGTTCCCTGGATAATCCGCGATCCCCTGAGGGGGGCATCGCGGTGCTAAAGGGGACCCTGGCCCCCATGGGATCGGTGGTGAAGCGCTCTGCGGTGGACCCATCGATGCTGGTTCACCGGGGCCCCGCCAGGGTTTTCGACTCCGAGGAGATGGCCATGGAGGCGGTGATAGGGGGACACGTAAAGGAAGGGGACGTGGTGGTCATCCGCTACGAAGGTCCCAAGGGAGGGCCGGGCATGCGAGAGATGTTGTCGGTGACCGCCGCCCTGGCGGGACAGGGACTGGACCGGTCCGTGGCCTTGGTGACCGACGGCAGGTTCTCCGGCGCCACCCGAGGCGCATCGGTGGGTCACGTGTCCCCCGAGGCAGCGGAAGGGGGCCCCATAGGGCTGGTCGAGAACGGAGACCCGATAGAGATAGACATCCCGAACCGCCGGATTGACCTGATGGTCGACGAGGCGGAGTTGGCAAGGCGCGGCCGGGAAAGGCGAACCAAGGCTCCGGAGGAGGACTCCGTGGCCCTCTTGAGGTTCGCCAGGATGACCAGCTCCGGAGCCACCGGAGCCATCACCATCACCAAGGGGGAGGGGAACTGACATGCTGGTTTACGTTAACGGCGAACTGCTGCCCAAGGATGAAGCCAAGGTATCGGTCTTCGACCACGGCTACCTTTACGGCGATGGGGTCTTCGAAGGGATCCGAGCCTACCGGGGCAGAATCTTCAGGCTCAAGGAGCACCTGGACCGACTCTACGACTCCGCCAAGGCCATATGCCTTTCGGTGCCCCTGGCCAAGGAGGAGATGAGGGAGGTGTGCGTTAAGACCTGCCGGGCCAACGGGATAGTGGACGGCTACATCCGGCTGGTGGTGTCCCGAGGCGAGGGGGACCTGGGGCTTAACCCCCACAAGGCCCCCAAACCAACGGTGGTCTGCATAGCCGCCACCATCCAGATGTACCCGGAGGAGATGGTTAGACGGGGGCTGAACATAATAACCGCCGCCACCCGCAGATCCTATGGAGAGGTGCTCTCACCCCAGGTGAAGAGCTGCAACTACCTGCCAAACATAATGGCGGTGATGGAGGCGCTGAACGCCGGAGCCCAGGAGGCGGTCTGCATGAGCCGCGAGGGATACGTGGCGGAGTGCACCGGGGACAACATATTCGTGGTAAAGGACCGGGTGGTTAAGACACCGCACCCGTCATGCGGGATCCTTAAAGGCGTAACCCGAGACGCGGTGATCCAGCTGGCCCGGGAGATGGGGCTGGAGGTGGAGGAGGGGCATCTTACCCGTTACGATCTCTACACCGCGGACGAGATATTTCTCACCGGCACGGCGGCAGAGGTGGTTCCGGTGGGGCGGATAGACGGCCGTCCCGTCGGGGAGGTCGTCCCCGGGGAGCTGACCATGCAACTCCGGGAGGCCTTCCAACAGCTGGTACAGCGGGAGGGGCACCCCATATACGATTGACGAAGGTGGCCCCCCACCCTCCGGGGGGCCCTATCCATCCCGGGGGATCCAAACGATCATCCCCACCTTAAAACTTGTATTCCCACTCTTTATTGTCTATGATCGCTTTCAAGGAAAACGATCAAGGGGGAAAAGCCATGACCCAAGAGGAGTTCTACTGGGACCTGAAGGCCAAATTCGAACATGCTCTCTCGAATCACGGGATAGGAAACGAGCCGGTGACCGTCACCTGCAGGGCCCTCTCCACCGAAGAGGCCATCGGACACACCAAGAGACGGGACTTCCCCATAATCACCGGCAAGGACGTGATGATACAAGCCCAGTTCCGATCCAGTTTTGGGCAGGCCTTCACCGAAGCCCCCGTGACCTTCCAGGGAACCCTGCATCAAGTGCTGTCCCTGGACCTCGCATCGGACCCCCACGCCAGGGGCCTCTTCGTCGCCACCCTCAACGCGGTGATGAACCAGCTGGGACTCTGCGACGGAACCATACACTGCAGAACCGATGGGCCGGAGCTATGCGCCCTGGACATGCTGAACCACCTGCGAACCCACCACCCCAACGAACGCCGCATCGCCCTGGTGGGCTACCAACCCGCCATCCTGGAGGCCCTGGCCAACAGCGAATACCAAGTTAGGGTCCTCGACCTGGACCCCGCCAACGTGGGCCACACCCGCTACGGCATCACCGTGGAGGACGGGATCAGGGACTACGAAAAGGTCATCCTGGAATACGCGGATCTGATCCTATGCACCGGAAGCACCGTTTGCAACGGAACCATCGTCAAATACCTGGGGCTCAACAAACCGGTGATCTTCTTCGGCACCAGCATATCCGGCGCGGCCCAGCTTATGGGCCTTGAAAGGGTCTGCTTCGCCCACAGGTACGTCTAACCGAAAGCGTCCCTCTTCAAGTAAGCCGAAAACGGTCCGCTGACATTACACAGAAGCCTTCCTTCCTTGAGTGTGGGGGAACCCCTGAATCCCTATAGTAGCTTCCCTGGAATTCGCCCCTTTACAACACCCTTTTCGAGTCATATACTGACTCACATGCTAGACAGTCTGATCACCTCCAAGACCCGCATCAAGCTATTGTTGAAGTTCTTTCTGAACCCGGGCACCAGCGCTTACCTGCGCGGTCTGGCCGACGAGTTAGGCGAATCGACCAACTCCGTGCGGGTGGAGCTGAACCGCCTGTCCGAGGCCGGCCTGCTTGAGTCTGCCGAGGAGGGACGCACTAAGGTGTACCGGGCCAACACGGCCCATCCCCTGTTCCCCGAGATTCAGCGCATGGTGGCCAAGACCGTGGGGCTGGACAAGGTGGTGGAACAGGTGGTGAGCCGACTGGGGAAGGTGGAGCTGGCCTTCGTAACTGGAGACTACGCGAAAGGCAAGGACTCGGGGCTGATCGACCTGGTGCTGGTGGGGGAGATCGACAAGGGCTATTTACAGAGCCTCGTGGAAAAACTTGAGGCCCTGATCGAGCGCAAGGTGCGGACACTCGTCCTCACCATAAGCGAATACGAGAAACTCCTGGGAACCCTTTCCAGGACCCCGGCCCTGGTCCTCTGGGAGCAGAAGGGAGTGTCCAAGTCATGAATAAACGCAGACCTATCCTCATCACCGGCGGTTGCGGCTTCATAGGTAGCAACCTGGTCCGTCTGGCCCTTCAAAAAGGCTATAGTGTGATCAACCTCGACAAGCTGACCTACGCGGGAAACCGATCTTCCCTAGCGGGTGTCGAAGCCCACAAAGGCTACACATTCGTCCAGGGAGACATCTGCGACCTCGCACTCGTCCAGCGGGTCCTCGAGGAGCACCGCCCTTCGGGCATCCTCCACCTGGCGGCTGAATCCCACGTTGACCGCTCCATCGACGGCCCCGAGGAGTTCATCCAGACCAACATCGTTGGAACGCACCGGTTGCTGGTTGCCACTCTAACCTTCTGGAAATCCCTTCCCGAACCTGAGAAAGCCTCTTTCCGTTTCCTTCACGTGTCCACGGACGAGGTTTTCGGTTCCCTGGGCCCCGAGGGATTATTCCACGAGTTCACTCCCTACGATCCGCGGTCACCCTATTCCGCTTCCAAGGCCTCATCTGACCACCTGGTTCGGGCTTACGGCCACACCTACGGATTGCCGGTGTTGGTCACCAACTGCTCCAACAACTACGGCCCCTACCAGTTCCCGGAAAAACTCATTCCCCTGGTCATCAATAGCGCCATCCGGAACAAGCCTCTTCCGGTCTACGGGGACGGCTACAACATCCGAGACTGGCTCTATGTCAAGGACCACACCGAAGCCCTGCTTCTGGTTTTCGAACGGGGGAAACCGGGTGAGACCTACGCCATAGGGGGGCGTTCCGAGAAGACGAACATCGAGATCGTCCGCACCGTTTGCGCCCTCCTGGACGAACTACACCCCCGAAGTGACGGGAAAAGCTACGCGGAGCAGATCACTTTCGTCCCGGACCGCCCGGGGCACGACCGGCGCTACGCCATCGACTCCTCGAAAATCGCCGTAGAACTCGGCTGGACGCCCCGGACCCCCTTCGAAGAAGGCCTTCGACGGACGGTGCTTTGGTACCTGGAAAACCAGCCCTGGGTCGAGGACATCCTATCGGGCAAGTACCACATGGAACGGTTGGGAACCGCAAAGGAGGCGACTCGTTCGTGATCGGGAAAGGCATCATCCTGGCGGGAGGCTCCGGGACCCGCCTCTACCCCTTGACCCTGGCCACCAGCAAGCAGTTGTTGCCCGTGTACGACAAGCCGATGATCTACTACCCCCTATCGGTCCTCATGCTGGCGGGCATCCGGGACATCCTCCTCATCACCACACCGGAGGACCAGGCAAACTTCAAACAGTTGCTGGGTGATGGGGCCCAGTGGGGGATCTCCCTTTCCTACGAGATACAACCATCCCCAGGCGGCCTGGCCCAGGCATTTCTGATCGGGGAAAAGTTCTTGAACGGGAATTCCTCCTGCCTCGTTCTGGGGGACAACCTCTTCTACGGCCGAGGACTGGGCGAAATGCTCGCACGTGTTACGTCAAGGGAAGAGGGGGCGACGATCTTCGGATACCCGCTTAAGAACCCGAGGGATTACGGAGTGGTTGAACTTGATGCTTCCGGAAAGGCGATCAGCCTCGAAGAGAAACCTGCCTGCCCCAAATCCCCCTTCGCGGTCCCGGGTCTCTATTTCTACGACGGCACCGCCCCGGAAAGGGCCAAAAGCCTTAGGCCCTCGAAGCGTGGAGAGCTGGAGATCACCGACTTGAACAGGCTTTACATGGAGGAAGGGAAGCTTCACGTTGAGGTGTTCGGTCGCGGCTTCGCCTGGCTTGACATGGGAACCCACGAAAGCCTGCTCGATGCCTCGAACTTCATCGCAACGGTCCAGAACCGTCAAGGAATGATGGTGTCTTGCCCAGAAGAGATCGCATGGAGGAAGGGATTCATCGGCCCCGATCAGTTGCGAAAACTTGCCGAGCCCCTGAAGAAGAACGGCTACGGACAATATCTTCTCAGCCTCCTTGGAGGTGGTTTCCCGTGCGCGTAACGGAGCTTTCCCTTCCGGGTCTCCTGCATATCGAGCCCGTCTTCTTCGGAGACTCGCGAGGCTATTTCCTGCAGACCTGGCAGGCCCGGCAATATCGGGATGCCGGAATATCGGAGTTTTTCGTCCAGGACAACCTATCACTTTCGAGAAAGGGGACCCTTAGGGGCCTCCATTACCAGAAGCCGAACACTCAGGGCAAGCTTGTCTTCGTGCTGAAAGGTGAGGTCTGGGACGTGGCCGTGGACCTGAGAGTGGGCTCTCCCACTTTCGGCAAGTGGGAGGGAGTCACTCTGAAAGGGCAAACCCACAACCAGCTTTACATTCCACCGGGATTCGCCCACGGGTTTTGCGTCATTTCTGACGAAGCTCTCTTCACCTATAAGTGCACGGATTTTTACGCGCCCCAGAACGAACATGGCATAATCTGGAACGATCCGGACCTGGACATCCCATGGCCCGTTAAGGACCCGATCCTATCCGCCAAAGACGGAAGGTACCCTAGGCTGAGAGATATCCCCGGAGAAAGCCTCTTCAGATGGGAAGGACCCTGAAAATGTTGAAATTCCTCATTACAGGAAAACAGGGGCAGCTTTCACTTGCCTTTGCGGAACTCCTCAAGACGAGGGGAATAGAATTTCTGGCACTCGGAAGACATGATTTGGATATCTCCGATCTCAACTCCGTCAGGAGAGTCATTGCACACTACAAGCCCGGCGCCGTCTTTAACGGTGCCGCCTACAACGATGTCGACAAGGCGGAAGAAAACCGAGAAACGGCTTTCCTCGCGAACGCGATCGGGCCGAAAAACCTGGCTCTCGCTTGTGCCGAAATGTCCATCCCTCTTATCACCTTCAGCACCGACTACGTTTTTGATGGCAAGAAAAGTGCACCGTACACAACGGAAGACCCAACCTGCCCGCTTAATGCTTATGGGGAGAGCAAGCTGGCCGGTGAGATCTTCGTACACGAGTCTTGCCAACAATTCATTTTAGCCCGGGTAAGCTGGGTTTTTGGCGAGAAGGGAAAGACGGAATCAAATTTCCTGAAAAAGCTCCTTTACTGGGCCAGTTCAAACAAACGTCTTCGGATAGTCGATGACCAAATTTCTTCTCCTTCTTTCGCCCCGGACATCGCAGAAGCTGTTTATTCTCTTTTCAAAGATGGGAAATGGGGACTATCCCATCTTTGCAATACCGGATTCTGCAGCAGGTACGACTGGGCCAAAATAGCCCTGCAAACAGTGAATTGGAGTGGCGAGTTGATGCGGGCAAAGAGTCGGGAATTCAGAACCGCCGCTCAAAGGCCTGCCTTTTCCGCCTTAAGGAGTAGTTACGAGCTACCATCATGGGAAGAGAGTACATTGAGATGCCTTTCGAACCTGAATCTTTGAAGGAACAAGAACCTTCTCGAGAATGGATGAAACTAAACAGGCACTTAATTAGGTACGGAAGCTTTGATCTGGAAGCTTCCCTCCTTGTAACGCTTTACACTAGAAGAGTTGAAAAACACTCCAAAAAGACCCCTTTTCTTGATGTCCTGCGAAGCATGAAATGGACTTTGATCTCACATTTCCATAACAACAGAAAATTCACGATTGCAAATTCGAATTGCTTCTCCATAAAGGGGAAAAATGCCTATGTCGTCAACTTCAAGCCTGAAGATAAAAGACATTTCAGTCACATCAACAGCCTTATCCGGCAAGACCCAGATCCTGTCATACTGACGGTCGAACCGGACGTTTTCAATTTTTATTCCAACGAAAAACTGCCTGTTGTCCTTCTGGAAAACAAGGGACGTCTCCAACATTCAATCTGCTTCCAAGAGAACACGAGAAAAGACCTGACTCTACGCATCCTAGGCCTTCGCGCCGCCGCCCTGGTGGATTCCATTGAAGCTTTCTGCTCGTGTTTTTCCTATCCCGCGAGGCTGGTAACGCTCCAGGATTTCCATACCTGGGATGCCGTATTTGCCGTTTTTTTCAAGGGAAAGATCCCCACCGTCACCCTGCAGCATGGACTTGTGACAGATGATCCATTATGGGAAACGGTCCTTTCCGACTTCATCATTACCTGGGGTGAAAACCCGGCACAAAAACTCCAGTCCCATGGAATTCCAGCAGAAAAAATCAAGCCCTTGGGAACTGCAAAATACGATAGCTACTTCACCCCCAACAACGGCGATAAAACACAGGGAAGGATCCTGGTAAGCATTCAGCCCGACATCCCCACAGACCTTTTTGACCGGTTTTCGCTTCTCTGGGCAGAAATCGGAGCCAGGCTTCCCGGATCCAAGCTGGTGTTTAGATACCACCCAGGGGTTTCGAAAGAAGCGCGGGAGCAAATGACACAGAAGATCTCTCGGGCCTTCAGCAAAGACAAGGCTCAATTTTCCGTTTCCGATATCCGGGATCCTCTTGAGGACATCGCATGTTCGTCGGTGGTCTTAACGAACCAGACCTCCTTGGCCGTAGAAGCCATTCTTCTCCAAAGGCCTGTCGTTGAGTACACCCTCGAAAATCCACTCCCCTTTTACGGCGACTACAGGGACTTCGTTTTCAACACCGGGGATCCGGACCAGGCAGCAAAAGTTATCATGGCAATCTTGTCTTCTTCCCTTGAACGGAACCAGGCAGTCCGGAATCAAAATGCCGCTCTAGGGAAGGAAATCCTGCCTCCTCCCCGTGCTCCGGAAATCCTGAAGTTCATCAGGAGCTTGCCTGAATGAGCAGACATTTTTCCCAGCTTAGGAAAGCTAACTTTATCCCCATGATAAGGTCGGGCTTCTGGTATACGGCCAGTGCTTTCGCGGAAAAGGGCCTGGCCTTCATTTCCGTGCCGATCTTCACGCGTCTCCTGAACTTGGGAGACTACGGGACCGTGTCTTTTTTCCAGCCCCTTGTGGGAATCCTCGCCATCCTTTCCGGGTTAAACCTCGACGCCAGCATCGGAATCGCCAAACAGGAAAAAAAGGATGTGTTTCACGTTTATGTTTCTTCCCTTTTCCTTTTTTCGTTGATCTGGTTTATCGCCGAAATCCTTCTCCTATCCTTGTGGAAAACGCGGGTAGAGCGCACCTTTGGTATTTCTATCAGCTTGGCTTTTTGTGCACTCCTCAGCGGGTACGGAAGTTTCATTTTCAACTCATATTCCACGTACCTTATGTTTGAAAACCGGTATCGACTGCGCTCGGTCCTGTCGTTCCTTAGGGCAGCCGCAGAAATCCTGGTCTCCGTCGTCCTTCTTTTAACTATCCTGAAAGGCTCCTTCTGGGGGAGGGTTATTGGCTCTCTCAGCCTCAACCTGATCTTTGGCCTTGGGATCCTTTGGGCCTTCTGGAGAAAATACACGCCCCGGCTTTCAGGCGAGTATTGGAGATACGGTTCTCTTATCGGCGCTCCCCTGATCCCGCACTGTCTTTCACACCTTATCCTCAGCTACTTCGACAGGATCGCGATCAAGGCCCTGGTCGGAAACGTCGCCACCGGTCTTTACGGATTCGCCTACAACATTGGGATGATTCCTCTCCTGTTGCTGAGTTCGACCAACTCAGCGTGGGTCCCGTGGTTTTACGATGCCTTCGCGCAAGAGAAGAATGAAGAGATCAGGGTCAATATCAGGAGGTACAACGCCGCTTTCTTCCTTTTTATCCTCCTGCTGCTGACTGTATCGCCAGAGATTGCCAGGCTGCTGGCTCCTCCGGAATACATGGGCGCAATCAAGGTTATTCCCATTATCATTTTCAGTTACTACCTGCAGTTCATTTACACCTGCTACGTCAACTTTTCCTTTTTCTACAAGAAGACGGGGCTTATTTCTACCGGTACGATCATTGCCGGCGTGATCAACATGGTTTTGAACTATAAGATGATCCCGGTTTTCGGGTATGAAATCGCTGCCTGGACCACAGTCTTTTCTTACGCCTGTCTCTTGTTTTTTCACTGGTTCAACGTTTCCGTATTGATCAAGGCAAAGGGGATCAGGGCCATGGACTTTTCTTTAACAGTGTTACTCGGGTTATCCCTCTCCTGCGCCCTATACTGGGGAAGCCCCCTGATGGGTTTCTTCTCTCAAAGGGAACTGGTTTTCAGGTACACACTTTTCCTGGCCATGCTCGGATTCATGGCCATCCTTCACCGAAAAGAGATCCGCAAAATCCTTGATCGTTGGAACGGAGCTGATAGGCATGTTTGAAGGAGCGAGCATTCTCATCACCGGAGGCACTGGGTCCTTTGGCAAGCAGTTCATCCGAAACGTCCTTGCGAACTACAAGCCTCGGAGGGTCGTCGTCTATTCAAGAGACGAATATAAGCAATACGAGATGCAACAGGCTTTTTCCTCACCGGAGATGCGCTATTTCATCGGGGACGTCAGGGACGCACAAAAGTAATAGGAACAAAGCCATAGACGGCAAATAGAGTACCCCGCTTTGCTCCCAATTAGCAAGTTTCTTTGCGCTTACACTCATTTTTTTATAATTCACAATTACAAGCAGCATGAAAATAGCTATTCTCACAAGCCCATACTGTACAAGAATTTCCAAGTATAGGCTATGCATGACGGAACTACGTCCAAGCGCTTTCTGGTTCACCCACCTAGAGGTAATGGTCGAACCGCCGTGTCCTAGAAGCAATTTTTCACCTGTTGCAGTAAGACCAGATTATATTGCTCCCCATAGCCAACAAGTCACGAATAAGACATCCTGGGAGGGTTTCCGAAAGGGGTGCTTGAGATGGGCGACACGAAAGATCGGCAGGACGAAGTGCAGCGTTAGACGGCAAAGAGGCGTGTAGCATTGATCCTTGAGATCCTGAAAGGAAAGACAACGATAGCGGAAGCAGCCCGACCCCATGGGCCCAAGGTGGCCGAGGTGGAACGGTGGAAGTAAAGGTGCCTGTCCGGGGCGGAGGACGACCTGAGGAGCCGCCCAGGGACAAATTCGCGGAAGCTAGGCGAAAAAATCGCTAGCTGGATTCACTGGTACAACGAGGGAAGGCCTAATCAATCCCTGGGGACCTTTCCCCAAAACAGGTTCGGCTAAAACAAGCGGCATCATGGGCTTGATTTTATGGGAGCAATACTGATATTTCTGGGAGTGAGAATTTTGACGGACAGCCTTTTTTCCATCGTCTGTGTCACCTATAACCAGGAAGACCTTATCATGGAGTGTCTGGACAGCATCGCGGGACAGGACTACCGAAAAATCGAACTAATCGTTTGTGATGACTGCTCAACCGATCGAACAGTCCAAGTCGTGGAGGAATGGCTCGAAAAACATCAAGATCGCTTTGATAACATCGTATTTCTAAAAAACAAGGAGAACCTTGGGATATCAGCGACTCATGACCGAGGATTGCGATGCGCTGCCGGGAAATACTTGAAATACATTGGGGGGGACGACATCCTAGCTAAAAACTGCGTAAGCCGCATCGTCGAGTTCTGCAAAAAAACTGGAACCACCTGGGGACAGACCCTGGTGACACCCTTCCTCGACACACTTGAGAACTCTGCTGATTTTGAACTCCCATTTCGTAGAACTAGAAAATATTTCTCCTACGCTCCTGCAGGGCAGTTTCGAATGTTCGCCCGTAGGTGCTTTTTCTGCGCCCCAGGGAACTTCTTTGAACGGTCCATCCTCGAAGAAATCGGCTTTCTAGACACGGAATTCCGTACCTTCGAAGACTGGCATACCTGGTTGAGGCTTACCAGGGCTGGCCACACAGCAAGGCTGCTGCCCGAACCACTCGTCTTCTGGAGGCGGCACCTTAAATCCATCAGCTATTCCGCTATGTATGTCGGGAACGTCTCATTCTATCAGGATATTGTCCGGACCCTAGAGAAGTACGTGCTACCCTACGAAGAGGCCCTCGATTGGGTGACAAGAAAGCATCTATCGTCCCACCTAGCCTACTTGAAACTTTTGATCGAAAAGGGAGCAAAACGGGACGCACACCAAAAGGCTATATGGCTGAAACTCAAAAGTCCGCTTTGCTGGATGGAACTCCCTTACTACCTCCTAAATAAACTCCTACCAATGCTAGATAGGAGGAGAGGAATCAGACCGTGGAACACTTCGCAAGCCTCGTGATTTTTTCTCTTTTTAAATTATATTACTGCTCACAAGTTGAAACCCTGTTTCCAGTCGGAACCCATTCTCGTGTTGTGGGCCAACGGCTCGGGAAGATTCTAGGAGGGAACCGCATGTCCGTCTCCGGGAAAGCCCGCATCGGCGGCGTGGCCTTGAATAAGATAATCGAGTGGGATTTTGACACCCCGCACCCCACGGACAACCAGGTGAAGGGGGCCCACACCAACCCCCAGAGCCTGTACGGGTTCGGGCACCTGGACTTTTACCGCCACTGCCTGGACGTGCTGGAAAACGGGGAGGACGAACTGATGAGCGGAAGGGAAGGACACAAGACCGTGGAGATCATCGAGGCAGCGTACCAGTCGGCCCTTTCGGGCGGCCAGGTGCGAATGGGCGCCATGCGGAGGTAATGTTTGCCAATGAAGAATAAGGGACAAGACGACTAATGGAAACCGCTTATAAATTTCTTAATCGCTTCCTCCCTCCAAAACCCGTCATTCGCCATGTGTCCATTCTTGCCGGGGGCACTGCACTCGCGCAGTGCCTCAATATCGCGATGATGCCGTTGCTATCCCGCATCTACTCTCCCGGGGATTTCGGCATTATGGCGGCTTTTGCCTCATTTATTGCAATCCTCTCTGAAACGTCAGCGTTTCGTTACTATCTGGCCGTTCCCTTACCAAAGGAAGAGCAGGATGCCAACGCTTTAGTGGTATTAAGCCTTTTGTTGCAAGTGGCTTTTGCGATAGTGCTGAGTCTTGTCTTGCTGGTTGCTGGCAAAAACTTCTCTCTATGGTCTCAATATTTTTCAAGCATACTATTGCCGATCCTTTGATACTTATCGGTGCAATATCGTTCTTTGGAGCCTTGACTTACATATCTGTTTTGGGTATTCTTCGTTCCGAGACACAAAAAGAGTTCTTTGAACGTATTTATACCATAGCACACAAGGGAAACCCTGTTTAAGTCCATAACCAACAAGCCACGAATAAGACATCCTGGGAGGGTTTCCGAAAGGGGTGCTTGAGATGGGCGACACGAAAGATCGGCAGGACGAAGTGCAGCGTTAGACGGCAAAGAGGCGTGTAGCATTGATCCTTGAGATCCTGAAAGGAAAGACAACGATAGCGGAAGCAGCCCGACCCCATGGGCCCAAGGTGGCCGAGGTGGAACGGTGGAAGTAAAGGTGCCTGTCCGGGGCGGAGGACGACCTGAGGAGCCGCCCAGGGACAAATTCGCGGAAGCTAGGCGAAAAAATCGCTAGCTGGATTCACTGGTACAACGAGGGAAGGCCTAATCAATCCCTGGGGACCTTTCCCCAAAACAGGTTCGGCTAAAACAAGCGGCATCATGGGCTTGATTTTATGGGAGCAATACTGATATTTCTGGGAGTGAGAATTTTGACGGACAGCCTTTTTTCCATCGTCTGTGTCACCTATAACCAGGAAGACTTTATCATGGACTGTCTGGACAGCATCGCGGGACAGGACTACCGAAAAATCGAACTAATCGTTTGTGATGACTGCTCAACCGATCGAACAGTCCAAGTCGTGGAGGAATGGCTCGAAAAACATCAAGATCGCTTTGATAACATCGTATTTCTAAAAAACAAGGAGAACCTTGGGATATCAGCGACTCATGACCGAGGATTGCGATGCGCTGCCGGGAAATACTTGAAATACATTGGGGGGGACGACATCCTAGCTAAAAACTGCGTAAGCCGCATCGTCGAGTTCTGCAAAAAAACTGGAACCACCTGGGGACAGACCCTGGTGACACCCTTCCTCGACACACTTGAGAACTCTGCTGATTTTGAACTCCCATTTCGTAGAACTAGAAAATATTTCTCCTACGCTCCTGCAGGGCAGTTTCGAATGTTCGCCCGTAGGAACTTTTTCTGCGCCCCAGGAAACTTCTTTGAACGGTCCATCCTCGAAGAAATCGGCTTTCTAGACACGGAATTCCGTACCGTCGAAGACTGGCATACCTGGTTGAGGCTTACCAGGGCTGGCCACACAGCAAGGCTGCTGCCCGAACCACTCGTCTTCTGGAGGCGGCACCTTAAATCCATCAGCTATTCCGCTATGTATGTCGGGAACGTCTCATTCTATCAGGATATTGTCCGGACCCTAGAGAAGTACGTGCTACCCTACGAAGAGGCCCTCGATTGGGTGACAAGAAAGCACCTATCGTCCACCCTAGCCTACTTGAAACTCTTGATCGAAAAGGGAGCAAAACGGGACGCACACCAGAAGGCTAGATGGCTTTTACTCAAAAGTCCGCTTTGCTGGATGGAACTCCATTACCACCTCCTAAATAACCTCCTACCAATGCTAGATAGGAGGAGAGCAACCAGACTGTGAAACACTTCGCAAGCCTAGTGATTTTTTCTCTTTTTAAATTATATTACTGCTCACAAGTTGAAACCCTGTTTCCAGTCGGAGCCCATTCTCGTGGTGTGGGCCAACGGCTCGGGAAGATTCTAGGAGGGAACCGCATGTCCGTCTCCGGGAAAGCCCGCATTGGCGGCGTGGCCTTGAATAATGGCGGCGTGGCCTTGAATAAGATAATCGAAGATAATCGAGTGGAATTTCGACAACCCGCACCCCATGGACGAAGAGGTGAAAGAGGCCGATACCAACCCCAAGAGCGTTTACGGGTTCGGGCACCTGGACTTTTACCGCCACTGCCTGGACGTGCTGGAAAACGGGGAGGACGAACTGGTGAGCGGAAGGGAAGGGCGCAAAACGGTGGAGATCATCGAGGCAGCGTACCAGTCGGCCCTTTCGGGCGGCCAGGTGCGAATGGGCGCCATGACCCGCTAATTGCTAGGGAAGATGCACTTCGATTTCATCAACCGGCTTTTCCCAAATAACTCGTCCGCCCGTCACGTGCTTCAATTGTTGGGCGGCACTGCCTTTGCCCAAGGCCTGGCTATCCTCGCTTCTCCGATGTTAACGCGCCTATATGGGCCCCAGGATTTCGGAACCTTAGCTCTTTTTACCGCGATCTTGGGAACCTTGACCGCTTTCACAGGCTTCAACTACCATCTCGCTCTGCCAATGGTCAAGGACAATCGGGTAGCGGCAAATTTGTTTGCACTCAGCTTGGGCATCCAAACCATACCGAGGTGGAGTAGCACCAGATGTGACCGCCATGGATCTCGACGTGGAACCCCCAGGTTCCTTCATCACCTCCCGTGGACTCGGAACCATGGGATTCGGCTCCCTGCATGGCGGTGATGGAGGCGCTGAACGCCGGAGCCCAGGAGGCGGTCTGCATGAGCCGCGAGGGATACGTGGCGGAGTGCACCGGTGACAACATATTCGTGGTAAAGGACCGAGTGGTTAAGACACCCCACCCGTCATGCGGGATCCTTAAAGGCATAACCCGAGACGCGGTGATCCAACTGGCCCGGGAGATGGGCCTGGAGGTGGAGGAGGGGCATCTTACCCGTTACGATCTCTACACCGCGGACGAGATATTTCTCACCGGCACGGCAGCGGAGTAGGAAACGAGCCGGTTACCGCCACCGAGGTCATCCTGGAATACGCGGATCTGATCCTATGCACCGGAAGCACCATCTGCAACGGAACCATAGTCAAATACCTGGGGCTCAACAAACCGGTGATCTTCTTCGGCACCAGCATATCCGGCGCGGCCCAGCTTATGGGCCTCGAAAGGGTCTGCTTCGCCCATAAGTACCTCTGAGCCTTCCCCCACCAAAGTCCAAGAGGAGGCCACCTCCCCAGTGGGAACTGACAAGATCACTCCCCCCTCAAGGCCTCCAGCGCCAACAGGTAGACCCTGGCGCCGAAGCCCATGATCAACCCCCGAACCACCGGCGTCAAAAGGCTCTCCCGGCGAAAGGCCTCCCGGGCCGCCACGTTGGTCATGTGTACCTCCACCACCGGCGCCGGACACGCACTGACCGCGTCCCTCAACGCAACGCTGGTGTAACCGTACCCCGCTCCGTTTATCACCAACCCCTGGGACCCATAGGCCCGGTGAACCGCCTCCACCAGCTCCCCCTCGTGGTTGCTCTGGAAACACTCCACCCCAACCCCCATCTCCTCCCCCCAGCGACGGCACATGGCCTCCACCTCCGCCAGGGTGACGCTCCCATATATGGCCTCCCGACGACCCAACATGTTCATGTTGGGCCCGTTGATCACGTGATACCTCAACCCCTCACCACCTCCATGAAGGCCCGCCTCAGCTCCTCCACCGACACCACCCGAACCTCCGGACCGCACCGGCCGGGCAACACCATCCTTATCCCCCCGTCCACCGCCTTCTTGTCCCTCAGAACGTAACCCTCCAGCTCCCCCCACTCACCACAGGGCACCACCGGAAGGCCCAACGACCCCAACAGCCCCTTAAGCTCCTCAATCTCCAAAGGATCCGACAGTCCCAGCCGGACCGACAACGCCAAGTCCACCATAAGGCCCGCCGCCACCGCATCCCCGTGTCCCACCCTGAAACCGCTTGCCGCCTCGATGCCGTGCCCCATCGTGTGACCCAGGTTCAACACCTCCCGAACCCCCAGCCGCTCGAAGGGATCCCGCTCCACCACCCGGGCCTTGATCTCCACGCACCGCCGAACTCCCATCGCCAGGGCCACCGGATCCCGCCGCCTAAGATCCCCCGCCGCAACCCTAAGCCAACCCCTGAACTCCCGATCCATCAGGGCGTACTTGGCCATCTCTCCAAGCCCCTGCCTAAAGTGGTCCCAGCTCAGGGACATGAGGACCCCCACGTGACACACCATTAGGGACGGAAAGGCGAAGGTCCCCACCAGGTTCTTCCCCTGGGGCCGGTTAACACCGCACTTGCCCCCCAACGCGCTGTCCACCTGGGACAAAAGGGTGGTGGGACACTGAACCAGCCTCAGCCCCCTAAGGTACGTGGAACCCGCGAAGGCCCCCACGTCCCCCACGGTGCCACCCCCCACCATCACCACCCAGGAGCTGCGCCGTAGCCCCGCTTCACAGAAGGCGTCGTACAGCCCCTCCGCCACCGACAGCTCCTTGGACCCCTCGCCACGGGGCACCAGGGACACCCCGCGGCAAGCCACGCCGGAGGCGAACATGGGACCGGTCAGCAGGTCCCCCACCACAAAGGCTTCCCCAAGCTCCGACAGCTCCGCAACGGGACCCCACAGGTCCTCCGCCGCCCCCCCCAGGATCACCACCTCAAGCCCCAGGGCATCGAACCGAAGGCGCTCCGGCGGCACCGTGGGTATGGGCTGGAGCCCCAACCGGTCCGCCACCTCCCGGGCGAGATCCGCCGGAGAACGGTCGCCCCCGTCCAGCGAGAGCTCCGCACCAGCGTAGGACTCCCGCCTTCGATCCATCAGCTCCTCCAGCGACACCCCCGCCATGGGGGGCCTAGGGCTCCCGGCCAGCCGACGCCTCAGCTCCTCCAACGGGACCTCAAGGCACACCAGCCTCCCGGAGGAGGCCACCTGGTCCCTGATCCGCCGGTCCAGGAGGGATCCACCCCCCAAGGCCACCACGCAACCCCTAAGACCGCATGCCTCCCGCACCACCTGGGCCTCCATCTGGCGAAAGCGGGCCTCCCCGTGAACCCGGAAGATCTGATCCACCGACATGCGGCTTCGCATCTCCACCGCCCGGTCCGTGTCCAGAAAGGGAACCCCAAGCAGCCGGGCCAGCTCCCGCCCAACGGTGCTCTTGCCGGTCCCCATGAAGCCAGTGATGAAAACCGGCCGGTCAATCCCCCGCATCCAGATACCTCACCGCCCTCTCCCGGTACAGCTGAAACCGCTCCCGCAACTCCTCCATCCGGTCCCCCCCGAACTGCTCACCCACCGCCGAGGCGATCACCAACGCCACCACCGCCTCACCCACCACCGACGCGGCGGGCACCGCGCACACGTCGGTCCTCTCCCGGTGGGCCCCCGTGGCCTCCCGGCTCCTCAGGTCCACGGACCTCAAGGGGACCCTCATGGTGGGTATGGGCTTCATCCCCAACGTGAGCAACAGGTCCTCCCCGTTGCTCATGCCCCCCTCGATACCCCCGCACCGGTTGGTGGGACGACGGATGCGCCCCCGGTGGATCACGATCTCGTCGTGGGCCTCGTGCCCCCTTTTGGACGCCAGGGCGAACCCGTCCCCCACCTGAACCGCCTTGATCCCCGGTATGGCCATGAGGGCCCCACACAGCCGGCCGTCCAGCCGGCGATCCCACTCCGCATAGGAGCCTATCCCGGGCGGAAGCCCTGCGACCCGCAGGAGGAACGTGCCCCCCAGGCTGTAGCCCCCCTCCATGGCCCCCCGGACCTCCTCCACCAGGGCCGACTCCCCCGCCGGGTCACCGCAACCCATGGGGCTCTCCATGGCCCGCCGCCAGCCCTCCTGGTCCTCCGGCGCACCCACCTGGGCGGAACCGATGGACAGAACTGCGCTTAAGACCCTAACCCCCAGCTCCCCCAGGAGAAGCTTCGCCAGGGCCCCGGCGGCCACCACGGCGGCGCTGCTCCGGGCGCTGGCCCGCTCCAGCACGTTCCTCAGGTCCTCCAGCTGGTGCTTCACCCCACCGGCCAGGTCCGCATGCCCCGGACGGGGACAGCCAAGGGCCCCGGATGCCACCGCCTCTGGATCCAGGGGACCAAAGGGGTCCATGGCGGGCCTCCACCGTTCCCACTCGGCGTTCTCCACCGTGATCCCCACCGGGGCTCCGGTGGTGAGCCCACCCCGAAGGCCGGACCACACGGTGAGACGATCCGTCTCAAACTCCATCCTGGGCCCCCGGCCGAAACCCCGGCGACGACGCCGAAGCTCCCCCGCTATGGCCTCCTGCGGGACCTCAAGGCCGGACGGGAGCCCCTCCACCACCACCACCAGCCCCCGGCCGTGGGACTCACCGGCGGTAAGGTACCTGATCATCCCCACCACCTCCGTAAAGGGCCATACGCATCTCCTCCAGCGGTGCCTCCATGCGGGTGATGAGCCGGAAGGACTCCGCCCCCTGACCCAAGAGCACCTCTCGGCCATCCACCATCCAAAGACCCATCCCGCCCCCTGCCCGCACGAACTCCGTGGGCCCCTCCCCATACACCAGGTCCAGCCCCACCCCCCGGGGATCGAGGACACCCAGGGCGGCCTCGAGGACCCCCGCATCCCAGGGATTCCCCGGGAGCCCTAGGGACGTGGCGTTCACCAACGCATCCACCCTATCCAGGGCCCTCAACCGGTCGAAGGGGACCACCTGGACCCGGCGGAAGAGCCCCCACCCCCGGGCCAGGGAGGCAAGATCCTCCCCCCCTGCCAGGTTCCTGCAGGCCACCGTCAGCCTGCCGCATCCCATGAGGCCTAACGCCATGGCGGCCCCCAGGGCGGCCCCGCCGGCCCCAAGCAACAGGGCGCTTCCCACCGACGCCCCCCGAAGGGCGAACAGGATCCCGTCCACGTCGGTGTTGTAGCCCAGGACCCGCCTGGCACGGAACACCAGGGTGTTCACCGCCCCCAGGCGGACCCCGTGCCCCACCGGCTCGCAGAGGGAGAAAGCTTCCTTTTTATACGGTATGGTAACGTTGGCCCCAAGGGCACCCAGGGCCCCAAGGCCCCTCACCGCCTCCCCCAAGGCCCCCTCCACGTGGAAGGCCAGGTAGACGCAGTTCAGCCCCGCCGCCCTGAGGGCCCGGTTCTGCATCCTGGGGGAGAGGCTATGGGACACCGGGGAGCCCAGCAGGGCTATGAGACCCGTGGAGGCGTCGATCATGAGACCAGCCCCTTGAGGTGATCGAAGAACTCCGGGTAGGAGATGGACACGCAGGAGGCACCCCGGATCTCCACCGGCCCCGACGCCGCCAGTGCCCCCACCGCCAGGGCCATGGCGATCCGATGATCCCCGTAGGAGTCCACCCGGGCGGGGGACAGGGGAGCTCCACCGTTGCCCTGGATGACCCAGCCGTCCTCCACCTCCCGGATCCTCACCCCCATGGCGCTCAACCCCTGGGCCATGGCGCCTATCCGGTCGCACTCCTTGTGCCGCAACTCGCCGGCCCCCCGGATCTCGGTCTGGCCCTGGGCCAAGGAGGCGGCCACCGCCAACACCGGCAACTCGTCCACCATGGAGGGCACCTGATGGGGCTGAACCTTGATGCCCCGCAGGTTCGAGTGCCGGACCCTCACGTCCCCCACCGCCTCGCCACCCTGGGGTGATCTGGGGTGGACCTCCACATGGCACCCCATGGCCCTAAGGGCATCTAGCAGCCCGGTGCGCCCCCGGTTCAGACACACCCCCCGGACCACCAGGTCCGACCGGGGCACCACCGCCCCCGCCACCAGCCAGAAGGCGGCGCTGGACATGTCACCCGGGACCTCCCAGGCGCCGCCGGGCACCCTGTCCACCGGGTAGACGGTGACGGAGAGCCCGTTTCGCCTCACCGGCACCCCCAGGTGCTCAAGCATCACCTCCGTATGATCCCGGCTCAGGTGAGGCTCCGCCACGGTCAGCACATCACCCCCCATGAGCCCCGCCAGGATCAGGGCGGTCTTCACCTGGGCGCTGGGGACCCGAAGCTCAAGCCTGCCCCCCGAGAGACGAGCCCCCCGGATGGACAGGGGCAGCAGCCGCCCCCCATCCCGGCCATCTATCCTGGCCCCTAGGGACCGCAGGGGCTCCACAACCCGCCCCATGGGACGGCCCCTGAGACTGCCATCCCCGGTGATCACCCCGAAGAGCCCCGGCACGGCGGACATGAGACCGCAGAGAAGCCGGGCGGTGGTCCCCGAGTTGCCCGCGTATAGGGGCTCCGCCGGGTCCGAGGGGCCAGAACCCCTGGATACGCTAACCCGCCCCCCGGAGCGGACCACCGAGAACCCCAGGGCCTCCAGACACCTGAGGGTGGAGGCGCAGTCCTCCCCGCTGGAGAAGTTGTCCACCCGGATACCCTCGTCGGAGAGGGCCCCCAGGAACGCCGCCCGGTGGGAGATGGACTTGTCTCCCGGAACCCGCAGCTCCCCCTTTAGCCCCGAACAGGGCTCCACCACCACGTCATCCACCAGCACCTCGGCGCAGCTCAACAGGACCACCCCTTTTCTTCTCCAAGCCGGCGCCTCAGGGAGCCAAGCTCCCCCGCCAGAGCCTCAAGATCCCCCTGATCCATGGACGCCAGCTCCCCAAGGATGGAGCACAGCTCCCCCAACACCTCCTTAACACTCCCCCGGTTCATGGACAGGACCTGGGCCAGGAGCCAGGGCTGGGACATGGAGACCCGGGTGGCGTCCCTGAAGGACCCGGCGGCCATCCCGAATGCCCCGCCCCCCTGATCCCGCCGCCGGGCCAGCTCCATCAGCCCCAGGGAGATGAGCATGGGAAGGTGGCTCACCACCGCCGCTGCCCGGTCGTGCTCCCCGGGCCCCAGCAGGATCCACCGGGCGCCAAGCCAGGAGGCCAGCTCCCGCCCCAGCGCCAACGCCTCATTCCCGGAGCTGGGGCCCGGAACCAGGACGCACACCGCCCCCTTGAAGAGGTCACCGGAGGCGCTCTCAAGACCCCCCGTTTCCTTCCCCGCCATGGGGTGGAAGCCCAGGTAACGGCCGGGGAAGAGACGGTCCAGCTGGAACGCCAGGGGGCCCTTGACGCTGGACAGGTCCATCACGAAGCCCCGGAAGGAGGGGGAGAGCTCCATCGCCAGGGGGATCACCTCCCACGGGGGAACCGCCAGTATCACCAGGTGGCACCTCTCCGCCAGCTCCCCCAGGTCCCGGGCGGCCCCGTCAAGGATCCCCATGGACCGGGCCCGCTCAAGGGTCCCCCGGTCCAGGTCCCAGCCCCACACGGACACCCCCGGGACGGAGGAGAGCCCCATGGCCATGGATCCCCCCATGAGCCCCAGGCCCACTATGCCAACATGGCGACCCGCTCCCACGAGGGCACCTCCCATCTGCCGTTGAGGGCCCCCGTCAGGGCCCCCAGGGCCCCCATAAGGTCCCTGAACTCGTCCAGATCCAACGACTGGTCCCCGTCGCAGAGGGCGTCCTTGGGGGAGGGATGCACCTCCACGATCAGCCCGTCCGCCCCGGCGGCCACCGCCGCCAGGCTCATGGGGATCACCATGTCCCGCCTGCCGGTCCCGTGGCTGGGGTCCACCACCACCGGCAACCCGGACAGCCGCTTCACCAGCGGCACCGCCGAGAGGTCCAGCAGGTTCCGGGTGGCCCGGTCGAAGCTCCTTATGCCCCGCTCGCACAGGATCACCCCCGGGTTGCCGGAGGAGACCACGTACTCCGCCGCCTGAAGCCACTCGTCCACGGTGGCCATCATCCCCCGCTTCAGGAGCACCGGCCGGTGGGACCTGCCCACCTCCCTCAAGAGGGGGAAGTTCTGCATGTTGCGGGCCCCCACCTGCAACAGGTCCGCCTCCTCGGACATCCACTCCACGTCCTCGGGGGACATGACCTCCGTGACCACCGGCAGCCCGGAGACCCGGGAGGCCTCCTTCAGAAGCCCAACCCCAATCCCCCCAAGCCCCTGGAAGCTGTACGGGTTCGTCCTGGGTTTGAAGGCCCCGCCCCGAAGGATCGATGCCCCCGCTTCCTTCACCCCAAGGGCGGTGCACACAATCTGGTCCCGGCCCTCCACCGAACAGGGCCCCGCCATTACCACCAGATCCCCACCCCCCACCTCAACGGAGCCCACCCGGACCGGACCGCAAACCCCCGCCTCCCGGCTAACCAAAGGGTACGACGCCCCGGTGGAACGAACCCACCGGACCGGCAGGCCCGATAGGTCCGAGGCGGAGACCCTCCCATGGACCACCACGTAACGGACACCCTCAAGGCTCACCAGCCGGGCCTCTCGCCCCATTTCCGCCAAACGGTCCATGAGGTCCGCAAGCCCCCGTCCTCCTAGCCCCAGATCAACCTCCAACACGGTCATCATCGAACTTCCCCCTCCCTCACAAATGATCCAGATAAAAACGAAGGGCCGGAGCCCCTGGAAATCCGGCTCCGGCCCTTTTGACCCTTATGCTTCAGGTCTATGGCGGGTTATGCGGTTGCACCTGGTAAGAGGTTGGCCGAAGGCCCCGCCGGGGGATGCGGATCTCCATGGAGCAGCGGGCCACTGGCGTAATACCGCCACTGGCCCCCGCTAAAGTAAAAGTAGAAGCTGCTGACCCCAAAGGATCCCATCCTTACGACCACCTTCGGCACCCCCTTCCCCTCAAATCTTATTGGCACGGAATGATACCCCATGGCTCCCACATGTCAAGGGGGAAGCGAAAAGTCTGTCAATTAACCCTTCAACTAGCGGCCCAGATGATCCTCCACAAACCTGGCGAACCCCTTGAAGGAGTAGTCCTGCTTCCGGTCCATGTCCGGGTCGATCTTTCGGTAAAAACAGACCGGGATGCAACCCTCCGCCAGGTTCTTGGCAACGCAGGGGGTACACCCCTCCTCATGGTTCACCGGATGGGCAGAGCACTGGTGATCCACGCAGGTGCAGAAGGGAACGCGGGACATTACAAAACCACCTCCAGATTCATTTTAATTTATTATATGGTCTTATCGGCTGGGCCCGGAGGCCACGAGCTTATCCAGGTGGGACGGGTCCCGATGGTCCCCGAAGTAGGACATCCCGGTGTCCAGCCCCCGGATGGCCTCCAGGTCCGCCTCGTCCAGGTTGAAGTCGAAGACCGCCAGATTCTCCACCATCCTCTCCCGCTTCACCGTCTTGGGGATCACCGGGATGCCCCGCTGGACCAGCCACCTCAACACCACCTGGGCTACCGTGCGGCGGTGCTTGGCGGCTATCAGGGTCAGCACCCGGTTGGTCAGCATGCCGCCCCGCCCCCGGGCAAGGGGACCCCAGGCCTGGGGCATCACCCCGTAGCGGGCCAGGACCGCCAGGTCATCCTCCCGCTGGTAAAGGGGGTGCAGCTCCAGTTGGTTCACCGCCGGGGTGGTCCTACCGTGGACCGCCAGGTCCATGAGCCGGTCCCCGTGGAAGTTGCTGACCCCCATGGCCCGGATCAACCCCTCCTGGTACAGCTCCTCCATGGCCCGCCAGCTGCCGTACACGTCCCCGTAGGGCTGATGGATCAGGTACAGATCCACATAATCGAGCCCCAACCGGTCCAGGGACCGAAAGAAGGCCTCCCGGGTCCGGCCGAAGCCCGAGTCGGTGAACCAAACCTTGGTGGTGACGAACACCTCCTCCCGCCTGAGCCCGCTGGACCTTATGGCCCGCCCCACCGCCTCCTCGTTACCGTACATGGCGGCGGTGTCGATGAGCCGATAACCCGCCTCCAGTGCCTGGCTCACGCAGGCCTCGCACTCCTCAAGGCTGCCGGTGTCGTATACCCCGAAGCCGATGACCGGCATCCAAACCCCGTTGTTCAACCTAACCGACGGAACATGGGACAATGAAAACACCTCCACGGATCTAAACCACCACCAGGTACAGCGTCTGCCCCAGCCGGGTCTGGACCTTCTCCAGCCCATCCCTGGTCCCCAGGGAGCGGATCTCCCCGATCGGGGAGGGCCTCCACTGCCCCTCCACCGAGGACCCCATGAGCTCCCGGGCGGCCCCCACCGGGTCCCCGGAGCCAAGCGCCGCGGCGGTCCTCAAGAGACACTCCTGGTCCTGAACCCCCCGCAGCCCCTCGGGGATCCATCCGTTACGGTGCCGCATGCCCAGCAGGGCCCCCAGGACGGAGGCCAGGGTGTCCGGATCCCCATCCCGGAGGCGAGAGGCCAGCAGGAGCCCCTCGAGTGGGCTATCCCAGTGGAGCCCCAGCAGGAACAGGGCGGATAGGGCGGTGGCGTCCCCGGTGCCCGCCCGGGGCCCCACGCCCCCCAGCTCCCCAAGCCCCTCCATGGGACCCCACCGGAGGGACATGCGCTCCACCTGGACCAACATGGCATCCAGCACCGACTCCCACTCGAGCTGGTAGCGCCCCAGGTCCCAACCGGGGGGGAACCAGCCGGGGGGAAGGTCCTCCTCCCTGAGGCGCCCCCAGGTGCCGGCCCGGGCCACTAGGGCGGACCGCAGGTCTTCGTACCCTCCCTCCTGGACGCCAAGGAACCAGAGGCAGAAGGCGTGACACAGGGCCCCAAGCAGGGCCCGGGGATGTCCGTGAGTCATGAGCCCGTCCCTGAAGACCCGGGACAGGGTCCCCTCCAGGTCCCCCGAGACCAGCCCCACCATCACATGGGGGGCTATGCGCATCACCACCCCGTTGCCCCCGGCGGCCACGTACCCCTGAACCCCCAGCCATGGGGGGACCCCCCGAGCCCAACTCCTGGCCGCCTCCAGGGTGGCCCTCCCGGCCCCCCGCTGATACCGGAGCAGGAAGGGCAGCTCCGCAGTGGACAGGTGCTCCTCCCAACGGGGGCTCATCAGGCTCCGGGCCACCGCCAATGTCAGCTGGGTGTCGTCGCTGTACTCCCCGGGCAGGATCCTGACCCGGTCCATCTCCCACAGGGGGAAGCCCCCCGGGGGGGACTCCAGGATCCGCTTCTCCACCCGGGAGCAGCGCTCGTTTGGCCAGCCCAGCGCGTCCCCCACCGCCAGCCCCAGAAGGACCCGGGCGAAACGGTCCGACGGATCCGCAATGGCCATGACGGGGACTACAGGACGGACCGGAATATCCCCACCAGGTCGAGGCGGGACATCCCGGGACGGCCCCGGAGCATCCCCTCCCGGTCCCCCGCCACCTCCAGGGTGGCCCTGGCGTAGAGCTCCGGATCCGGGTCCGAGATCCCCAGCTCCCCCAGGGTGAGGGGACAGCCCATGCGCTTAAGCAGGTCCTCCAGGGCCTCGATTCCCCTCATGGCAGCGGTGAGGTGATCCTCCTCCCGGACTCCGAAGACGTTCCGGGCGAACTGGGCGAACCGCTCGGGCCTGTGGGGGGCGGCGAACCTCATCCAGGCGGGGTTGAGCACCGCCAGCCCAGCCCCGTGGGGCACGTCGTGGATCCCCGACAGGGTGTGCTCCATCATGTGCACCGGGTAGGCCCCCCGGGTCCCCACCTGGACCCAGCCGTTCAGGGCCACCACCGAGGCCCACTGGACCTGGGTCCTGGCCTCCAGGTTGCCCCCCTCCTCCACCGCCACTGGCCCCCACTGGACAACGGCCCTCAGGACCCCCTCGGCGAAGGAGTCCTGGATGGGGGTGCCGTCCACCCCGTTGAAGTAGGCCTCGGTCACGTGGGCTATGATGTCGCTGACCCCGTAGGCGGTCTGGTTTCGGGGCACCGTGAGGGTCAGCTCCGGATCCACCACCGCCACCCGGGGGAACAGGCACTCCGCCTCCACGAAGGCCTTAACCTTAAGGTCCTGGTAGGTTATAACCGCCCCATCGTTCATCTCGGAGCCGGTGGCCGCCAAGGTGGGCACCGTCACGATGGGCAGGGCCCGCTCGGGCAACCGGGGCCTCCGGGGCCCCACGTACATCATATCCCACAGGTCCCCGGGGTAGAAGACCCCGGCGGCCATCACCTTGGCGGCGTCCATAACGCTACCTCCCCCCAGGGCCACCACCACGTCACACCCCTCGGACCTGGCGGCCTCAGATCCCCGAAGGACCGTGTCCAGCCGCGGGTTGGGCTCCACCCCCTCGAAGGGGACCACCGAGACCCCCGAGGCGGACAGGATCCCCGCCACCCGATCGTAAAGGCCGCTGCGACGGGCGCTGCCCCGCCCCATCACCAGCAGGGCCCGCCCGCCAAGGGGACGAACCGCCTCCCCCAACTTCTCCAGAACGCCGGCGCCGAAGATCAGCCGGGTAGGGTTGTAGAACTCGAACTTCAAGGGCCACACCCCCTCGCTTGGCTTGAAAAGGGTTTGAACACGTCCTTCACCATGATAACCCATGCGCCATGGGGTTGCACGTGAAACCCGCGCTTCACAACCGGGCCCCTTTGGCCCATAATCTCCCCCAATCAGACCAGCCTAGGAGGGAAGCTTGATGTACCAAAGGGAGGACCTGGCGGAGCTACGGGAGCGGATAGACCGGATAGACCACCAGATCATGGACTTGGTGGGACAGCGCCTCCAGGTGGCCCGGGAGATAGGGAAGGCCAAGGGGGACGGCCCCATATACGACCCTCGCAGGGAGGCGGAGGTGCTGGCCGACCGGCTGAAGCGGCACGGGCACCTGGGGGAGGGGCTGGTGCGGGCCCTGATGGCGGAACTCATGGGGGCCAGCCGGAAGGTCCAGGGGGGGCTCACCCTGGCGGCAATGGGGCCCGAGTGGTCCCACTCCCACGAGGCGGCGCTGAGGGCCTTCGGCTCATCGGAGGAGATCCTGTTCGTCAAGGACCCCCGGCGGGGGGTGGAGAGCCTCACCTCCGGGGCGGCGGACCTGGCGGTGCTGCCGGTGGAGAACTCCATCGAGGGGGTGGTCTACCCCACCCTGGACGCGCTGCTCTCCGCCAAGTCGGTGGTGCGCATCGTCCGGGAGGTGAGGATGAGGATCGAACACTGCCTGGCCTTCGGCGGGGAGGACATGGGGAAGATAAGGCGGGTCTACTCCCACCCCCAGGCGCTGGGCCAGTGCGAGGAGTGGCTTGCCCGGAACCTGCCCCAGGCGGAGCTGGTGGAGGTTAGCTCCACCAGCGAGGGGGCCCGACGGGCCCTGGAGGAGGGGCAGGGGGCGGTATGCGGCGCCCGGTGCGCCGCCGCCCTGGGCTTCAAAACCGTGATCCGGTCCATCCAGGACTCCCCAAACAACAAGACCCGGTTCCTGGTGCTGTCCACCAACGGCACCTCCGGGGGCGACAGGACCACCCTGGTCTTCACCCTCCCCCACCGGCCCGGCACCCTGTGCGACGCCCTCTCCGCCCTGGCGGATCAGGGGGTCAACCTGCTCATGATCCAGTCCCGCCCCATACCCCAGAACCCCTTCGAGTACGCCTTCTTCGCCGACATCGAGGGGGATGCGTCCGCCCCGCCCCTGAGCCAGGCGCTTGGGCGCCTCAAGGAGCGCACCGCCTCCCTGACCGTCCTTGGGTCTTACCGGTTCGAGGAGATCTGAACCGTGGTATCATTGTCCCCAAAGCGGAGGTGTTACAGGTGAAAGAGGAGAGACACTGCATACTGATCCTGGGGACCTGCACCGACAGGGCCCGGTGCGGATGGAACTGCATGTTGCTGGCCAACGAGGAGCCCCAGAACCCCAAGCCCCAGGAGGGGAGATCGGGGGAACTCAAGCCAAAGGGGGGATCCAAGACATGATCCGCAAGTTTCATGACATGACCCCCGTGAGGCGGGAGAACCTGCAGGGGGGCGACGGGGGCAGCTGGAACCGGTACGCCATAGCCCCCCACGATGACCTGGATGGAAGCCACTTCAGGATGATCGGCACCATCCGGCTGGACCCTGGGGCCAGCGTGGGGGAGCACGAGCACCTCACCAACGAGGAGCTCTACGTGATCATGGAGGGGGAGGGGCTCTACACCGAGGACGGGGTGGAGCACAAGGTGAGCCCCGGGGACATGCTGGTGCTCCAGCGGGGCCACTCCCACTCCATAAGGAACGTGGGCAAGGGGCACCTCACCTTCCTGGCGGTCATAGTGGACTAGTCAAGGACCAGGCGCCTGATCCTAAGGAGCACCTCCCCACCGCGGGACAGGTGCTCCTTCGCCATCTCCACCTCCTCCCTGGACGGGGGGCGGAGCAGGACCTCACAGCCCGACAGGCGGGAGGCCATAGCCAGCCGGGCCCTCACCTCCATGGCCCAACAGTACATCCGGGCCTCCTCATCCCCCGCAAGGCCCAGATGGAAGGCCCCCATCCGCCAGGCGGCCCAGTCCAGGTGGTCCAGGAGGGCCCGGCCAAGCCAGACCTTGAGGGCCCTGCGGGACAGGTGGCTCACCAGCCCCTCCGGGGCGGCGGCCAGGATCCGGTCCCTCAGACGGGCGTCCCTCGGGGCGAACCAGACCCGCCCCATTGGGTCCCCCTGGGAGATAAGTTCCCCACCCAGGGGGACGGATTGCATCTCCTCCCCCGTGGCCCCCTCGGGGGCTATGGCAGCCATGACCGAGCACGGGTCCGTGGGCACCCCGGGATCCATACCGTGAGCCTCCACCGGACCATCCACCTCAAGACCCCCCAGCCACTCCGGAAGGGGGCTGGCGATCAGTAGCCCCAACCGGGAGAGCCTCCGGGCCTGGACGATCCGCCCCAGTAGCTCCGCCTCCGGATCCCCAAGGGGCCCCCTAAGGTGCACCAGTAGTCGGGCATCAAGGCGCCCCGCCGCCTCCACCAGGGCCTCCTCCGCCCGGTCCATGGAGGAAAGTGACCGGACGTCCACCTTCAGGGCCCTAAGGGCTGAGACAAGGGGGTGACACGAGGGGGAAGGATAGTGGAAGGAAACGTAGGGATCGTCTGAGCCCCCCAGCTCCTCCCGGGCCGCATCCAGGGCGGATGGGCCCGTCACCGCCCAGACCAGGTCGGGACGGTACGCCCCGGAGGCCCGGCGTGGAGATCCCCCGGGGGTCATGGGGGCGATGGCGTGGAAGTCCCTGACGGTGGGACGGGACGACCGGATCCTCTCGTATAGCTCCACCGTCTCCGCCGAGGGGGAGAGGCCGTACTCCCCCTCCAGCCGGGACCGCAACGTCTCAAAGACCTCCGCAGGACCCGCAGACCACCCGGACCGGTGGTAAAGCTCCATCAGCCGCCTGGCGGAAGCCTCGTCCAGGGGGTCCATCTGAAAGGCCCGCTCGAACCAACGGGTGGCCCCCCCGAAGTCCCCCTGGCCCAGCAGGTGCTCCCCCAGGTCCCGGGCGGCGGACACAAAGCGCCGGGCGTGCTCCCGACGGCGCTCCCGGAGCCATTCGCCGAAGGCGGGGGCCCCCTCCAGCTCGAAACCCTCCAGGAACTCCCGTCCAAGCCCGTCCCGGTCATCGTCGGATATCCGGTCGAACCGATCGAACAGGTCCAGGTCAAGCTCCACCCCCGACGGGTCCAGCACCACCACGTCCCGGTCCAGCTCCACCAGCTCCTGGGGCAGGATGCGGCGGAGCACGTAGACCGCGTTCCTCAGGTTCTTCCTGGCGGAGGCCTGGGGCTTGTCCTCCCACAGAAGGTGGCATAGCCTATCTCGGAGCATGCTCCCTTGGTCGAAGAGCATGTACGCCATGGCCTCCAGCTTGCGAAAGGGGAAACGGACCCTCTCCCCGTTCAGCTCCAGGTGAGGGGGGCCCGCCAGGTTGACCTTGAGCAAACCAGCACCTCCCAGCCTTCTAGACAGGGCTATGGTACAACCTCATCCCCCTTAAGGCCATATGGACCCGACAGACGCCCCTCCCCCATGGTCCAGAACCCGTCACACAGCCCCGAGAGCCACGAGGGTTGGTGGCTGGTAACCAGCACCGACGTGCCCCACCTCTCCCGGGCGGACAGGATGGCATCCCGGACCACCTGGGCCCCCTCCCGGTCCACGCTGGAGACCGGCTCGTCCAGGATCAGTACCCGGGGGTGCAATGCCAGCCGGGACGCCAGGGCCACCCGCTGGGCCTCCCCGCCGGACAGCCGATACCAGGGCCGGTCCAGGAAGCCATCCCCCAGGCCCACCATGCGGATGGCCTCCCGGATCCGGTCCTCCCGGTCCGGCATGGACCTGACCGGGTAGGCCACGTTGGAGTAAACGGAGCGCTTCAGCAGGTACGGCTCCTGAAGGAGCATGGTGACCTGCCCCCGCAACGCCCCCTCCCGGCCCCTAACGTCATCCCCCATGAACAGGATCCGCCCCTCCTGGGGGGGCAGCAGCAGGGCCAGCAGCTTGAGCAGGGTGCTCTTCCCGCTACCGTTGGGGCCTATGAGCCCCATGATCCGCCCCTCTCCAAGCACGAGCCGGTCCGCCACCACCTGTAACCCCGCCCCGTAGCCGAACTGGAGCCCCATGGCCTCCATAACGGCTCTCACGGACGCCACCTACCCTTCAGGAAGGATATGGCGCCGTTGAGCAGGGCGGATATGAGGAGCAACACCAGCCCCAGGGCCATCGCCATGCCGAAGTTCCCCCGGGAGGCCTCGAAGGTCACCGCGGTGGTGATGGTCCTGGTGTGCCACCTTATGTTGCCCCCGATCATCATGGACACCCCCACCTCCGCCACCACCCGGCCGTAGGCGGTCATCAGCGTCATGAGCAAGTGGTGCCTCATCTCCAGCATTACAGACCCCAAAAGCCGCAACCCCCGGGCCCCCAGCGTCTTGAGGGTCATCACCAGCCGCTGGTCCACGGACTCCACCGCAGACGCGGTCAGGGAGACCACTATGGGTAGCGCCAGCACGGCCTGACCGATGGCCATCCCCTCCACGGTGAAGAGGAGCTGAGCCCTGCCGAAGGGCCCCCGGTTGGATATGAGGGCGTAGACGAAGAGGCCCACCACCACCGTGGGCACCGACAGGAGGCTGTCGGAGATGAGCCTCACGCTCCGCCGGAATGGGAAGCGAAAGGCACCAAGGGCCACCCCCAGGGGGAAGCCCATGAGGGACGCCATGAGGATCGACAGGCCCGACGTCCTGGCGGTCACCAGGAGGATGTTTAGGAACTCCGGATCGCCGGAGCGGATAACGTTGAAGGCCCCGAGAAACCCCTCCGCCAGGAAGTCCATTGCTACTGGGTACCGCCCCCCTGGGCGTTGGGGAAGAAGATCTGCCGGCCCGAGATCTTGAAGTCCCCTATCAAACTCTGGCCCCGCCTGGAGCAGACCCAGTTTATGAACTTGACCGCCAGATGGTAGCGCACGTTATCGTGTCTGGCGGGGTTAACCGCCATGAGGCTGTACTGGTTCCTGAGGACCCCATCCCCCTCGAAGAGGATCTCGAGCCCCTTGGGGGCCTTCTCCAGATACTTGGTGAAGGTGGCCCGGTCGGTGAGGGTGTAGCCTCCCTTCTCCTGGGCCATCAGGAGGGTTTCCATCATCCCCTGGCCGGACTCCAGGTACCACCGGTCCTGCCTGGTGGGGACCTTGCCCCAGAGGCGAAGCTCCGCCATGTGGGTCCCGGACCGGTCCGCCCGGCTCACGAAGACCGAGCCGGACATCTGGATCCGGCCGAAGGCCTCCCGGGCGGACTTGGCGTCCCTTACTTTGGCGGGGTCCCAGGAGGGGCCCACGATGACGAAGTCGTTGTACATGGTGCGCCTCCTGTTCACCCCGTGGCCCTCAGCCTGGAACCGTTCCTCCTGCTCCGGGTCGTGGACCCACACCACGTCCACGTCCCCCCTCCGGCCGTACTCCAGGGCCTTGCCGGTCCCGACCGCCACCCACTGGAGATCTATCCCCGTGTCGGCCCTGAACTCCCGGGCAATCACGTCCAAAAGCCCCGTGGCCTCGGTGCTGGTGGTGGTGGCCATCCGGAGCACCTGGGAGGCGGAGGCGGGGACGCCAAGCCACGCTGTGGCCAACAAGGCCATCAACCCCATCAGAGCGAACCCAATCTTCCTCTTCCTCATTGACGATTCCTCCTTGATCAGTCTTCCGAGGACCCAACTGAACGAGGCCGACCCCTCAGCGGGCGCCGGCCTCCTCAAAACCGTCTCGCACGGACGATTCGGGCCCTCCTTTCCAAACGCGGGAGGCCCAGGGGTTTCCCCCAGGGCCCTTCGGTCCCGCCCCATAGGCAGATCTTCCCTTAGGAGGAGGGACTCGGAGGCCTCATTCGTTTAAATACCACAAGGTGGCTCGTTAGTAAAGCCGGACCACATCGTACGCCCATATGCCCGCATTGCCGGGGCTTAAGCACCGAAAGTTCGATCTGATCCATTCGATGGGCGAAGATCTCCGGCAGTTCACCGCTTTCGAGGGGGCGAGGTCTTACCATGTCTCCTCATGCAAGACTGTAGATCGTTCGAGGTGTACTCCAGGTGATGTCTCAACGCCTCCACCGCCCCCTCCAGGTCCTGGGCCTCCACCAGCTCCAGGAGCCGCCGGTGCTGGCGCTCCGACTCCTCCCTCATGCAGGGTAGGTGGATCCTTATGTTCCTGTCGGTGTTCTGCCGGAACCGGGCCAGGACGGACATGATGAGGGGGCGCTCCGCCGGCTCGTAGAAGAGGCCGTGGAACCGCTCGTTCAGGTCCCGCCAGGCGATGCAGTCGTCCTCCCGCTCCATGAGGTCCAGTATCCCCCGGGCCTCCTCCACGATGCTGCGGGTTATCTTGGGGAACGCCAGGCGCAGCAGGTGCACCTCCAGCTGGCAGACCATCTCGTACAGCTCCCGGGCCTCCTCCACCGAGAGGGAGGTCACGTAGGCCCCCTTGTGGCCCCGGAAGGCCACCAGCCCCTCGCTCTCCAGGATCCGAAGCGCCTCCCTCAGCGGTATGGGGCTCACCCCAAGCATCAGGGCCAGCTGGGCCTGGTGCAACTGATACCCCTCCGGCAGGATCCCCCTATATATGGCCTCCCGCAGTACCGAGGCTATGAAGTACGGCGCCGCCAGATCCCCCTCCCGGCGGGACGCCAGTTCCCTTAGCTCCTCCAGGTTGGTCAACCCGATCACCCCACGGTCAATATATTTCATGAAACTCCTTTTATAAGGCAGCAAGGCCAATTATATCCCTTTGACGGCCCAATGGGGATTAATCATACTCAAGTCTGAAAAATCCCATAGGGGAGGGATGACTGGTGGGACGGCTTAGCTTCATAAACGAGGAGCTCACCGCCATGAAGGAGGCGGGGCTCTACGGCAACATAAGGACCATCGAGAGCCCCCAGGGGCCATGGGTGACCATCGAGGGGCGGAAGGTGCTCAACCTCTGCTCCAACAACTACCTGGGGCTGTGTAGCCATCCTCGGCTGGTGAGCAAGGTCAAGGAGTACGTGGACACCTACGGGGTTGGCCCCGGAGCGGTTAGGACCATAGCGGGCACCATGTCGATCCACGTGGAGTTCGAGCGCAGGATCGCCGCCTTCAAGGGAGCGGAGGACGCCATGCTGCTCCAGTCCGGGTTCTGCGCCAACCTGGCGGTGATCCCCACCCTGGTGCCCTCCGAGGAGGACATCATCTACAGCGACGAGCTGAACCACGCCTCCATCATCGACGCCTGCCGGCTCTCCAAGGCCCGGGTCATCCGCTACGCCCACTCGGACATGGAGGACCTCAAGCGGGTGCTGGAGGAGACCAAGGGTCAGGGGCGGAGGAAGCTACTGGTCACCGACGGGGTCTTCTCCATGGACGGAGACATAGCCCCCCTGCCCGCCATACGGGAGCTCTGCGACCGGTACGACGTGATCCTGGTGGTGGACGACGCCCACGGGGAGGGGGTCCTGGGCAGGGCCGGCAGGGGCATCGTGGACCACTTCCACCTGCACGGCCTGGTGGACGTGGAGGTGGGGACCCTCTCCAAGGCCTTCGGGGTCATGGGGGGCGTCATCGCCGGCAGGAGGGAGCTGATCGAGTACCTGAGGCAGAAGGCCCGGCCCAACCTCTTCAGTAGCGCCCTCACGGTGCCCGACGTGGCGGCCAACATGGCGGCCCTGGAGATACTGGAGGAGAGCCCCGAGCTGGTTGAGCGCCTGTGGCGCAACGGCAACTTCCTGAAGGAGCACCTCTCCAAGGCGGGCTTCGACACCGCCAACAGCCAGACCCCAATAACGCCGGTCATGCTGGGGGAGGCCACCACCGCCAAGGAGTTCAGCCGACGGCTCTTCGAGAAGGGGGTCTTCGCCACCGCCATCGTCTACCCCACGGTTCCCAAGGGGAAGGCCCGGATAAGGGCCATGGTCTCCGCCGCCCACACGGAGGAGGACCTGCTCTTCGCGGTGGACAAGTTCTCCGAGGTGGCCAAGGATATGGGGGTGCTCTAGGATGAAGAGGATACTGGTAACTGGCGCCGGCGGGCAGATAGGCTCTGAGCTGGTGCCCTACCTCAGGAGCATATACGGGGAGTCCAACGTGCTGGCCACGGACGTGAAGGCCCCAGAGGGGGACCTGGCCCAGGGCCCCTTCGACCTGCTGGACGTGAGGGACGGCAGGAGGGCCTCGGAGCTGATCGGGGCCTTCAAGGCGGACACGGTGATCCACATGGCGGGGATCCTCTCCGCCAAGGGGGAGGAGAACCCCAACTTCGCCTGGGACATAAACGTGAACGGCACGGTGGCCATGCTGGAGGCCGCCCGGGAGCACCGCTGCGCCTTCTTCTTCCCCAGCTCCATCGCCGCCTTCGGCCCCACCACCCCCAGGGTCAACACCCCCCAGGACACCATCCAGCGGCCCACCACCGTGTACGGCATAGCCAAGGCCAGCATGGAGATGCTCTGCGACTACTACCACCTCAAGTTCAACCTGGACACCCGGGGGCTCCGGTTCCCGGGGCTCATAAGCTACGTCACCCCCCCAGGGGGTGGCACCACCGACTACGCGGTCCACATCTACTACGACGCCATAACCAAGGGGAGCTACACCAGCTTCATCGCCAAGGGGACCTACATGGACATGATGTACATGCCCGACGCACTGGAGGCCATCGTGCAACTGATGGAGGCGGATCCCTCCAAGCTAAAGCACCGCAACGCCTTCAACATATCCGCCATGAGCTTCGACCCAGAGGAGATCGCCCAGTCCATCCGAAAGGTCATACCGGACTTCAAGCTGGAGTACGACGTGGACCCCTTGAGGCAGTCCATCGCCGAGTCCTGGCCAGACAGCTTGGACTGCTCCGCCGCCCGGGAGGAGTGGGGCTTCGCCCCCAAGTACGACCTGGACCGGATGACGGTCCACATGCTGGAAAAGCTCAAGGAGAGGCTGGTAAAGGCGTGACGAAACAGGGGGGCCAATGGCCCCCTCACCCCTCCTGGGAACCGGGAAGGCGCCGCATGCCAATGACCGAGTCCAGCCCGTAGAGGGAAACCCCAACCAGGATGGCACAAAAGGCCACGATCCGGGCGGAGGACATGGCCTCCCCGTAGACCAGCAGGCCTATGAGGAACGATATCCCCGGGGACAGGAACTGAAGGAAACCCATGGTCACCATCCTTACACCCCGGGCCCCCAGGCCGAAGAGCCAAAGGGGAAGGGATGTGACCAGCCCGGCGCTGAACAGGAGCCACATGGTCCCGGGCCCCCAGCCGAACATCCCCCGCATCCCAAGGAACAGCATCGCCGGTACCGACAGGATGGAGGTCTCCAGGAAGAGCCCCACCAGGGGGTCCACCGGCACCCTCTTCTTGAGGATCCCGTAGACGCAGAAGGAGCCCGCCAGGCCCAGCGCCGCCATGGGGAGCGCCCCCTGGCGGACCAGCTCGAAGAGCACCCCCGACGCAGCGGCCAGCACCGCCAGCCCTTTGAGGGTAGTGATCCGCTCCCGGAAGAAGACGAGCCCCACCACCACGTTCAGAAGGGGCAGGATGAAGTAGCCCAGGCTGGTCTCCAGGATCCGGCCGGAGTTCACGGACCATATGTATATCAGCCAGTTCACCCCCACCGCCGCGCCGCTCAAGGCCAGAAACCCCACCCGCCCGGGGGATCTCAGCAGGGCCCTAACCTCCCCCCTGCGAAGCCAGAGGACCAGCGGGGCCAACAGGACCGACGACCACACTATCCGGTGACACAGGATCACCAGCGGCTCCACGTGCCCCAACGCCTTCCAGTAGACGGGAAGCACCCCCCAGAGGAAGTAAGCCCCCAACATGCAGAGCACCCCGTTTAAACTGTCCCTCTGGACCCCCTCCGCCAAACCCGGCACCCCCAAGTCATGGTGTATCATTTTAGAACATGATACACCACAAAGGGGGATTAGGCATGAGGGAAGGCAGGCTTGCGCTGGTTACTGGGGCCACCAGCGGGATAGGGCTCGCCTACGCGGACAGGCTGGCCTCCATGGGGTACCACCTGATCATCACCGGCCGGCGGATGGAGGTGCTGAACGCCCGGGCGGAGGAGATTCGCCACCGGCACCGGGTATCGGTGTCCACCCTGGAGGCGGAGCTCACCCGGGACCGGGACCTGGAGGAGCTGGAACGGGTCTTGACCCGGGAGAGGCCCTCCTTCCTGGTAAACAACGCAGGGTTCGGTATAAGGAGCTACTTTGTGGACACCCCCAGGAAGACCTGGGAGGCGCTGGTTAAGGTGCACGTTATGGCCCCCCTCAGGCTGACCCAGGGGGCCCTCAAATACATGCTTGAGGGCTCCGGGGGGACCATAGTCAATGTGTCCTCCGAGGCGGCGTTCCTGCCGGTGATGAGGAACTCGGTCTACTCGGGGGCCAAGGCGTTCCTCCTCCGGTGGACCGAGTCGGTGGCCCTGGAGGTTATGGGGACACCGATAAGGATCCAGGCCCTGTGCCCCGGCATGACCAGGTCGGACTTCCACCCCCGAATGGGGCAGGAGGGGGCCAGCCTTTCCAGAAGCCCCCTGATCCGGTGGATCACCCCCCAGGAGGTGGTGGACGAGTCCATCCGGGCCCTCCAATCCGGCAAGGTGATCTGCGTCCCCAAGGCGTCGGGGAAGATGAGGACCACCCTCATGCCCCTCATCCCTCAAAGGGCCCGGCACCGGTGCCTCCGATGGTTCTTCCGGGCCTCATCCCGGGGCGGCAATTCTTGCAATAGCGAAAACTAGACCGGATCCAAACTTCGATATCTACGGCACAATGTTTCCGATATAATTTTATCTGTCGCGAACCTTTTCTACCACCAAAGGCTATTTTAATTCGAAGGGGGAACTGAGATTGACGATCCGGGGCAAGCTCCTGCTGTTGGCGGCGGGGGTAACGGCGCTGATGGTGGTCATGGTGGGGGTGGTGACCTACAACAGCTACCAGATGCTGAACCGGCAGGTGAACACCGCCGGGGCGGAGATGATCCAGGACAGGGCCCTTCAGGTGGACCTCTACTTCGACCGGCTGTCCGCGGTGGCCCAGGCGGCGCAGCGGATGAGCCAGATGGCGGAGAAGTTGAAGACCTTGATAGGCAGGTTCAAGCACGACTCCTCCACCCTGAGCCTCAAGGGATAGCCAAAGGGACAGGAGAAAAGCCAAGCGTGGGGCCCTGCGGGGCCCCACGCTCTTTTGCGGGATCACTACTTCAGGATCATCTTCTTCTCTCCCGCCTGGTAGAGCTCGGACATGCGGCGGTAGGCGTCCCTTATGGATTCAATGCGGGCCTCCACGGGGGGAAGTAGCTCTGAAGGAAGCTGTCTAGCCATCTCCAAGATGGATCTCTTGGTATAGTACCGGTTTGAGTTGGTGGGATGATCGCAACCGAAGACATCCTTCAGCATCTGGATGTCGTGAGGTATGTTGAAGTCGTCTTTCGTGTGCTCGTACCCGAAGAAATAATATATATCCTTGAAGCCCGACCAGGACAAGGCGGATATGCACATGGAGCAAGGCTCGTGGGTGGAGAGGAATATGCAGTCCTTGGGGTCCGGGTGCCCCTGGAGATCATAGAAGAGCTTTATGGTGTAGACCTCCCCGTGCCAAAGGGGGGAGAAGGCCTCCTGGTTGGTACCCGCCACCACCAGTGACAGATCGTCCCTACGGAGCACCGCGGCGCCGAAGACCTTGCAGCCTATTCGGACCGCCCGATCTGTCAGGGGGACTATATCGTTCTCGATCACATCCAGGAGACGTTTTATCAGCACATGGTCACTGTGGGACATCCGGGACACCTCCATCCAAAGCTGGATAAGACACGCCCATTATAGTTAATGGGTCCACAGGATGAAAGGGGGTTTATATTAAAGCAACGCCAGGAATGCCCTTACAAAAGTCATCGGCATCGAGGGCATCCGGGATCCATAATAAACATAGCGGTGGGTCTGAGATGTGTTCTCAGTCCCACCGCTACAATAAGGACCGGCGGCGACCTACTCTCCCACGGGTACCCCCCGCAGTACCATCGGCGCTGGAGGGCTTAACTGCCGGGTTCGGCATGGATCCGGGTGTTTCCCCTCCGCTATGGCCACCGGAAATCTGGATGTTCCCCTAATTGGGTTACATGAGGAAGATGGGGTTAAGGCCTCGGCATATTAGTACCGGTCAGCTCAACGGCTCGCACCGCTTACACCTCCGGCCTATCTATCCTGTCATCTGCAGGATGCCTTACCTGGTTGCCCAGTGGGGGATCTCATCTCGGGGCCGGTTTCCCGCTTAGATGCCTTCAGCGGTTATCCGATCCGAACATGGCTACCCGGCTTATGCAGCTGGCGCCACAACCGGTACACCAGCGGTTCGTCCACTCCGGTCCTCTCGTACTAGGAGCAGATCCCCTCAAATCCCCTACGCCCGTGGTGGATAGGGACCGAACTGTCTCACGACGTTCTAAACCCAGCTCACGTACCGCTTTAATGGGCGAACAGACCAACCCTTGGGACCTTCTCCAGCCCCAGGATGCGACGAGCCGACATCGAGGTGCCAAACCTCCCCGTCGATGGGAACTCTCGGGGGAGATCAGCCTGTTATCCCCGGGGTAGCTTTTATCCGATGAGCGATGGCCCTTCCACTCGGTACCACCGGATCACTAGGACCGACTTTCGTCTCTGCTCGAACTGTCGCTCTCACAGTTAAGCCACCTTATACCCTTGCGCTCAACTCGCGATTTCCATTCGCGATGAGGTGACCTTCGCGCGCCTCCGTTACTCTTTAGGAGGCGACCGCCCCAGTCAAACTGCCCACCTGACAGTGTCCCGCTTAGCGGTTCAGCTCTAGCGGTTAGAACCCCAGCAACCTAAGGGTGGTATCCCAACGACGGCTCCATCACACCTGGCGGCATGACTTCTACGCCTCCCACCTATCCTGTACAGAGATTGCCAAGACCCAATATCAGGCTACAGTAAAGCTCCACGGGGTCTTTCCGTCCCACCACGGGTAACTGGCGTCTTTACCAGTACCACAATTTCGCCGGGTCCCTCGTCGAGACAGCGCTCAGATCGTTACACCATTCGTGCAGGTCGGAACTTACCCGACAAGGAATTTCGCTACCTTAGGACCGTTATAGTTACGGCCGCCGTTTACTGGGGCTTCGGTTCAGAGCTTCGCCTGACGGCTAACCCCTCCCCTTAACCTTCCAGCACCGGGCAGGTGTCAGACCCTATACCTCGGCTTGCGCCTTCAGCAGAGTCCTGTGTTTTAATTAAACAGTCGCCTGAGCCTGGTTTCTGCGACCCCACAGCGCTTACTCCGCTTCCAGATTCACGCCACAGGGCACCCCTTCTCCCGAAGTTACGGGGTCAACTTGCAAAGTTCCTTAACGAGGGTTCTCCCGTTCACCTTTGCCTTCTCAGCTTGCCCACCTGTGTCGGTTTACAGTACGGGCGCTGGTAACACTCCCTAGAGGCTTTTCTCGGCAGCTTGGCATCTGTGCCTTCCCGCGTATAACCGCAGTCCCCATCAGATCTCAGGCTCACGCCAGGCGGATTTACCTACCTGACACCCTACATCCTTAGACCGGGACTTCCATCACCCGGCGCACATAGCCTCCTGCGTCACCCCATCGGTAATAACGCGCACCAGCGGGGCCGGATTGTCTACCGGCTGTCCATCACCTACGCCTCTCGGCCTCGGCTTAGGTCCCGCCTAACCCTGGGCGGACTGACCTTCCCCAGGAATCCTTGGGCTTCCGGCGGGCAGGGTTTACACCTGCCTAACGCTACTCATGCCGTCATTCTCACTTCCGTACGGTCCACCAGACTTCACAACCTGACTTCGCCCCATACGGAACGCTCCCCTACCCATGTGCGGCATAACCACACATGCATCGGCTTCGGTGCCGCGCTTAGCCCCCCACATTTTCGGCGCAGGAGCGCTCGACCAGTGAGCTGTTACGCACTCTTTCAAGGATGGCTGCTTCTAAGCCAACCTCCTGGCTGTCTCAGCACCCCCACATCCTTGTAACACTTAGCGCAGGCTTCGGGACCTTAGCCGGATGTCTGGGCTCTTTCCCTCTCGACCACGGATCTTCTCACCCGTAGTCTCACTCCCAACTGCGTGTAACGGTATTCGGAGTTTGGTTGAGCTCGGTAGACCCATCGGCCCCCTCACCCATCCAGTAGCTCTACCCCCGTCACACCTCCACGTCGAGGCTGCACCTCAATGCATTTCGGGGAGAACCAGCTATCACCGTACTCGATTAGCTTTTCACTCCTATCCACACCTCATCCAAGCCTTTTTCAACAGGCCCTGGTTCGGTCCTCCATCCGGTGTCACCCGGACTTCAACCTGGACATGGATAGATCGTACGGCTTCGGGTCTATGGCATGCGACTAGCGCCCTATTCAGACTCGGTTTCCCTGCGGCTACAGACCTAACAGCCCTTAACCTCGCCACACACCATAACTCGACGGCTCATTTTCCAAGAGGCACACCGTCACCGCTCGCGCGGCTCCGATTGCTTGTAAGCACGCGGTTTCAGGTCTATTTCACTCCCCGCCAGGGGTGCTTTTCACCTTTCCCTCTCGGTACTGATACACTATCGGTCGCCAGACGTATTTAGCCTTAGACCGTGGTCGGCCCTGATTCAGACGGAATTCCACGTGCTCCGCCCTACTCGGGATCAGGCTTAGCCAGAGCTCATCGTTTCGCGTACGGGGCTATCACCCTCTGCGGCCCGCTTTCCCAACACGGTTCCGCTACAATGAGCCTTTCTCACTGACCGGACGAGATGCGGCCCGCCCCCAGCCTGTCCCTCTACCCACCGCGCGCAACGCCCGCACGCTTACACGCACAGTGTTTAGGCTACTCCCCTTTCGCTCACCACTACTCAGGGAATCTCTTCGATTTCTCCTACCTTCGGCTACTGAGATGTTTCACTTCGCCGAGTGCCCGCCCCATAAAGGGCGCCGGAACTACTCCCGGCAGGTTGCCCCATTCGGAAATCCACGGATCAACGGCCGCTTGCGCCTCCCCGTGGCTTTTCGCAGCTTGCTACGTCCTTCATCGGCATCTGGCGCCTAGGCATCCCCCGCGTGCCCTTAATACCTTAACCCCATCTTCCTCATATAACCCCAAAAGAGGACTCTGTCATTGTGCATGTCCAAAACAGGCCAGGGGAGACCAAAGACGAACCCTCGTAAACTTTCTCCTTAGAAAGGAGGTGATCCAGCCGCACCTTCCGGTACGGCTACCTTGTTACGACTTCACCCCCCTTACCAAGCATACCTTAGGCACCTCCCCCCCTCGCAGGTTAGGCCGGTGACTTCGGGTACACCCAACTCGGGTGGTGTGACGGGCGGTGTGTACAAGGCCCGGGAACGTATTCACCGCGGCTTGGCTGATCCGCGATTACTAGCGATTCCGGCTTCATGCAGTCGAGTTGCAGACTGCAATCCGAACTGGGACCGGCTTTCTGGGATTCGCTCCACCTCGCGGTCTCGCTCCCCTCTGTGCCGGCCATTGTAGCACGTGTGTCGCCCTGGGCATAAAGGCCATGATGACTTGACGTCGTCCCCACCTTCCTCCGCCTTGTCGACGGCAGTCTCGCCAGAGTCCTCGGCTCTCCCGTTAGCAACTGGCAATAGGGGTTGCGCTCGTTGCGGGACTTAACCCAACATCTCACGACACGAGCTGACGACAGCCATGCAGCACCTGTGTAGGCTCCCTGAGTTACCCCAGGGTCGTTCAACTTTCATCTCCCTACCACCTACATGTCAAACCCAGGTGAGGTGCTTCGGTTTGCATCGAATTAAACCACGTGCTCCACCGCTTGTGCGGGCCCCCGTCAATTCCTTTGAGTTTCAGCCTTGCGGCCGTACTCCCCAGGCGGGATGCTTATCGCGTTAACTCCGGCACGGAGGCCATACGACCCCCACACCTAGCATCCATCGTTTACAGCTGGGACTACCGGGGTATCTAATCCCGTTCGCTCCCCCAGCTTTCGCGCTTGAGCGTCAGTAGCGGTCCAGGAAGCCGCCTTCGCCACTGGTGTTCCTCCCGATATCTACGCATTTCACCGCTACACCGGGAATTCCACTTCCCTCTCCCGCACTCTAGCCAGACAGTATCAACCGCAATCCGTGAGTTGAGCCCACGTCTTTCACAGCCGACTTATCCAGCCGCCTACGCGCTCTTTACGCCCAGTAATTCCGGACAACGCTCGCCCCCTACGTATTACCGCGGCTGCTGGCACGTAGTTTGCCGGGGCTTCCTCGTGTGGTACCGTCACATCCTTCTTCCCACACAACAGAGGTTTACATCCCGAAGGACTTCTTCCCCCACGCGGCGTCGCTGGGTCAGGGTTGCCCCCATTGCCCAATATTCCCCACTGCTGCCTCCCGTAGGAGTCTGGACCGTATCTCAGTTCCAGTGTGGCCGTACACCCTCTCAGGCCGGCTACCCGTCATCGCCTAGGTGCGCCATTACCACACCTACTAGCTGATAGGCCGCGAGCCCCTCCCAAGCCGGATCGCTCCTTTAACGGTCTCCCGCCTATGGGGTATTAGCTGCCGTTTCCAGCAGTTGTCCCCCTGCTTGGGTCAGGTTCTCACGTGTTACTCACCCGTCCGCCACTATCAGTAGGATCCAGCAAGCTTTCACCTACTAACCGTCCGACTTGCATGTGTTAAGCACGCCGCCAGCGTTCGTCCTGAGCCAGGATCAAACTCTCCTAGCAATTCCTAAACTCAAAAGAGCCCGCCATGCCCACTAAGCCCTAAACCTAGTGGCAGTCTCCCCTTATAAACCTGTCATGGTACCCCCGCAAGAACCGCTCAACCGCCGCCCCCGCGGGACAAGGCGTAGTGTACCCCAGAAAGCCCCGAGAGTCAACACAGACAAATAGTTTATACCCTGGGGCCGTCTGTCAGCTTAAAATCTACTAAAGCTTTCCCGACGATTCGGTTACAGTTTTATGTTAACCTAGGGGCTTATATTAGACGTCATCTCCCCCGATTTCGATGTCCAAAATTCCCTCGGAGCCCTCAACGGGGACCTCCATCATCCCCATGGGGCCCGACTCCTCTTCCTTATCGGCCCCCTGGGCCGGATCCCCAAGGCCCGGCACCACCAGCTTCAACACCTCCTGGGTTATCTCCTCCATCAACTCCGGATGCTCCATCAGGTGTTGGGCGGTCCCCTCCTTGCCCTGCGCCAGGGTCTCCCCCTTGTACGCCAGCCAGGACCCCTTCCGCTTCACCACCTCGTAGTCCAGCGCCATGTCCAACACCGCCATGGCCCTGGGAACACCCTTGCCGTATATGAGGGTGGCGTGGGCGGACCTGAAGGGGGGCGCCTGCTTGTTCTTCACCACCTTCATCCACAGCTCGTGACCTATGGTCTCCTCCCCCTGGCTCACCGCCTTGCCCCGCTTCACCTCCACCCGCACCGAACTGTAGAACTTGAGGGCCCTACCGCCCGTGGTGGTCTCCTGGGGACCCTGGCCGTAACCGGTGCTTATCTGGGCCCTGAGCTGGTTGATGAACACCACCGTGGTCTTGCTCTTCGATATGGCGGCGGTGAGACGCCTCAACGCGTAGGACATGAGCCGGGCCTGAAGACCCACCTGGCTCCCCTCCCCCATCTTGCCATCTATCTCCGCCTGGGGGGTCAACGCCGCCACCGAGTCCACCACTATTATGTCCACCGCACCGCTACGGACCAGGGTGTCCAGTATGTAGAGCGCCTGCTCCCCGCTGTCCGGCTGCGAAAGGTAGAGGGACTCTATGTCCACCCCCAGCGCGGAGGCCAGCCGGGGATCCAGCGCGTGCTCCGCATCTATGAAGGCCGCCACTCCCCCCGCCTTCTGGGCCTCCGCCACCGCATGAAGGGCTATGGTGGTCTTCCCCGTCCCCTCGGGACCGAATATCTCCACTATCCGCCCCCGGGGCAGACCACCTATCCCCAGCGCCACGTCCAAAGGAAGGATCCCGGTGGGGATCACCTCCACCTGCCCCAGCGCCCGGTCCCCGAGCCTCATTATGGCCCCTTCGCCGAACTTGGACCTTATCTCGTCTATGGCCTGCTCCAACACGTCCTCCCTGGTCAGGGCCTCCCTGCGCTTGGCCATCCCTCATACCTCCCCGAATAGATATCCATCAACAACCCCCGAACCTGAGACCCACAAGGGGGTAACGCCTAAACGGCACGTACCTGGGCCCCCCGGGACCAAGGTGGCTCTCCATGAGCACCACCTCGCAGACCGAGAAGGCACACACCTTGTCCCCCTCGAAGGAGACCTCCCAGAGGCCCGCCTCATCCAAGGCCTCCCCGAGCGCCTCCCCATCCCTCACCCGCCCCACCGTCATGTGGGGCACGAACCTCTCCCCACCGCCGCCCGGGGCGCACCGGGCCACCCGCTCCGCAAAGCTGGACAGCACGTCCAGCTCCCCCCCAAGACCCACCCAGATGGCCCTAGGGGACCTGACGGAGGGGAAGGCCCCCATCCCGCCAAGGGACAGGTTAATCGGGGGGTACGAGTCCGCCACGTCCCTCAACCGGTGCCCAAAGGACTCCGCCTCGGACCTTGGGACCTCCCCAAGGAAGAGGAGCGTAACGTGCATCAGCTCCTCCCGGACCCACTTGACGGACCGGAAGGCCCTCCGGAAGGGCTCCAACCGGGAGGAGACCAGGCACCGGACCCCCATGGGAGGGACCAGACAGGCGAAGCACCTCACGACAGCGCCTCCATCAGCCCCTTAAGGGCGTGCTCCACCGACGCCATCTGCACCTGACGCCGGTCCCCCTGGAACCTCATCACCTCACACCGGGCATCACCGTCCACCGCAAAGCAGAACCAGACGGTCCCCACCGGCTTGGCGACGCTGCCCCCCGTGGGTCCCGCCACGCCGGTGACGGAGACGGAACACCGGGCGCCGAAGGCCCGGGCACAACCCAGGGCCATCTCCAGTGCGCACTCCCCGCTCACCGCCCCGAACTCCACCAGGGTCCCGGGCGAAACCCCCAGAAGGGCCTCCTTGGCCTGGTTGGCGTAGGCCACCACACCCCCCAGGAACGAGTCCGAGGAGCCCCCGTTGGCGGTGATCGAGGCGGACAAAAGCCCACCGGTGCAGGACTCCGCCACCGCCAGCGTCAGACCCCGGCCCCTAAGGACCCCCAGCAACTCCCCCCCCAGGGCCACGATACGGTCCCAGTGGCTCAAATCCACACCCCCTCAGGAGAAGAAGGCATATAGGGCCGCCAGGCCCCCCTTGAAGAGCATGAACTGGGCGAGCCTCACGATGAGGTTCACCATGATGCCCCCCACCAGGTCGTCCGCCATGATCCCCACCCCGCCGGGCAGGGCCTCGAACCGCCGGATGGGGAAGGGCTTCAAGATGTCCACGATCCGAAAGAGCAACAGGGTGCCTAAGGCCATCTCCATGGGGAGGCCGTACTGGGCCACCCAATAGCCCGCCACCTCGTCCACCACCACCTCCGGCGGGTCCTCCACCCGGACCCGTCTGGAGTAGCGGTGCGCCGCCGCGGTCCCCAGCGATATGACCCCCACCAGCGCCCAGGTTGGGACCCCACCCATCAGCAACACCAAAACGAAGGCCCCCACGGCCCCCACGGTCCCAGGAGCCCACCGGGAGTTGCCAAAGCCGAAGAAGGTGGCCACCATCCCGTACCACGTCATGAAAGCCTCCCTGTCCCTCAAAGATCCTCCACCCCCGTGACCCTTCCGATGAAATCGTGCTCCAGCGCCTCCTCCAGCAGGACCCGGTAGAAGCCCCCCACCCGAAGGCCTTCTCCCTCCGGGATCAGGATCGAACCGTCCACCTCCGGCGCCTCCCGGTAGGACCGGCCAACCCATTGTCCGTCCTCCACCGCCTCCAGAAGCACCCGCACCTCCCGGCCCTCCATGAGCCTCTGACGGTCCAGCGAAACCTCCGCCGCCCTGGCCATCAGCCGGTCCAGCCTGCTCCGGGCGGTCCTGCCGGACACCCGGCGGGGAAGCTGAAACGCCTGGGTCCCCTCCTCGGGGGAGAAGACGAAGGCCCCCACCCGGTCGGGACGGGCCTCCTCCAGGAACCGGATCAGCGCATCGAAGTCCTCCCGCCCCTCCCCAGGGTAACCCACCATCAGGGTGGTCCTCATGGCGAAGAGGGGGTCCACCTGCCGGGCCTCCAGGAAGGGACGCACCGCATCCTCATACCCCATGGCACGACCCATGGAGGCCAGCACCCGGTCGGAGGCGTGCTGGACCGGCACGTCCAGGTAGCTGGCCACCACGTCCGAGGAGGCCACCCGCTCGACCAGCTCCCGGGTCACCCTGGTTGGATGCAGGTACAGCAAGCGCAGCACCCCGTGTCCCCGCACCGTGGCCTCCATCTGGTCCAGAAGCTCCATCAGGTCCGTCCCCAGGTCCTCCCCGTAACGGGTCAGGTCCTGGGCCACCAGGCATATCTCCCGGGCACCCTGCTCAAGCAGCAGCTCCGCCTCCCGGACCAGATGAGCCACCGGAAGGCTCCGAAGATCCCCCCTTATGAGGGGGATGGCACAGTAGGCGCAACGGTTCGAGCACCCCTCCGCCACCTTCAGGTACCGGACCACCTCGGATCCGCCCAGGGGACGCCGGGGACCCTCCGACGCTCCCCCCAGAAACTCCCCCAGCTCCCGGTAGCACTCGGTCCGGCCCAGGAAGTCCACCTGGAGCTCCCGCCTCAGCTCCTCCTCGTAGCGGTTCACCAGACACCCGACCACCGCCAGGGACCCGATGAGCCCCCGACGCCTCAGCTCCTCCGCCTCCAGGATGGCGTCCAGGTTCTCCTTCACGGCGCTCATCAGGAACCCGCAGGTGTTGATTATGCAGAGATCCGCCCCCTGGGGCTCGTGAACCTGCACGTAACCCCGCTCCAGCGCCACCCCCAGGAAACGCTCCCCGTCAACCCGGTTCTTGGCGCACCCCAAACTCAGCACGTAGACCTTCTTATCCACCTTACACCCCTTCGATACGCGGAAAACCCAGGACCCCTCAGCGGGGCCGCTTGGTGCCTATGGTGCCGTCGGGCAACACGTAGTACGTCCTGGGTATCCCCTTGGGCCCCGCGGGGGACAGCTCCGCACTCGATGTCTTGAGCGACGCGGAGCCCGCGTTGCCAAGCCTGACCCTAAGCCCCTTCGGGGACTCGAAGGACATCTCCTGGCCATCCTTAAGCGTCCCCTGGAAGACCACCGCGTTGTTCGCCAGGTCCGTCACCTTGACCCAACAGACCCCAATGGCCCGGACCGTCACCCCCGGGGCGCCCCGCCGCTCCTCCGCCTCCTTGGGCTCCTTGGGGGCCCCCCCATCCATCCAGGACAGGTCCATGGATGCCTCCCCGGACACCGGCTCACCGCTGACCGCACCGGACACGGCCCCCTGTCCCGGCTGGTCCGGCGAGACCTCCACCACCAGGTCCTCCGATGCGGGGACCTGGGCCTGATCCTGGGGGCCCTCCAGGGTGGGCTCCGCCGGCTTGGTTATCACCGACTCCATCATCCGGGCCTTGAAGTCCTGCCACTGCTGGAAGAGCAGGTAGGAGGCGAAGGCCACCGCCCCCACCAGGACGGCGTACAGCCACCACCGGGACGACCGGCGGAAGGCGGTCCTGGGAGGCGCGTAGCTGCCCAGCACCTCATCCTGGTCCCCCCGGAGCAACTCGTCGAACCTGGGCCACAGGTCCGGCGCCTTAAGGTACTCGCAGTAGTTTCTGACGAAGCCCCGGGCGTAGGCCATCCCGGGGATCCGCTGGACCTCCCCGGACTCGATGGCCTCCAGGAAGGCCCGCCGTATCTTGGTGTCCCTCTCCACGTCCTCCAGGGAGAGCCCCTGGCCCTCCCTCATTGCCCTCAGCGCCCCCCCAAGGGACGCCAAGCTCTCCCGCCTAACCTGGTCTCCGTCAGGAACGCTGTTCAACCTTCATCATCTCCCCAGCTTGGATAGGATACCCGTGGCCGCCCGGTGAGGGTCCGCCTGGCCAAAGACCGCACTGCCCGCCACCACCACGTCGCACCCCGCCCGGCAGACCTCCGCGCAGTTCTCCTCCCCGAGGCCCCCGTCCATCTCGATGAGGAACCCAAGCCCCCTCGCCTCCCGATACCTAGCCAGGGCCACGGTCTTCTCCAGCGTCTCCGGGATGAACCTCTGCCCCCCGAAGCCTGGGTTGACCGACATGACCAGCACCAGGTCCACCATATGCAACACCGGGTAGACCCACTCCACCGGGGTGGCGGGGTTCAGCGACACCCCCGCCATGACCCCCAGGTCCCTCATGGACCCGATGAGCCGGTGCAGGTGCCGGGCGGCCTCCACGTGCACGCACAGAAGGTCCGCCCCGGCGGAGGCGAAGTCCGACACCATCCGGTCCGGCTCCTCCACCATCAGGTGCACGTCCAGGAAGGCGTGGGGGAACCGGCCCCTCAGGGCCCTGACGAACCCGGGCCCGAAGGTCAGGTTGGGGACGAAGTGACCGTCCATCACGTCCACATGGAGCCAGTCGAAGGCCCCCCGGAGGGACTCCACCGAGCCCCCCACGTCCATCATGTCCGCGGAGAGGAGCGACGGGGCAAGCAACGACCTGCCCAGGGCCCTCACCTGGTCTACTGATACCGATCTTGCCATACGAACTCCCCTCCGAGATATATGGCCACCCGGGCCTCCCCCTTGAAGGGGGCGTCCACGGATATGTACTCCCCGCCCTTCACCTGGGCCTCCTTGATCACCCGGGACCCCTCCTGGTCCACCAGCTCGATCTTGAGGAGCATCCCCTGGGTCAGGGGGGGGACCTGGTAGCGGATCTTGGCCAACTTGACCGGACCGGAGGGCCTGGAGGCCTCGGGCCTCGTGGGCTCGGGCTTCACCACCTGCTCCGGCGCCCTGGGGGCCACCGGAGGCTTGGGAGACTCCTTGGGGGCCTCCTTGGGAACCTCCTTCTGGTTATCGGTCCCGGCGGGGACCTCGACCACCCCCGGCTCCTGGACCTGCCCCCCGCCGCTACCCTGGGCGGAGACCCTAAGGGACACGCTGCTGCCCGGCGGCACCTTGGCCCCCACCCGGGGAGCGTGGGACACCACCACCCCTTCCGGGAACGCCTGGGTCTTGACCCGGGCCGCCACCGCCGCCTTCAACCCCATCTGGGAAAGCATCAGCATCGCCTGGTCCACCGGCTGGCCCACCAGGTCCGGGATCTCCACCAGGTCCTCCCCGTCCCTCCCATGGCTCACCAGGAGGCTCACCGACGCGGTGGTGGGCACGTTGGCCGGCGCCGAGGGGTTCTGGGCTATCACCTTCCCCGCGGGGGTCACCGGGTCCTTAACCTTGAGCACCTCCGACACCGACAGCCCCAGCTCCGAGAGACGCTTCACCGCCTCCCCCATCTCCAGGCCCCTCACGTCCGGCACGGGAACCACCCGGCCCCCACGGCTGGCCTTGAGGATCACCACCTTGCCCCGCTCCACCGACTCCCCCGGGTCCGGCCACTGGGAGATCACCACCCCCTGAGGCTGGGAGGAGTCCACCTCGTCAACCTTGGCCAGCATGCCAAGCTCCTTCAGCCTGGCCACCGCATCGGTCACCTGAAGGCCTATCAGCGACGGCACCTGGACCTCCGGCCGCTCGAAGAACACCAGCTTCAACGCCATGTAGGCGGAGCCCACTATCACCAAAAGGGACAGAACCACCCCTAACTTGAAGAAACGGCCCATGAACACCCCTCCGCTATCCTCGCCGGTAGAGAACCGCACAGTAGAACCCGTCCACCCAGGGCAGCCCGGGCCATATGTAGGTGCCGAAAGGACGACCCCGCACGAAAAGCCTGCCCTCCGCCCCTATAGGCTCCTCCACCACCTGGGGGTTCCGGGAGAGAACATCCCCCACCACCCGCTCGTTCTCCTCCCGGAAGAGGCTGCAGGTGGAGTATATGACCCGGCCACCCTTGGGAATCAGCCCGCAGGCCCGCTCCAGGAGCCTCACCTGCAGGGACGAGAGAGCCTCCAGGTCCTCCGGGGCAACCCGCCACTTTCCCTCCGGGTGCCTCCCCCAGGTGCCGCTGCCGCTGCAGGGGGCGTCCAGCATCACCAGCGAGGGCTCCGATAGGGGCTCCAGCTCCAGCGCATCGCCGCACCTCACCACCCCACGGCCCCCAAGGGACCTCCTCTCCAGGTCCCCCTGGGCCGCCCGGGTCCTGCCAAAGGACTTGTCCCAGCACTCCAACTCCACGTCCTTAAGCAGCGTGAGTAGCGCCGCCCCCTTGAGTCCACGGCCGGAGCACATGTCCAGCACCGGTCCGCCCCTCCACAGGGCGGAGGCCCACTTCACGATCCACATGGAGGACTCGGACATGGGGGTCAGCGTCCCGTCACCGTAGCCCGGCACCTCCGGCGGGAAGCCGTAGGAGCAGGTGCGGATGGAGCAATCCAGCCCCCCCTCCCAGGATCGGATCCCGCCGCGCCCCATGGCCTCCAGAGCGCTGGCCCGGCGGGAGGGATCCACGAAGAACGACGTATACCGCCGCATACCCAAAAGGCGCACCAGCTCCCGGGCCCGCTGGGTCCCCATCTGGTCCCTGAACAGGTTCGCCGCCCAGGCGGGCAGCCCATGGTAGAGCGCCAGGTCCCTCATGTCCGAGCTCCTGGACAGCCTCTCCAGGAACTGGGCCCCCTCCCGCTCGATCCGCTTGAGCACCGCCACCAGGATGGGCACCTGGTCCTCCGCCCCCTCCGCCTTCAGACACTGGCTCAGCCCCCCGTAGAGGGGGCCCGGGCGGAAGTTGCGAAGCTCCATCAGCGCCGCGGCTCCTATGATCAGCCCATCCCGGGTCACCGGCTTCAACTCCTTGAAGGGCCTTTTGAGCCGCCTCTCCACCATATTCCGCCAAAGGCTCCGGCGCCTCAACGCCCCGTAGACCAGCAGGGACGCCAACCGCCGGTCCTCGGGGGACATGCCCTCCGAAACGATCCTCAGGGCCTCGGAGGCGAACGCCCCCTTGGCCACCTCCTTCCAAACCCGCAAGGAAGCCTCTATTCCCCTCACGATATCAACACCCGCACGTTCCCATCTCCTCCACGGGGGTCAGACCCCCATATGTTGAACCTCACCCATGTCAAAGTCCGGACCAAAAAACAGGCCCGCGGGGAGCGAACCCCACGAGCCTAATGATAACCCAACTTCCCCAAAGGGGCCTAATCGTCCCGTCCCCCGATGACCCCCCGCAGAAGGAACAGCCTAAAGAGCTGGGACAGGGCCATCACCGTGGCGGCCACGTAGGTCCACGCCGCCGCGTCCAGCACCGCCTTGGCCCCCCTTATCTCGTCCGGCGCCAGGTACCCGGTGTCCGCCAGGAGCCGCAACGCCCGGCGGGAGGCGTCGAACTCCACCGGCAACGTAACCAGATGGAACCCAACCACCCCAAGGAAGAACAGGATCCCCAGGTCCATCATCACCCCGGACCTGAAGAGGAACCCGATGAAGAACAGGGGCAACGCCGCCATGGACCCTATGTTCACCACCGGAACTATGGAGTTCCTGATCCTGAGGGGGGAGTACCCCTCCAGGTCCTGCACCGCATGACCCACCTCGTGGGCCGCCACGCCTATGGCGGCTATGCTGTAGTTGCCCCACACGCTGTCCGAGAGCCGGAGCACCTTCGACCTGGGATCGTAATGGTCCGACAGGTTCCCGGGCACCCGCTCCACCGGCACCCTGAGGCCGAACATGGACAGCAACCGCTCCGCCACCATCTCCGCGGTGACCCCCTTCCGGGCCCAAACGGCGGAGTAGCGGGCGTAGGTGGACTGCACCCGCATCTGGGCCCACATCCCCAACGCAACGGCGGGGATCAGTATCAAGAACGTGGGATCGAACATGGGATAGAACACCGTAAGTCACCTCCTCGATCTATTCACACGGGCCTTCCCCTCCAGGACGCCATGATACACGAGGAGGGGCGATCCCCTCCTCGGTAGTGTAGCCTATCTTAGCCAAAAGAGCAAGATTGGTCAGGATCAGCGGCGGTAGAAATCCGCCATGGCGGCCACCACCGCCTCCTGCTCCTCCGGGGTGAGCTCCGGGAACATGGGCAACGCCAGCACCTCCCGGGTCAGCATCTCGCTCACCGGGAAGTCCCCCTCCTTGTAGCCCAGGTAGCGGAAGCAGGGCTGCAGGTGCAACGACAGGGGATAGTAGACCCGGGTGGTGATCCCCCGCTCCGCCAGGAAGGACTGGAGGGCGTCCCGGTCCTTGGCCCTCACCACGTACTGGTGGAACACGTGCCGGTTCCCCTCCGCCTCCACCGGCGGGGTGACCCACTCCAGCAGGTCCTTGGCGGCGAAGAGCATCCGGTACCTCTCCGCTATGGCCCGCCGCTCCTCGTTCCACTCCTCCGCGTGCCTCAGCCTAACCCGAAGGATCGCCGCCTGGATCTCGTCCAGCCGGCTGTTGAGCCCCACCTCGTCGTGGAAGTAGGTGGAGGTGGAGCCGTGGACCCGAAGGGACCTGAGCCTGCCCGCCAGCCCCTCGTCACCGGTGGCCACCAGGCCCCCGTCCCCGTAGCACCCCAGGTTCTTGGTGGGGAAGAAGGAGAAGCAGGATATGTCCCCCACCGCCCCTCCCCGGAGCAGCTCCCCGTCAACCCGCCTCACCGCCCCGAAGGACTGGGCGCAGTCCTCGATCAGGCTTATGCCCCGCTCCTTCAGGGGGCCTCGGATCTGCTCCAGGGGGCACATCTGGCCGAAGATGTGCACCGGGAGCACCGCCTTGGTCTTGTCGGTGACCGCGTCCATCACCATGTCCATCCTCATGTTGTAGGTGTCGGGCTCCACGTCCACGTAGACCGCCCGGGCACCCAGACGGGATATGCAGCTGGTGCTGGCGAAGAAGGTAAACGGGGTGGTTATAACCTCGTCCCCGGGGCCAACCCCGATGGCCATCAACGCCAAAAGCAACGCGTCGCTGCCGGAGGCGCACCCTATGGCGTGATCCACCCCAAGGTACGAGGCGAACTCCCCCTCGAAGGCCTTCACCTCCGGTCCAAGGATGAAGTGCTGACCCTCCAGGACCCCCTCCAGCGCCCGGAGGACCTCCCACTTCACCCGCTGATAGTTCCTCTTTAGATCGAACGACGGTATGGAAGACAACCCGATCATTCCCCTTCTCCAAAAAGATTTGACCCACCGGGTCATTTTAGTTATCCCCGGCGGGTCGCGCAACGTGGCCTTTTTAACTTTTAACTATCTCCCCCCCGTCTCCCCGGAGAAGAGGCTCCCCTTGGACAGGCGGATGTGGTTCCTCATCCTCTCCACCGCCAGCTCCTCGTCCCGGGCCTTCAGGGCCTCGATTATGGACCGGTGCTCCCCCACGCTGGGGTTGCTCTCCACTATGTAGAAGGGATCGTAGAAGACTATGTAGACGTTGGTCCTGGCCAAGATGTTCTCCACGTACTCCTTCAGCACCCGGTTCCCCGCCGCATCGGTGATTATCCGGTGAAACGCCTCGTTCACCTCCAGGTACCTCTCCAGGTTCCGCTCCTCGAAGGCCCGCTCCTCCTCCAGGATGCACTCCTCAAGACGCCTCATGTGCCGGTCCGTCACCCGGGGACAGGCAAGCCGGATGGCCAGACACTCCAGCTCCTCCCTGACCACGTAGGCGTCCTCCATCTCCTTCCGGCTGGGGGACGCCACCCGGGCCCCGCTGTTGGGAATTATGAGCACCAAACCCTCGCTGGCCAGGCGACGCAACGCCTCCCTCACCGGTGTCCTGCTCACCTTGAGCCTACTGGCTATGGCCACCTCGGGCAGACGGGTCCCGGAGGTTATCCGCTTGGTTATTATCTCCCTGCGCAGAGTAGAATAGACATAGTCCGCCGAGGTGGTGTACAGTGTAGCCTGATGGGTCAACGACTCTTCCATGGGCGCCCCTCCTAAAGGGGATTTCTAAATATAAACTATATTTGACATTGTAGCGCTTTTCTCTCCCGTACACAAGACCCGCCCGGGATCCCAAATTAAACGATTGGAGGTGTTACCCTTGATCCATCCGGAGGAACTGGCAAATAGCTTCCCGATCCACAGTTCCCCCCTGGTGGAGTACATCCGCCTGGGCCTGGAGAACCGGGCCCTGCCGCTCACTTCCGGGCAGCCATCCCTGGACGCCATGGACGTGGACCTGATCTCCCGGTGCTCCGCCCGGGGCATCGCGGAGAATCCGAGGGCCCTGCTCTACGGCAGCAACCGGGGCCTGGGGGCCCTTAGGCAACAGGTGCTCGCCTGGCAGGCGTCCCTAGGCATAGCCCCCCGGGAGGCCACGGAGGCCCACATCATGATGACCCTGGGGTCCCAGTACGGCTTCCACCTCCTCTGCCAGGCGATGCTCCAAGGGGGGGACCCGGTGGCCTTCGACGCCCCCTGCTACCCGGACACCTGGTGCACCCTCCTGAGACACCGGGCCAGGCTGGTCCCCATCCCGGTGGACCAGGACGGCATGGACCTGGACAGGCTGGAGGAACACCTGAGGACCAAGGGGCCCGTCAAGATGGTCTACACCATCCTCAACCACCAGAACCCCTCAGGCTGCTCCATGAGCCCCCAGCGCCAGGCCCGACTCATGGACCTGGCCGATAGGTACCGCTTCCTGGTGGCGGTGGACGACCCCTACCGGCTCCTCGACCTGGACCCGGTGGACCGGAACTGCCGGGCGGAGATTCCCCAGCTGGGCTTCGAGACCGGACTGGTGGTCTACCTGGGCTCCTTCTCCAAGATCCTCTCCCCCGGGATCCGGCTGGGCTGGCTCATGGGCCACCCAAGCCTGGTGGAGGGATTGGCGAAGCTCCAGGAGATGACCATGATATCCCTCCCCGCCGCGGACTCCGCCTTGGCCCTCCAGTTCCTCAAGGAGGGCCACATGGGACCCCAGCTGGAAAGGGTCCGATCCTTCCTCCGGGTCCGCCGGCAGGCCCTGGCGGAGGGGCTATCGTCCCAGGGCCTCACCTTCCACTCCCCCAAGGGAGGGTGCTTCCTCAACCTGCCGGTGGAGGGCGCATCGGAGGTGGCCCTCAGGCTCGTAAAGGACAAGAAGGTGGCCACCGTGCCCGAACGGGCCTTCTGGCCCAACGTGGAGGGGGCCAGGGACTCCTTCCTCCGGCTCTCCTACTCCTGGTGCTCCCCGGAGGAGCTCACGGAGGCGGCGGAGCGCATCGGCGAGACCCTGCGGGAGATGGACCGGGCATGAACCTGCGGCTCCTGGTCCTGATCCTCTCGATCGGTAGCGTCACCGCCTACGGATACGCCCTGGGGGGCCTCATGGCCTACGTGGTCTCCGGCAGGCCCAACTGGCCCTACATGATCTGGGGTCTGGCGGGGGGGACGATGTGCGCCCTGCTGGCCCTGCGGCTCTGGAGGATCTACATCAAGGACCTGACCTCTCAGCCCCCAGAGGGCCAGGGCCCTACGCCTTAACGTACCCGGGTGGTGCCTGGCCGCCACGGCGCACTCCTTGGCGGGACGGTTACACACCAGACACCGCCTCTCCGGTAGCCCCACCTGGCCCCTCTTGAGGGACCTCAAGGGGTCCGAGCCGGCGAACACGTCCAGGTCCAGGAGCCTCCCGAAGGGGAGGGCCTCCTCCAGGGCGGCGCAACGGGCCTTCACCTCCAACGGGTCCGCCTCCGCCGCCACCAGCACCTGGGCCCCCAGGGAGTCCACCCCCGCCCACAGCTCCCGGTGACCGATCCCCCTGAGGGCCTCACCAACCGCCCACCGGAGGACCTTGAGGTCCCCGGGCAGCCTCTTGGGCCAGCCGGGGACGTTGAGCCCCCCGTGAACCAGCGCCCAGGGCCCCGCGAAGCCCTTCCTTAGACGTAGCCGCCCCTCCCGGGCGGCCAGGACCGCCTCAAGGGGCCTCACGACAGACGCTCCACCAGGCCCCTCAGCTCCCCCGCCGCCCGCCGCAGCTCCTCCGGCGGGGCGGAGAGGACAGACAGCCGCACCCCCATCACCCGCTCCCCCCGGGGGGAGAACCGGGACCCGGGTGAGACCCGAAGCCCAAGCCTCAGCGCCTCCCTGGCGAACTCATCCCCATCCACCGACAGGTCAAGCCAGGCGAAGATGCCCCCCTCGGGCATCTGGATCCCCAATGGGGAGCAGAGGGCCTCCATCCTGCAACGCACCGCCCCCCGGTTGGCCTCCAGGATGGGCTCCACCTCCCAGGAGTCCATTAGGCCCAGGGCTATCCGCTGGGACAGGAGGGGTGCGGGGCCGAACAGGGGCTCCTTTACCCTGAGCACCGCCTCCGCCGCCCACCCAGGACATACGAGGTAGCCCAGCTTCATGGGCAGGAACAGCCCCTTGGAGAGGGAGCCCACGTAGAGCACCTGGTCTGAGCCCTCCATGGCCTTGAGGGCCGGGACGCTCTCGGGGCCGTACCGCAGCTCCCCGTAGGTGTCGTCCTCCAGGACCTTGAACCCCTGGCGGTGGCTCATCTCCAGCACCGCCCGCCTCTCCGGGGCCTTCATGGTCCGGCCGGTTGGGTTATGGAAGCTGGGCACCAGGTAGACCCCGTCCTCCACCCCCGCCCCTGCCAGGTCCTCCACCCGGGCGAAGGGGACCACATGAAGCCCCAGAAGGCCCGCCTGGACGAAGGCGTAGGGGTATGTGAGACGCTCCACCCACAGGCGCCTCACCCCCGCCTCCTTCAGGGCCCAGAGGCAGAGGGATAGCCCCTCCCTGCCACCGGAGGTGACCACCACGTCCCCCTCCCGGGAGGCGATCCCCCGCCGGGCGGAGTACCTGGAAAGGGATGCCCTCAGCCCCCACAGGCCCGCCACGTCCCCATCGCTGGGGGCCTGGTCCCCAAGGGCCCAGCGGACCGCCCGCCCCATGGGGTGCCGGAGCACCAGCTCCCCCATGGGCTCGTCGGAGCCCAGGTCCAGCACCTCCTCGCAACCCCGCCGCTGGGGGGAGGAGCGGGACAGGGGGGCCACGAAGACCCCCCTCCTGGGGGACAGGCACAGAAGACCCTCCGCCTCCAGCTCGCAGTAGGCCTCCTCCACGGTGCTCCTGCTCACCGAGAGCCCCTGGGCCATCTGCCGGTAGGAGGGCAACCGCTCCCCCGGCGGCAGGGCACCGGATAGAATGAGCCGCCTCAGGTGCCCGCTCAGCTGCCGGTGAAGGGGCACCTGGGACGTCCGATCCAGGGGCACCTCCAGCATCAGTGGCCCCCCTTGGAGGACAGGACCCGCTCCCTCAGCCTGTCCCAGTTGTCCATGATGTACCGGTAGCTGGTGGGGGGGAGCAACGCCTCCAGGCCCCTCGGGTCCCCCTCCGCCATGGCCCGCCGGACCAGGGAGGCGGACACCGCCGATCCACCCTCCTCCAGCCGGGGGACCTCCACCACCTGGACCCCGAAACGGGGGAGCACCTCCCTCATGGCCTGGTTGTAAAGGCCGGTGACGGGACAGTAGGGCTCGGTCCCCACGAAACGGCTCCGGATCCGGAGGGCGGGGACGAAGATCCGGCCGAAGAGGTCCAGGTCCAGCCTGGTCTGGATCCGGATAACCTCCTCCATGGAGGGGTCCCGGAGGAAGTAGGTGGGGAAGGTGGCGGAGGACACCGCGTAGTCCCCCCCGTCCACCACCGTGACGTTCCCAAGGTCCTCCAGCCCGAGCCGGACCATCCGGATCCGGTCCTCGAAGGGGAAGGAGGATCTGTCGGACCGGACCACCACCACGAACAGGTGCTCCGACGCGGACGAGGCCCGCTCCGCCAGGTACCGATGTCCCCGGGTGAAGGGGTTGGCGTTCATCACGATGGCGGAGGACTCCTCCACCCCCACCCTCAGCCTAAGCTCCTCCAGTCCCCTTCGAAAGTCCTCCGCGTTGGGACGCCCCATCTCCAGGAGCACCGCACCGGGGGAGGAGCCTATCTGGCAGAATCCCAGGGACTCGAACTTGTCCGCCTCGGACGGCTTGGTGTAAACGAAGAAGTGCCCCATCCCCCGGGGGCGGGCCCACTCCAGGAGCCGGGACACCGCCTGGGCGGAGAGGCCCATGGAGCGGTACTCCGGGTCCACCGCCACCATCTTTATGACCTGACCGTCCAGGGACGCGGTGGCCGCCGGACGGCGGTTCATCCGGAGAAGCACCGTCACGTCCGCCCCCTCGAACCGCAGCCCCTCGGCGTAGAGGAGGGAAAGGACCTCCTCCGGCACCCCGCTGGCGGGATCCAGGAACTCCGTTTCCACCCCGAAGCTCATGGGCCCTTCAGCTCCTTCTTGATGACCTCCCCTATGCTGGAGCGGGGGAAGTGGTCCACCACCTCCAGCTGACGGGGGACCTTGTAGTGGGGGAGCCTCTCCCGGCAGAACTCGGCGATCTCCCTCAGGGTCGGGACTTCCCCGTTCCGGGGGACCACGAAGGCCTTAACCGCCTGGCCGCTCAAGGGGTTGGGGACCCCCACCACCGCCGCCTCCCGGACCTTGGGGTGCTCCATGAGCACCGCCTCCACCTCCCGGGGATAGACGTTGAAGCCCCCGACTATTATCAGGTCCCCCACCCGGGACTCCAGCGTAACGTAACCGTCCTGGTCAACCCGCACCAGGTCCTCGGTGTCGAACCAGCCGTCCACGAACCTGCGCCGGTTAAGGGCCTGGTCCCCAAAGTAGCCTCCGAAGACCGATGGCCCCTTGACGAACAGCCGGCCCGTCTCCCCCGGGCTGGCCTCGGTGCCATCCTCCCGAAGGACCCGGTACTGGACGCCCCGGAGGAAGGTGCCCACCGTGCCGGGCCGGCGACGGGCCACCGAGGGGTTGACGGTCAGCACCGGCGACGTCTCCGTGAGGCCGTAGCCCTCCAGGACCGGCACCCCCAGGACCCGCTGGCACCGCTCGTCCAGCCGCCGGGGAAGCCGGTCCCCGCCGGATATGATCACCCTTAGCCCATTGGGAACCGCCCCCTTCCGGGCGAAGGCCCCCACCAGCATGGAGATCATGATGGGAACCGCCGGCAGGACCGTCACCCCCCCCTTCCGCATGGCGTCCATGGTACCCTCGGGGGGCATGAAGGAGGACACCATCACCTGGGGGAAGCCGAAGAGCAGGGGCAGCAGCCCGCAGACGGTGAACCCCAGGGCGTGATAGTTGGGCAACGCGTTGAGGAACACGTCGTCCTCCTCCAGGTCCTCCACGTGCTCCACGCAGGCCTGGGCGTTGTGAAACAGGTTCCCGTGGGTCAGGGGCACCAGCTTGGGCTTGCCGGTGGTGCCCGAGGTGGCGAATATCACCGCCAGGTCCGGGTCGGTGACGCCGCATCGTCGCCCGGCGAACTCCGGGATCCCCCCATTGTGCTCCAATGTCACCACCGGAACCGACCGGTAGCCCACCCGGGAGTCCCCGGAGTCCACCAGGGCGAACAGGTCCAAACCATCCAGCGTCTCCTGATCCAGCCCCTTCCAGTTCAGGGGCACCACCGTGCCCCCCGCCATCCAGGCCGCCAGGGACAGGGCCAGGAGGCTCGGCCCGTTGGGAAGGCACAGCCCAAGTCGCATGCCCTCCCCGAAGCCGCTGGCCTTCAGGGCCCCGTAACACTCCTCCGCTAAGCCCCAAAGGGCCTCCCGGGACCACCAGGCCCCCTGCCACCAAAGGCAGTGTTCCCCGCTCCCCCTGGACAGCCTCTCCAGGATCGCATCGTCAAGTCTACGCACGTCCCATCCTCCAGCGTGTCAGTTATCGTAGAACCCCGCCCGAGCCTCCATCTCAGAGGCTGAGGGCCACGTAAGCCTCCCAGGCGGTCATGAGGGGCATCAGCTCCTCCGGAACGTCGTACCTGGGGTGGTGGAGGCTACACTCCATCCCGGTGCCAAGCAACATCAGGCACGAGGGCACCTCCATGGAGTAGAAGGAGAAGTCCTCCCCGGAGAGGAGGGGCAACTCCATCTGGTGGAGCCCATCGGGGCCGAAGAACCGCCCCGCCGCGTCCATCACCCGGTCCACCAGGTCCGGGTCGTTGTAGACCGACGGGTAGTTCTTGGCGTACTCCACCGACGCGGAGGCCCTGTAGGCCCGGGCCATGGCGGGCACCATCTCCTCCAGCCGGGCCTTCAGCCGGTCCCGCACCTCCAAATCGAAGGCCCGAAGGGTGCCCCAAAGGTGGGCCTCGTCGGGGATCACGTTGTAGGCATAGCCCGCCTCCATCTGGCCAAAGGAGATCACCGCCACCTTAAGCGGATCCATCTCCCGGGAGATCAGGCTCTGGATACCCAGCACCACGTGGGAGGCCACCACAATGGGGTCCACCGCGTCATGGGGGGCCGCCGCATGGCCCCCCACCCCCCGGATCTCCAGGTGGATCCGGTCCGACAGGGCGGTCATGACCCCCTTGCGGGTCATCAGATGCCCGTACTCCAGGTGAGGCCACATGAGGACCCCCAGCACGAAACCCACGTTGAAACGCTTAAGCAGACCACCCTCAACCAGGGCCCTGGCGCCCCCCCGCCCCTCCTCGGCGGGCTGGAAGAGGAGCACCACCGGCCGCTTCAGCTCCCCCGCCCTCCGGGAGAGCACCATGGCGCACCCCAGCAGGGAGGCCATGTGGGCATCGTGCCCGCAGGCGTGCATCACCCCGGGCATGCAGGACGAGAACGGAAGGCCCGTCTCCTCCTCCAAAGGAAGGGCGTCCATCTCGGACCGGATAACCAGGGCGGGGGCGTCCAGATCCCCCCGGATAACCCCCACCACCGACGTGGGGCTACCGATCCCCCGAACCACCTGGACCCCCTCCATGGACGAGAGGGCCTGGACCACCCGGCTCGCGGTTATGTTCTCCTCGAAGGCCAGCTCCGGGAACTGATGGAGCTCCCGACGCCAGCCTATGATGAGCTCCGAAAGGCTCTGGGCCTCAGCCAGCAACTGGGGCCCCAAGGAGCCCATGTCATCCTCCCTCATCTAACCCCCCCTAAAAAGGAAACCGCCGGGGCCCGGTCAGGACAGCCATCGGCGGACCCGCCCCACGCAGCTCCAAAGCTCCAGCCTCAAGGACGAACAGATCCCCTTGCCGAGGCTCCAGCCGTCCATCCCCTCCACTCCACCCTTGGGATACTCCACCTGCCAGGCCCCCTCCCTATCCCTGGCCCTCGTAAAGCCCGACCAGGGGCTCCGGATACCGAGGGCCACATCCCCCTTGTTCAGGAGCGGCCCGTCCTCCAGGGCCCTCACCACCCGGCTCTCCATGGCCCCCTCCCCGTCGAAGGGGACCGAGTCGTAGGGGAGCAACGATAGGGCCTTCATGACCCCTCCCCGGGACAGGATGGAGCGGCCCATCAGCATGGCCCCTCCCCCGTCGGCCAGCACCGGCCTGGATAGGAAGGCCCTGGCCAGGGACTCGCAAAGCCCCCGGTTATCCAGCAATTCTAACAGACCCAGGTGGGCCGGGCCATGAGGCACCAGCAGCAGGTCGAACCGGTCCGGCAGGGCCCCACCCTCCACCGGCACGGGCACCAGGGAGCAGCCCATGGCGGACAGCAGGGCCTCCGCGTTCCCCGATGAGAGCGACAGGGAGTGGTGTTTCAGCACCGCCACCATGGGACGGGAGGACAGCTCCTGGGGCATCTCCGCCTCCCTCCACTTGGGCTCCTGGGTGGCCAGGGCGCCGAAGGCGGGCCAGAGAAGCTGGTGCTCCATGGACTGGAGCCGGGCGGACAGGGTCTTGAGCCCCACCGCCAGGGACGGCACCGGGGAGGAGCAGAGCTGGTCCATGGGGGGCATCTCCCGGAGGAAGTCCCTGGGGAGGTAGCCCAGGCTCATCACTGGACACCGCCTGCCCAGCTCCCGGTCCAGCAACTGGTACTCCCTCGGGTTGGGGACCCCCACGAACATGAAGGATACCACCCTCCCCTTGGGCAACGCCTCGAAGACCTTGGCGGACCGGCCGGCGGTGACGAAGGCGGAGGTGTCACCCCCCATCACCGGCAAGATGGGGCTCTCCAGCGCGTCCACCAGGCGCAGGGTGTGGTCGTCCAACACGAACCGGTCGCCGCGCCCCATCTCCCCCAGGGGACTCAAGACCAGGCTGAGATCCGACTGCCCGGAGGCGGCCTGGAAGAGGGCCCTAAGCCGGGCCACGTTGCCCAGACAGTCCAGATCCAGGTGGTAACACCGCTGGGAGGTCAGAAGCTCCAAAAGGCGGATCACCCGCTCGTCCCGGTGGGACGAGAAGAGCCGTATCCGGTAGCCCCGCTGCTTCAGCGCCGCCGCCAAGATGACCCCCACGGGAACGTATCCGGTGCGCTCCTCCGCTATCACAAGACGAGGTATATCCATCGGTTTCCCCCAGAAAAGAAGTATGGCCCTTTGGACCCGGGCCTCCGCTAGTGTATTATACATTTATATTCCAGACCTAGTGCCAACGGCCAGACGGGAGGTATATCGTATGGAAGCCCCATGGATAAGGATTTGTGAGCTGGCCCCCCACGAGGGGAAGAGGGTCACCATAAAGGGTTGGGTCTACAACAAGCGAAGCTCCGGCAAGATCCACTTCCTCCAGGTGAGGGACGGATCCGGGTTCATCCAGGCGGTGATGGAGAGGAGCTCGGTGAGCGAGGAGCTCTTCGCCGCCGCCAAGAGCCTATGGCTGGAGGCGTCGGTGGAGATAGAGGGGACGGTGCGGCGGGACGACCGGGCCCCGTCGGGGTTCGAGCTGGGGGTCACGGACCTCCGGATCGTATCCAACCCAACCCTAGAGTACCCCATATCCAAGAAGGAGCACGGGATCGACTTCCTGCTTGACCACAGGCACCTGTGGCTCCGCAGCCGCCGGCAGCGGTGCATCATGGCCATCCGGGACCGGGTTATCCTCTCCTGCAGGAACTTCCTGCACTCCAAGGGCTTCATGCTGGTGGACAGCCCCATCCTCACGGGCTCCATAGGGGAGGGGGCCGACGGGCTCTTCGAGCTGGACTACTTCGACCTGGGGAAGGCCTACCTGGCCCAGACGGGACAGCTCTACCTGGAGGCGGCGGCGGCGGCCTACGGCCGGGTCTACTGCTTCGGCCCCACCTTCCGGGCGGAGAAGTCCAAGACCCGGCGGCACCTCACCGAGTTCTGGATGATCGAGCCCGAGGCGGCCTTCTTCGAGCACCGGGACAACATGGCCCTCCAGGAGGAGATGGTGTCCCACCTGGTCAAGGAGGTGCTGGAGCACCACGAGAAGGACCTGGTATTCCTGGAGCGGGACGTGGACGCCCTGGCCAGGGCGGTGGACGGCCCCTTCCACCACATAACCTACGATGAGGCGGTGAAGCTGCTGCACAAACTGGGCAGCGACATCCCCTACGGGGACGACTTCGGCGGGGACGACGAGACCATGCTGACCCAGCAGTTCCAGCGGCCGGTGTTCGTGGAGTGCTACCCCAAGAAGGTGAAGGCCTTCTACATGAAACAGCACCCGGAGAGGGAGGACCTGGTGCTCTGCGACGACCTGCTAGCCCCGGAGGGCTACGGGGAGATCATCGGCGGCTCCCAGAGGGAGGACGACCTGGACCTGCTGCTCTCCAGCATAAGGGCCCACAACCTGCCGGAGGAGTCCTACTCCTGGTACCTGGACATCCGGCGCTACGGCTCCTTCCCCCACAGCGGCTTCGGCATGGGGATCGAGCGGGCGGTGGCGTGGATATGCGGCCTTAAGCACATAAGGGAGGCTATACCATGGCCCCGGACGATCTACCGCTTGAACCCCTAGAGGGATTTCACCGGTCCGACTTCGTCCGGTTCGACCCGGAGGAGTCCTACCGGGACCGGGGGGAGCTGATAGGGGACGGCCGGTGCGGGGGCAAGGCCAAGGGGCTAGCCTTCGCCCGGGCGGCGGTGGAGGCCTCAACCCTGAGGGACCGGGTGGCCTTCCCCGCCTTCTCCTTCTCGGTCACCACCGAGCCCTTCTTCGACTTCGTGGAGATGAACCGGCTGGACTGGCTCTACGACGATCCCTCCGGGGCGGACCTGGACCGGCTGGCGGCGGACCTCCAGGTCCCCGCCGGCCTGGAGTGGGACCTCATGAGGATCCTGGAGAGGGCGGGGGGGCTCCCCCTGGCGGTCCGGTCCAGCTCCCTCCTGGAGGACTCCCTCTCTCTGTCCTTCGCGGGCAAGTACGAGACCTGCTTCGTGGCCTCCGGGACCCCGGACCAGCGGGGGCTGGAGGAGCTGAAGCTGTCCATGAAGCGGGTCTGGCTCTCCCTGTTCAACCCCTCCGCCCGGGCCTACCGGGCCAAACATCGGATGGGGGACCGGATGGAGGCCATGGGGGTCCTGGTCCAGCCGGTGGTGGGCCGAAGGAGGCAGGACCTCTACTACCCGGAGATATCCGGCACGGTCTTCTCCCGGGTCTTCCGCCGGCCCACCCCCCGGGTCCGCAAGGAGGACGGGGTCATGCGGATCTGCTTCGGCCTGGGGACCAGGACAGTGGAGCGGGGCAACGCCCGGGTCTTCTACCTGACCAACCCCAACCTGCGGCCCGAGGGCAACAACCCGGAGCAGGTGGCGGAGTCCAGCCAGGTGGACTTCGACTACATAGACCTGGCCAAGCGGGCGTTCCTCACCGGGTCGCTCAACCACCTGTTCCTGCCCACCATACTCCGGCACCACCGGAACGCGGGGCACTTCATCGAGAAGTACCACGACGGCATGCTGCTCTCCACCATGTCGGAGAGCGATGGCCCCGCAAGGCCCATCTTCACCTTCCACGCCCTCCCCACCAGGTTCAGGGACATGTTCGACCTGGTCCGGCGGCTCATGGGCCTCATGGAGGCCCGGATGGGGTGCCCGGTGGACATGGAGTTCACCTACGACACCGAGGATGGGATCATGCATCTGCTCCAGATGAGGCCCCTGGCCTCCTACGACGAGATGGCCCAGGTAAGGATCCCCCCCCTGGAGGGCAGAACCGTGATCCTCAAGGGGAACCGGATGGTGAGCAACGGGGAGCTCACCCAGGTGCCCTACCTGGTCTACGTGGACGCGGAGGCCTACATGTCCCACTGGGACCCCCCAAGGGCCGCCGCCGCGGTGGGGGAGATGAACCAACACCTCAATGGGCAACGCTACATCCTGGCCGGGCCCGGCCGCTGGGGAAGCACCAACCCCACCCTGGGGGTGCCAGTCTCCTACGCCCAGATATGCAACTGCTCCTGCCTGGTGGAGCTCAGCCTCCCCTCCTACGGCATGAGCCCCGACCTCTCCTACGGCACCCACTTCTTCCTGGACATGGACAGCGACGGGATCCTGTACCTCCCAGTCTTCGAGGGCCAGGACGGCAACTGCTTCAACCGCCAGTGGTTCGCCTCCTCCCCTTTTGAGACCGGGTCCCACCCGGCGGTACGGCTCTACCAGGGACCCTTCGACGTCCACATGGACGGGGACGGGGAAATAGGGTTGATAACATTGTCCCCCCCTCTAGCTAACCGGGGGGGCATAATCTAAAATACTTACGATAACTCTCAAGGGGAGATGAGCCATGAGCCTTTTCAGCACAACGTTGCTTTACGAGAGCCCCACCCACAAGTTCTTCCACCTGGGATGGGAGGAGCAGGAGGAGGAGGGGTACGTCCAGACCAACCAGTACATGATCCAGGACGGGGACGAGGTGATCCTGCTGGATCCCGGCGGGGCCCACGTGTTCCCCCGGGTGCTGGCCAACGTGGCAGAGGTGGTGGACCTATCCAAGGTGCGCCACATCTTCTACACCCACCAGGACCCGGACGTCAGCTCCGGGGTCACCCTGTGGCTCCCCATCGCCGAGAGGGCCAAGGTCTACATATCGGGCCTCTGGACCAGGTTCCTGCCTCACTTCGGCGTCTACGACCAGCGCCGGATCGTGCCCATACCCGACGGGGGCGGAACCCTCACCCTCGCATCCGGGACCCAGCTTCAGTTCATCCCCAGCCACTTCCTTCACTCCACCGGATGCTTCTCCCTCTACGACCCGGTGAGCCGGATCCTCTTCTCCGGGGACATAGGGGCCGCGGTGTTCCCCCACGGCAAGAGGTACCCGGAGGTGCGGGACTTCGACGGCCACGTGCAGTACATGGAGGGCTTCCACAAGCGCTACATGGCCTCCAACACCGCGTGCCGCAAGTGGGTGGACATGGTGTCCCGGCTGGACATCGACGTGATCGCCCCCCAGCACGGGGCGGTGATGAAGGGGGAGGCGGCCAGGCGGTTCCTCAACTGGCTAAAGGACCTGCGCTGCGGGGTGGACATAATCGACAACTTCTACAACGCCCAGGGCAAGCTCTCTGCCCGCTGAGGGGGGATACTACCCGATGAGCGAGACCCCTAAGGTAATAAAATCCCTGGCGGGATCCCACTTCAGCAGCACCATAATGAACTCCTTCATGTCCCAGCTGGACGAGGTGCTGGTCCGTCGGGTCATGGACGTCCAGCGGGAGCTGGGAGAGATCGCCGACAAGTTCCAGTCCCTGGAGCGCCTCTTCGGCCAGATCGTTCAGGAGTTCGAGCGCAGCAGCCGAGAGGCCCGGGACAACGTGGAGAACATCAACCGGATGAACATCAAGCTGGAGGAGGAGCTCCGCAAGTCCGGCACCGACATGGAGAGCATGAACTCCGACGTGGCCAAGACGGTGGACTCCACTTTCGAGACCTTGAACTCCTTCCTGGAGATCGAGAAGATCGCCAAGGAGATCCAGAAGATCGCCAAGCAGACCAACCTGCTGGCGCTCAACGCCTCCATCGAGGCCGCCCGGGCGGGGGAGCACGGGAAGGGCTTCGCGGTGGTGGCCCAGGAGGTCCAGAAGCTGGCCATCGAGACCAAGGACGCGTCGGAGAAGATATCCACCCGGGTCTTCTCCATCTCCACCCAGGTCCAGGGGGCCATGGAGAACGTCCGGCGGGTGAGCGAGATGTTCTCGGTGATCCGATCCTCCCTGACGGGCTTCATGGACTTCCTCTCCACCAACAAGGACTTCCTGGGCCGGGTGGACCAGATAATGGAGTCCGCCAGCACCAAGATCTCCGCCGGCGCCACGGAGATGAACCAGTCGGTGAAGGTAATGGAGGAGGCCACCCTGCGCTTCAAGTCCATGGCGTCCATCATCTCCTCCATCGTGAAGGCCCAGAAGAACCTGAACGACGTGAAGCTATGAGCCAAGGGCCCGGGATCCCGGGCCCTTGGCATCTCACCCACTCACGCCCGCGCTCACACCCGGACCGCCACGGCGTCGAAGGCCCCCCGCATCTTAACCTCCCCGGGGAGGACCACCAGGTGATCCCCCGCCGCCACCGGCACCTCGATGTCCCCCAGGACCCATCCGGATCCGCGCGCCACGCTGACGCACAGGGGGCGGGACACCTCCAGGCAAAGCCCCTGGGGACTCACCCTCAGCTCCTCCACCGTGAAGGGCCCCCCATCCCACAGGGTCCTCCTCCCCCCGGGGGCCTCACCGCCCCTGACCAGATGGAGATCCCACTGGGGCACCTTGACCGCCCTCAGGCCCCTCTCCAGGTGCAGCTCCCTGGGCCTCCCATCGGGACCCAGTCGATCATAGTCGTAGAGCCGGTAGGTGAGGTTGCTGGTCCGCTGCACCTCCAGCACCGTGACACCAGCGGTGAGGGCGTGCACCGTACCGGGGGGGATGAATACAAAGTCCCCCGGGGAGACCTCCACGGAGCGGAGAAGGAGGTCCCACCGGGAGCCCCTCACCATCTCCTCCAGCTCCCGGCGATCCCCCGCCCGGTGCCCCAGAACTATCCTGGCCCCCGGGGGGCAGTCAAGCACGTACCACCCCTCGGGCTTCCCCCAGTCCCCCTCCTCCCGGGCCATCCGGTCGTCCGGGTGTACCTGAACCGATAGGTCCTGAAGGGGGGATATGACCTTAACCATCACCGGGAACCGGTCCCCCCCAAGTCCCCCAAGCCCATGGTGGGACCCCATCAGCTCCCCCAGGGTGAGCCCCCGGAAGGGGCCCGCCGAGACCCGGCTCCTGCCCTCCGGGTGGTCCGATATGGCCCAGTACTCGCCGGTCCGCTCGGAGGGGATCCGGTAGCCGAAGAGCTCCCGGAGCCGCTCACCCCCCCATATCATCTCCTTGAAGACCCCCTCCATGGGGAGGATCGTGGACCAACCCACGACGTTCACCCTTCCAGGATCCCCAAAACCTCCTGCGGTGAGGATGCCCCCAAGAGGGACCTCCTCACCGCATCGTCCACAAGGCGTCGGCTCAGGACCTGGAGGATCTTGAGGTGCTCGTTCACCGCCCCCTCCTCGGGGACCCCTATCATGAAGACCAGGTGGGCCATCTCCCCGTCCAGGCTGTCCCAGTCAACCCCCCCGGGGCTGCGCCCGAAGGCCACGAAGGGGCTGATCACATGGCGGCACTTGCCGTGGGGGATGGCTATCCCCATGCCCACCCAGGTGCTGCCCTGGGCCTCCCGATCCCGAAGGGCCTCCATGTAGCCCCCCAGGTCCTCCAATAGGCCCGCCCCCTTCACCAGGGACGCCAGCTCCTCCATGACCTCATCCTTCGTCCTTCCCCGGAGCTCCAGCTTAACCAGCTCCGGGGGCATCAGCTCCCGCACGTTCAATTCAATCCACCTCGCATCGAATCTAAGATCTCCTCCCTGGTCCCGGCGAACATCATGCGCCTCAGGGTCTGTCCGTCCTCAGAAAGCCTGGCCAACTCCCCAAATAGCCCCCTGACCAGGCCCGGATCCGAGGATCTCAGGGCCATCATGAACACCATCCGGACCTCCTCCTCCCCCCACAGTACGGGGCGGCGGGGCCTCATCAGGGCGATGGAGTCCCGGATCACCCGACGGGGGCTGCCATGGGGTATGGCCACCCCCCCGCCTATGCAGGTGGAGGACTTCCTTTCCCTCTCCAAAGCGGCCCCCCCGTAGTCCTCGTCCACCGCTCCAGTCTCCGCCATCCTGGCGGAGAGGAAGCATATGATATCCCATCGATCCCCCAGGTCCTCCCCCAGGAAGATCAGGTCGGAGGACAGCATGGACCGGAGGATCGGATACCCTCCCGCGGGACGGCCGGGGGAGGAGGAGACCTTGCACAGCAGCAGGTCCTCCACGCTTCTCATCTCCTCGTCCCTGAGGAGCGGGGTCACCACTATGTGCTGACAATCCAGATAAGCGGGGAGGGGGACGGTACTTATCACCAGCCGGACTCGATCCTCTAGTACCACCTTCAGATCCTCCAGGGATCCCGCCCCGATGACCCTCACTCCCGGGAAGGCGGAGGAGACCTTGGCCTCCATCAGACGGAGTATCCCCACCCCCTGGGGACAGAACACCGCCGCTCGGACCTCCTCTTCCATGCCCCGAAGACGCTCCAACGCCGCCTGGACGTGGAGCACCACGTAGCCCACCTCGTCCTCTGGGAGGTTGATACCCATATCCTCCTGGACCCTGGCGGCCCCCTCCAGACCCACTTCGAAGGAGTAGCAAAAGGCTCTCTTGATCTGTCCCAGGATGGGGTTGCTAGAGGGGAAGCCGCATCGAAGGCGGTTGATGGAGGTGGACAGGTGCCCCGACAGGTCCGCCAAAAGCTGGGGGTCCTCCTGAAGCCTCCGGTCCAGGGATCGGGCGAAGTGGTCCAGGAGGATCCGGGCCACCGCCTCCGCATCCCTGGCAAGCTCTTTCTCCCCCGGACAACCAAGCCGCCTGGAGCTCATCACGTGCATGGCCAGGTATTCCACCTCTCCCGGTGGCATGGTGACCCCCAAACCTTCCTCCACCCACCTGGCCATCAGGCGGGCCGCCTCCATCTCCCGGCGGCCCTCAAGCCCCTCATCCCGGCAGATCTCCAGCGCTCCCCCGGTCCGGACCCGCTTTATGGACACCGCCAGGTGGACCGTAAGGCCCAGCACCGCCTCCCCGGTGAGGCGCACCTGGGCCATCTCCAGCGCCCTCCTCACCCGGGCCTCCAGGAAAGACATCTCCCCGGGATGAAATATGGGATCCTCCATGGAAACCCGCCCCCGGAGGAAGTCATCGAAGCCATGGGATCCCAGGGAGAGCCAGAAGAGCCGGGACAGGGCCAGCCGAAGGGCCCCCTCCTCCCCCTCGATCCAGAGCCCCACGTTGGGCCGGCGGACCAGCCGGATCCGGTGCCCCGCCAGCCACGCCTCCGCCCTGTCCAGGGCCGCCGAGATGGCCCCCCGGCCGGCGCCGGTGGCCTCCATGACCCTGGCCATCGTAACCGGGCAACGTCGGGGAAGGAGGAACCGGAGCACCCTTAGGTCCAGCTCCTCCAGGGGACGGTCCCTAGCACCCCCCAGGTCCCGGATCAGGCGCCCCACCTGGGACCGGTCCCCCAGGAGGGCCACCCCCCTACCGGGGCGGCGGTCCAGGATGAGGCCGTAGCGGTCCCTCAGCGGCCCCTCCAGCTCCCTCACGTGGTTCCTCAGGGTCCGCTCGGAACAGCCCAGCCGCTGGGCCAGGTCCGAAAGGGGGGTGTAGTCCCTGGCCTCCGCCAGGAGCTTGAGAAGCCTGCGATGCCTCAAGTTCAACCCCTCACCTCCCGGCCCCGCATATCCCTCTCGGGGCTACTGCCGGCCCTTGAGCAGGTTCACCATGAGGGCGGTCACCGCCACCCCCACCGCCACGGCGGCGAAGAACATGGGGACGTTGTCCACCGCCTGGAGAACCGCCACTATGGGGCCTCCGTGGGGCACGTGGTCCGTCACCCCGCTTAGCATGGCCACCACCGCCCCCACCATGGACCCCACCATTATGCTGGGTATAACCCGTAGGGGGTCCCTGGCGGCGAAGGGGATTGCCCCCTCGGTTATGCCCACCAGCCCCATGGCGAAGGCCGCCTTCCCTGCCTCCACCTCCTCGGAGGAGTACCGGGACCGGGCCAGCATGGTGGCCACCCCTAGCCCCAAGGGGGGCACGCATATGGCCACCGCGATGGGGCCCATCACCTCCGGGTGTCCCTCGGCTATCATGGCGGCACCGAACATGAAGGCCACCTTGTTGACCGGACCTCCCATGTCGAAGGCTATCATGGCCCCAAGGACCATGGCCAGGATAACCTTACTTGAGCCCTGCATGCCGTTGAGGAAGGCGGTGAGCCCCTCCATGACACCCGCTATGGGCCTTCCGATGACGAATATGAACAGGGCGGAGACCGCCAGGGAGCCCAGGATGGGTATCACCAGGATGGGCATCACCGGCTGGATCATCCTGGGCACCCGGAGCCCCTTTATGAAGCGCACCACGTAGCCCGCCACGAAACCCGCCACTATGCCCCCAATGAAGCCGGTGCCGGCGGCACTGCCGAAGAAGGACCCATTGGCCGCCACGTAGCCCCCCACCATGCCAGGGGCCAAGCCGGGCCGGTCCGCTATGCTGTAGGCGATGAAACCCGATAGGATGGGGACCATGAAGGTGAAGCTGGCCACCCCCACTTGAAGGATGGTGTTCCACATGGAACCCTGGGGGATCACCAGCCCCTTGGGGGTGGGCTCACCACCAAGGGCCAGGGAGAGGGCGATCAGGAGCCCCCCCACCACCACGAAGGGGATCATGTAGGAGACCCCGTTCATCAGGTTCTGGTAGATGGGGGATTTGACCTCCGCCCGGGTGGCCAGCTTGGGTCCCTGGACCTCCGACGACGGCCCCTCCAGGACCGGCACGTCCCCCCGCTCGAAGCGCTCGATCAGCTGGTCCGCCAACTTGATGCCATCCGCCACCGAGACCTCCAGGACCCGCTTGCCCACGAACCGGTCCTTGTCCACCCCCTTGCCGGCGGCTATTATGACCCCCTCCGCCTGCCGGATCTCCTCGTCGGTGAGCCGGTTCTCCACCCCTATGGATCCCTGGGTCTCCACCTTGATCTGGTGCCCCCGGGCCTGCGCCGCCTTGGTCAGCTTCTCCGCCGCCATGTAGGTATGGGCTATGCCGGTGGGACAGGACGTGACCGCCACTAACCTCATGAAGAACACCTCCCCTTGGATGCCTTGGAACCGCTACGGGGATCTTAGCCCCCAATGGGAGGTCAAATGCGCATCGCAGGTTCCGGATGGGCGGCAATTTGCGGGGACGATCAACGATCCCCCAGGAGGAGCCTCCCGTCCCCCCGGGAGGGGGAGTGGACCCTAAGGATCAGCCGTCCGGGGGAGAGGTCGGATATGACCTCCCCGATAGTCCCCCCCAGGGCGCCCCCAAGGGCCTCCACCCCTTTGGAATCCAGAACAAGCGACAGGGGCTCCCTGGGGGCGGGGGCATCCTTGAGCTCCTTGGGGATCTCGAGGGGCTCGCCTCCCCTCAGATACCCCCTTCCCTCCACGAAGAGGTCCCATCCCCGGTCCGACAGGAGCAGCATGACCCGTCTGCCCTGGGGGGCGCCGGCGCCGAAGGCCCCCCAGACGTCCCCCACCTCCGGGGCCAGGGAGGGAATGAGCCGGGCCAGCTTGGGAGCCATGGGACCATCCAGGGCCAGAAAGCCATGGAGGGAGCCACTCCCCTCCATGGGCGGGGCAATGAGGTTCCGCTGCTTGAAGGGGCCCAGGAACCTCTCCAGCGGGGCGTGGAACGAGAAGCCCAGCTCACCCTCATGGTTCACCGACCAGGAGATCTCCCCCCGCTCACCGGTGGCCAGCCGGAAGATCAGCACGTCATCCCCTTTGGTCCTGCGCTGGTGGTCCATCCTGACCGATGGGTCTATGAAGGCCTCCTGGATCCGGTCCAGGGCGAATTCGCTGGGGCCGAAGGCCCAGAGGGGCAGGGGCACCTTGCTGAGCAGCCTAAGATGGACCCCCGGGATCTCCAGGTTGGACAGCTCCCGGGCGTTGCCCCGGGAGGCCTGGAAGAGGCCCATCACGTGCCCGTCCTCCAGAACGATGGCGCACCGCCCCATATAGGGGAGGATTGGCTCCAGCCGCCACAACTCCTTGGGCATGAACCGCCATAGCCCCCAGTCCGCCAGCTGCCGGGCCGCCCGCGAGCCGTCCTTGAGCCCCACCACCACCCCCCGAGTCCTGGGGAGCATCCGGATCGGGTCCACCGTGACCAGGGCCTTGAAGGCCCACCAGCTCACCAGCCCCAGCAGGGGCAGCACCACCCAAAGGCTCTTCCGCACCGAGTACCTCATGAACCAGACCTCCTCCGTCTCAGGGTCCCCAGGACGGCTCCAAGGCCGAAGGGGACGCAGGCCACCAGCACGATGCAGGGCCCGGACGGCAGATCCAGGACCCAGGATCCCCATATGCCCGCCAGGACGCAGGCCAGGCCGTAAAGACACGACAGGCCCATCATCCCCTTGAGGGACCGGCTCATCCTCTCAACCCCGTAGGGGGGGATGGCCAGTAGGGCCATGCACAGGATGAGCCCCACGGACCTCATGAGCACCACCACCGCCAGGGAGGCCAAAACCAGCACGGTGAGCCTCACCCAGAGGGGCCTTATTCCCCTCACCTGGGCGAACTCCTCGTCGTAGGCCACCGCCATCAGGTCCGGGTAGACCCTCCAGAGCACCAGGCCGCAGAACAGGGTCAGGACCCCCATGACCCACAGGTCCAGGTCAGAAACGGTGAGCAGGTTGCCGAACAGGGGGCTGGACAGGTCCATCCCGTACCCCCCCGCCATGGACACGAAGATGACCCCCAGGGCCATGGCAAGGGACCATAGGGAGGACACCGCCGCGTCCAGCCTCTCCTGACCACGGGCGTCCAGCCTGGACAGGGCCACCGACGCCCCAAGAGTGGCCATCAGGGCCCCAAGGGAGGGGGAGAACCCCAAAAGGTACGCCAGCCCCACCCCCCCGTAGGCTATGTGGGACAGCCCCCCAGCCAGGAGGGACATCCTGAAGGTGACCACCACGGGACCCACCAGCCCAGCCATCAGGGCGGAGACGATCCCCGCCGCCAGGGCGTTAAGAAGCACCGGATCCACCGGATCCCTCCTCTCCGTGGGGCCTCAAAACCCGGTGGGGCAACCCGTGGGCCACCAGCTCCACCGGACAGGTGCCATAGGCCAGCAAGACCGCCCCGGGATCAACCTCCGGGGCGGGATGATAGTGGAGGGTCCCCCTTACGCAGGCCACGGAGGTCGCCATGGACGAGATGGCCATTATGTCGTGGCTGGCCACGATGGCGGTGCCACCCCCATCACAGAAGGCCTTCAGCTCCCGGTAGAGCAGCTCCTGGGACCCGGGGTCCAGGTTGGCGGTGGGCTCGTCCATAAGGATCAGCCTGGGCCGGGACACGAAGGCCCGGGCTATCAGCACCCGCTGCCTCTGCCCCCCGGACAGCTGGCTCATCTTTAGCTCCCCGCAGGAGGCCACCCCGAACCGCTCCATCTCCTCCATGGCCAGCCGACGATCCTCCTCCGTGAGGGGCCGCCAGGGATCCTTCCTCCCCAGGGCCACCACGTCCACCGCCCTTATGGGGAAGTGACGACGAACCGAGGTGTCCTGGGGCACGTAGCTCACCTGACGGCTCACCCCGGGCTCCACCCCCAACACCCGCACATGACCCCTTACGGGACTCAACAGCCCCAACAACACCCGAATGAGGGTGCTCTTGCCCCCCCCGTTGGGACCTATCAGGGCCAACAGCTCCCCCCTGGCAAGGGAGAGGTCCACCCCCCTCAAGGTCCACTCACCATCGTAGGAGAACCAAAGGTCTTTTACTTCCACATCATATGACATGGTCATATTTTAACACCCATCCGGCGGGGCTACCAGGCCCTCATGGCCTGCAGGGCCAGCATGGGGACCCCAAGGGGGGCGTAGCGCTCCGGGTGGCAGGTGAGGATCAGCACCTGGAGCTCCCGGTGGGACTTGAGCTCCTCCACCGCCGCCTCCAGCCTCCAGCGGTCGGTGGCCATGAGGGCGTCGTCCATCACCAGCAGCTGATCCTCCAGGGCGGCGAGGCGCAGACCCAGGGCCAGCCGGACCGCGAAGTGGACCTGCTCGATCTCCCCTCCCGATAGGCACCCAAGCTCCAGCTCCGAATCCACCTCACCGGGGCTGAACCTGGCGGGGGACATCCGGTCCAACACCAGCCTCCCCACCGGCCGGGGGGCCATGCGCCTCAAGATCTCCATGGCGGAGACCCCCACCGCGGAGCCTAGACGGATCCACATCTCCTCCTGGCACTCCCGGTGCACCTCCATGAGCAAATCAAGGGCCCTGGCCCTCAGGTCCTCCTCCGCCAGCTCCCGCCTAAGGTCCTCGATCTCCTCCTCCAGGGAGGCCAGTTGGGAGTAGAGCCCCCGGTTCATCAGGGCCTCCAGCTGCCCCTCCTCCCGGGCCAGCCGGGACCTGAGCTGGCTCAGCCCCCCCTCCAGATCCTCTCGAGCCTTCGCGGCGGCCCGCAGGTCCCCCTCCGGGTCCCCCAGGTCGGCCATCCGGCGGGCCAGGTCCTCCTCCAGGGCGGCGGCGAAGTCCAGCTCCCGCTGTAGCTCCCCGAGGCGCCTTGCCAGCTCCTCCCGGGCCTCCATGGACAGGAGCTCCTCCCCAAGGGCCCTCAGCTCCTCCTCCAGCCGGCCCCCCCGATCCGCAAGGCCCTTCAGCTCCGCCTCCGTCCGGGACAGCTCCGCGGAGAGCTCCCGGCAGAGCCCCTCCGCCGCCTCCAGGGCCACAAAGACGTCCCTGGCCTCCCCAGCCTTGGCCTCCTCCTCCGCCGGGTCAGGGGGGCACTGGGCCCATAGGGGGAACCGGGACAGGATCCGATCCACCTCCTCCCGGGCGGAGGCCAACGAGGCCTCCACGGCCGAGATGTCCGACCCCCTTAGCAGCCCCTCGAGCCCCTCCTCCAGGTACGCAAGGCGCCCCTCCATCTGCCGCCTCAGGGCGCCAAGGGCCTCCAGCTCCTCCACGCTTCCAACCCGGTGGGCCTCCAGGATCCGCGTAAGGCGACCCTGGACCATCTCCAGGTCCTCCCGGATGGAGGCGGAATCGCCCCCGGGGCCCGAGGCCCGGATGAGGCCAAAGCCCTCAAGGAGGACCTCCACCTCCCTCGTGCCCCTCACGGCAACCCGCTCTCCCGGGGAGGCGGTTAGCTCCACCTTCCCTTCCCCGCGGGTGACCCGCCCCTTGAGGCCAACCCGGGGCTCCATCTCCAGGGTTATCATGAACGCCTCCAGCTCGGCCCGGCGGGTCACCACCCGGGTCATCAGCTCCCGGGCCTCCCTTACATCATCGTCGGAGGGGTGCCTTCGAGCCCCCAGCCGCTCCCTAAGGGACTCCGCCTCCCCCAGGGCCGCCCGGGCGTTCAGCAGGTCCCCCTGGAGCCTGGATATGGTCTCCCGTAGCTCCAAGAGCCGCCGGGCGTCTCGGGCCTTTTCTTCCATGAGACGGGCCCGGTCCACCCCCTCCCTTGCGGAGGCAAGCTCCGAGCGGGCCCGGGACAGGCGCTCCTCAAGATCCGCCACCCGGGCCTCAGCCCCGGGCAGATCCAGCTTGACCGCCTGGGCCTCCGCCTCCACTTCCTGGATCCTGCGCTCCACCCTGGCCCGGCGACTCAGCCGGTCCTTGACCAGCTCCAGCTGGGATGTTAGGGAGTCCCTGCGGGCCCTCACCTGGGTCAGCTCCGACTCCAACCGCCGGAAACGCTCCGCCCGCTCCCCGCAGGCCGCCTCCTCCTCCCGGACGGAGGCGAGCCGGGCCTCAAGCTCCACCACCTCCGCCGTCAGCTTCGCCACCCCATCCTGAAGCGCCTCGGACTCCCGGAGATCCGCCTCCATGTCCTCCTTGCGCTTCAGCCTCTCCTCCAACCGGGACCGGAGGACGTGTCTTGGGCTATCCGACTTGCGGCTCTCCCTGCCGGTGTCGGTGAAGTACCGGCGGAAATCCCCCTGGAGCCTGTCCTTGAAGGCCCGGCTCACCGGGTCCTGCGCCTGGCTGGTCACCGCCCGGCGCAGAGCCTCCTCCAGCTGGTCCGACACGGTACCCAGACAGATCCCCCCCTGGGGGATCCAGAGGGCCTGGAGGGCCCCCCAGGAGGCGGGATCCCAGACCTTGCCCCCCCTCTGCCCCAGTCCCAGGACCTCCAGGGTCCTCGTGACCCCCTGGGGCCCCTCCGCCAGCGGAAGGTACCGGCGGTCCTCCATCCTCTCCAGAAGACAGGATCCTCCCTTAAGGAAACGCTTGCTGACCCGGTACCTGGTTCCGCCGGCGGAGAACTCCACCGTAACCTCCGGGGAGAGGTCCCTGCCCCAGGGGACCACGTCTTTAACCTCCTTGGAGGAGGAGTCGTGCCTCCAGAGTAGCCCCGCCCTCAAGGCCTCGAAGAGGCTCGACTTGCCCGAACCGTTGGGGGCGAAGACCACGCTAACCCCCATTGGCAACCCCTCCAGGGACAGCTCCCCCAGGATGCAACGCCAGTTCCGGACCCGGATGGAGTGCAGGATCATCCCCTCACCTCCTTCAGGATCCGGTACATCTCGAAGACCGCCCGGTCCCTCACCGCCGGATCCTCCCCCCGATCCAGGAGCCGAAGGGCCACCTCCCGAAGCATCCCCTCCGGGAGGAGCTGGATCCACGACCGATCCACCTCCCACGGGTCCTCATGGATCCGGTGCCACAGGAACCGGGCCTCAAGGACCTGCCGGATCGCCTCCAGATCATCGAGGCACTGGGGGGACATGTGCCCCCTCAGCGTCAGGTGGATCAGGGTGGAGCCCGGCTCCGGCAGGGCCTCCAGGCGCCCCTTCAGCCCCTCCAGGGACTTAGGACCCAACAGGGTCTCCTCCATCCGGACCCACTCGAGACGCCCGGTGGGGATCACCTGGATACTGGGTGGGGAACCCGCCTCCACCTCCACCAGCAACACGTTGCCGCTGTCCCTCTCACCGAAGGAGGTGGGCTCCGGCGTGCCGGAGTAGGCCATCCTCACCGCCCCCGTCCGGTCCTGGAAGGTTCCGGTGGAGTGCCAGTGGCCCAGCGCCAGGTAGTCCAGTCCGCACCGCTCCGCCGCGTCCCGGGGGATCGGATGGTCCCAGGGGGAGACGTTTGGCCCCTCCACGGAGCCGTGGGCCACCCCGATCCTGGGTAGCCCCGCCCCCTCCCGGGGGATCCAGCCGGTGGGGTCCTGGTTGGACTCCTTGGACGCAACCGGACAGGGGTAGAGAACGCACCCCGGGGCCGCCACCGGAGCGGCCCGACGCAGCACCGTCACGTTCCCCGGGGAGGCGAAGCCCCGGTGGTCCCACACGGCCCCGGGGACAAGGGGGTCGTGGTTCCCCGGTAGCAGGTAGACCGGGCAGGGGGAGCGGGAAAGCAGGTCCAGGAGCCGTTGCACCAGGACCCGGTCCACCCGGTTGTCCTCGAACACGTCCCCCGCCACCAGCAGGAAGTCCGCGCATCGCTTCCGGGCGACCTCCAGGATCCGCCGGACCGCTTCCAGCCGCTCCCGCCGGACCGTTTCCGCCGCGGAGCCCACCTGGACGGCCCTCATCCCCACCTGCCAGTCCGCGGTGTGGATAAACCTTACCAAAGCCCCACCTCCATCGTACCCCCGGGGTACACGGGGATCCATCCGTCACAGGTCTCCCTGGGCCCCCGGACGGCTCGGCAACCGGCCCAGCCCCTTGGCCCGCTTGGCCCGGTACATCCTTCGGTCCGCCTCCATGAGAACCCCGTCCAGATCCGGGCTCGACACGTCCACCTGCACCACCCCGTGGGAGAGGCCCACCACGGGGAGCTCCCGGCGCACCTGCTCCTCCAGCCGGGCCATGACCCCCTCCGCCTCCTCCTCCCCCACCCCCACCAGGATCAGGAGGAACTCGTCCCCACCAACCCGGAACGGGTAGTCCACCTGCCGGCGGGTACACCCCTCCAGGAGCCGGGCGAACTCCGCAAGCACCCGGTCCCCCTCCAGGTGTCCCAGCGAGTCGTTCACCTGCTTGAACCCGTCCAGGTCCATTGAGACCAGCGTCAGCCTCGTCCCGTACCGGCGGGACCGGGCCACCTCCCGGGGGAAGACCTCGGAAAGGTACCGGCGGTTGTAGAGCCCCGTCAGGTGGTCCCTTATGGCCATCTCCTGAAGGCGCTGGTTGAGCTCCTCCAGCTGGCGGTTCTTCTTGGCCAGCTCCCGCTGGGCGTTGGCCAGCTCGTTGTTAAGCTCGCTTATCCGGTTCAGCATCTCGTCCTGGGAGGGGGCCCGCCGGGCGGAGGCCTCCTTGGCCATGGCCCTCAGGTAGTTGGCCTGCTCGTTGTTCACCCGGCCCAGCTCCTCCATCAGGTCCAGCTCCCCGTCCCCCCGGCTGACCGCCAGGACGATCCGGTCCCCCGCCCTCATCCCGGAGAGGAAAAGCCTGACCTCCCCCTCCTGCGGGAGGACCATCTCCACGTCCCGCTGGAGAACCACCCCCTGGGCCAGCACCTCCAACAAGAAGCGCCAGAACTTGACCGACTCGTCCCGGCTGACCAGGGACGCAAAGTTGCCATCCCCCTGGAACCGACCGAGCCCCAGGGGATCCGACAGGACCTCCACCAGGTTACCCTGCAGGTCCAGCTCGAAGACGCTGCTCTCCATCCTCATCCCCCCAAGAAGGCCTCTACATCGTCCACCCACCTGGCCCCCAGGTCCGCCCCCACTTTCCGCCACAGCTCCGGGTCCATGGAGAAGGGCCGGCCCCCCACGATCACCTTCACGTCCCCCGTCCGGGGGTCCTCCTTTATGGCCCTAACCATCTCCCTCAAGGGAACCAGGTGGATACCGAGGGTGGCGGAAAGGAGCACCGCCGAGGCGCCCCGCTGGTGGGCGTAGCGGATCAGGTCCTGCACCGGGGTGTTGGCCCCCAGGTAGTGGGTGTCGTAGCCGTCCATCTCCAGCAGGTCGCACACCATCCGGATCCCGATCTCGTGCAGCTCCCCGCTGACGCAGGCCCCCACCAGGGTGATCCCCCTGGGGCTCCGGGCGGCCTTGAAAACCAGGGGGTAGAGGTAGGACATGATCAGCTGGGTGGAGGCGGTGAAGTAGTGCTCCTGGGCCACGGACACCACCCCCGCCTGCCAGAGGACCCCCACCCGGTGGAGGGCCTCCTGAAACAGGTACACGTACAGGTCCCTTACGCCAACCCCCCGGGATACCAGCCGGTTCACCAGCCCCAGGGCCTGGTCCCTCCGGGCCTCCAGCAGGAGGGAGGTGTATAGCTCCATCTCCTCCCTGAGGGGGTTCGGTGGGGGCTGGTCCTGGGGGGAGGGGCCGCCGGACAGGACATCCAGGACGGCATGCAGCATGGATAGACCCATCCTATGGGACCTCTCGTCCAGCAGGGGGCTCACCCCCTCCCAGGTGGACCGAAGGGACGCCTCGAGACACCCAAGGGGGATCTTGAGCCCCGCGAAGAGGTCCCTGGCCCACTTCACGTAGTCCAAGAACAGCGGGGGAGACTCCATGACCAGGGAGTGGACGAAGAAGGCCACGTGGCAACGCAGGTCCTCCCGGCACTTGGCCAGACCCCGCTCATCCAGCCCACCCATGTCCCAACGGCTGGCCAGGTCATCGAAGGCCCGCTCGAACGCCCGCTCAACCAGATCATCCCGATACTCCAACCGATCACCCCCCGCAGGATCCCTGACGATGTTTTATTATATCTTCAGAGCGGGCAAAGCCTTGGGGGGTGTCTGAGCTGGGGGCAACGGCCAAGAGGTACGTGCGGATCGGGGACGTGGCGGAGGACTTACAGGCACTGCACCGCCTGGGGTTCACCTTCCTGGTGCCCTCCAGGGCGGACCAGGGGATCCTGATGGACCTGCTGCTGGGGGAGGCCAGCGCCTTGAGGGACCGGCCCCGGATCGTCCGGTGGGACGGGCTCTACCAGATGCTCCTCCGGGAGGCCCACAGGTCCCGAGTGGAGCACCACCTGCCCACCCGGCGGATCGACCCCTCGGACCGGTACGTGATAGCCCGCTGGGCCCTGTCCCGTAGCAGGACCGAGGGGTCCCCCCCCATGGCCTTCGACCCCAAGTTTCCCCATCTGGCGGCGTCCCAGATGGTGGAGCTCCTCAGGGAGGAGGTGACCGAGGAGCACCTGCGTCTGGCCATGGGCTGCGGGGACTGCGGCACCTGTCCGGCGGACTCGGCGGAGGCCCTTCTGTGCGCCACCTACCGGCACTTCACCGGCTACCTGGAGGCCAACCGGCTCATGGACGAGGCCCAGCTGCCCACCATGACCTCCCGGCTGTTGCGCCTGATGGGCTCCCCGAACCTGAGGCTGGCCCTGGTGGGGTTCCTGTCCTTCACCCACGGGCAGCTGAACCTGGTTAGGCTGCTGAGGGAGCTGGGGTGCGAGCTGTGCCTCCTGATCCCCTGGGTGAACCTGGAGGGGGTTCCGGACTGCGCCCTCCAGATGGGGATAGATGCCGCCATGGCCCCCCATTCCCCCCCTCCATCGTGCCAGGCGCTCCTGGGGCTGGACCCTCACCACCAGTACGAGGCCCTGGCCAGGGAGCTGGCCCTCCTGGGGAGCCCCCACTGCAGGCTGGACTTCAGCGGCCCCCTGGACCAGGTGGCCATATCGGTGCCGGAGGAGGACCTGAGGCGGGTCCGGTGGGAGCTCACCCGGCACGATGTCCCCTTCTGGATCCAGGGGGGGACGTCCCTGTCGGAGTCCCTGGCCTTCCGGGTCCTCATGCTGGCCCTGAACGCCGCCCGGTCCCGGTGGGCCTTCCGGCCCACATTGAGGCTCCTCTCCGCCCTGCACCCCCGCCAGGTGCGCAGTGAGGTCATCTCAACCAGGCCAAGGGGCAGGGACCAGTGGCTGGAGGCCCTCAAGGGGCCTCTCCGGGAGGCCTTCGAGTCCATCTCCCGCCGGGCAGACAGCTTCCTGGAGCCCCCGGGGCTAACCCCCGGGGAGGCCATGGACCAGGCCCAGGGGATCATGGAGGCGGTGGACCTGTTCCAGCTGGCCCGGGGTCTCCAGGACAGGCCCCACATGGACTGGACGATAAGGGCCATGGGCTCCGCCCTGGAGGAGGCCCAGAAGCGCCGCTTCGCCCTCTCCAGGGGGCAGGACCTGGGGGAGGCCTTCCGGGAGAGACTGGACGGGCAGGAGGCGATCCAGTTCCTGGCCGCCTGGGGGGCCTCATCGTACACCGCCCAGGAGCAGCCCCTCCAGGGGGCGGTTAGGGTCTACCGGGGAAATCCGCCGGTGCTGGCGGACCACCGGTGCCTCATCCTGTGCGGCGCCGACCAGTCCCGCTGGCCCGGCAAGCTCAGGGAGAGCGCCACGTTGGGGGAGGAGAGCCGCCGCCGGCTGAATCGGACCGACTGGGCCTCCCAGGGCCTCAACCCCACCCACCTGGTGGAGATCCACGAGCGGCGCGCCGAGAAGGAGGCCCTCTTCTTCCGGCTGGCCCTCACCGCCCGGGACCTGCTGGTCTTGAGCAGGCCGGTCAACGACCGGGAGGGGCGCCCGACCTCCAAGAGCCCCTTCGAGGGGAGCCTACACCGGGTGGGCATCCGGGAGCCGGTGCCCATGAACCCCACCCCGAGCCTCCTGGATTCACCCCCAATCCGGGGGATCCACCTGGAGAACCCGTGGGATCCCCCCAGGAGGACCGGCCCCCTGGAGCTCCTGGCGGACCGGGTCCAGCTGCCCACCAAGGTGAGGCTGAGCCAGCTGGACACCTTCAGCCAGTGCCCCTTCGCCTTCGCCTGCGAGGCCATTCTGGAGCTCAAGATCCAGGACCGGGACCCCGCATCCAGCGTGAGCCTGAGCACCCTGGCCCACCACGGCCTGCAGCTCCTGGGGGAGGCCCTGTCCAAGGGCGCCACCCCGGTGGTGGAACGGTGCCTCCTGGAGGCCATGGAGGGAAGCGGGGTGGACCTCAACGCCCCCAGGTTCATGCGGCAGCGGGCGCTGCTGTCGGACCTGCTGGACCGGTGTCTTCAATGGCTGTACGCCAGGCGCGAGGGCCTCAAGGATCGGCTGATCGATACCCTGTGGGAGGTGGAGCTGCCCCCCATCCGGCGAACCAACCTGGTGACCTCCGGCCGGGCGGACATGGTGGACCTGATCCGGCTGGAGGGCCAGCAGGTCGGGGCCTTCATCGTGGACTTCAAGTGGGGAAACTCCGATGGCTACTCCCACTCCCTTCAGCCCGGGGCCTACTCCCTGGCCATCCAGGAGTCCCATGTCCTGGGGGATAGGGTGGACGTCCAGGTGCTGGGGTGCGGGATCGTATCCTTCCGGGAGATGCTAAACCAACGCCGTTTCCGCAGGAAAGAGGTGGGCCGGGGCTCCCATGGGGGCCGCAAGGGTTTCCTGGAGAACTGCTACTGGCTGATACCGAACGGGGCCAAAGCGGAGGTTGACGGGAAGAAGGGGAGGCTGGGGGACCTGGATCTGGCGTTGAAGCTGGCGGGGAGGGCCCTGGACGAGCTGGACTCCGCCCTGGGGAAGGGGGTCTTCGCCGCCGACTACGGATCGAAGCGGTGCGACCGGTGTCAGTACCAGGGGCTCTGCCGCAGGCTGGAGGAGGGCCGGTGGCTCTCCCGGGAGGACCTATCGGAGGAGGAGACGGATGAGAGGGATTGACGGGAGGCTTCGGGAGATCCTGGAGGCCAACTACTCCCCGGACCAGCTGAGGGCGGTGACCTCCACCGGGCCGGTGACGGTTGTCAAGGCCGGGGCCGGGACCGGCAAGACCCACACTCTGAGCGGCCGGGTGGCGTACCTGATGGCCACCCAGGAGGGGCTGGAGCTGGACCAGGTGGCGGTGCTCACCTTCACCGAGAAGGCCGCCCAGGAGATGGGGGAGCGGATCCGGGACATCCTCCTACATTGGGGGAGGGAGCTGAAGATGCCCCGCCTGGAGGAGGCCTCCCGCCGGGTGGGGGAGGCTTACATATCCACCATCCACTCCTTCGCCCTCCGGCTCATAAGGGAGAACCCGGCGGAGGCCAAGCTGCCGGTGGACGCCTCGGTGGCCCCCCGGTGCTCCACCGACGAGTTCCGGGCGGAGCTGGCAATGGCCTTCGACGAGATGGACCTCCGGTGGTTCACCTCCCGGTTGCCGCAGGACTGGGTACCCTTGGCGCAGGAGGCCCTTTCGTCCGGCTGGGCGGTGGAGATGGTGAACCGCATGGGTCCCGAGGAGCTGGCAGGCCTCTGCCTTGAGGCCTCGGACACCCTGGGGGCCACCGGGCGGCTGGGGCCCAAGGACCTGTGGGACCTCACGGTCACTCGGGAGGACCTGAAGCGGCTGGTCCGGGATCTCCTGGGCACCATGCGGGACTGGCTCCATCAGGTGGGGCAGGCGATCCACCACCTCGGCTCCGTGGCGGACCTTCCGAAGGGGGAGCTACCCCAGTTGCTGGAGGAGATCCGGCGGGAGGATCCCGCCCTTGAGGAGCTCCTGGAGGCGGTGGAGATGGGGCTGGGGCTCCAGGAGGTGAACCTCAACAAGACGGGGTATAGGTCCGTCAAGGAGGAGCTGCACCAGGCGGTGGAGGAGATGGGGCTTCCATGGGTGGTCCCCTCGGATAAAAACGGGCCCTTCAGCGTCTTCAAAAAGAAGGTCAAGGAGAGGCTCTCCACCCTGACGGGGCTCTGCCACCTGGACCTGTCGGGCCAGGGGGAGGTCAGGCTGTGGCGGGAGCTCAACCGGCTGGTGGCCCTGGGCTGGCAGGCCTTCGACCACATGAGGCTCTCCTCCGGGCAGCTCTCCTTCCAGGACCTGATCTCCACCGCCTGCGGCCTTTTGGAGGGGGAGGGGCCGTCCCCCTTCAAGCACGTGCTGATCGACGAGTTCCAGGACACCGACGGGGTCCAGTTCAGGCTGGCGGAAGCGCTGATGAGGCGGGGGGCCCACCTGTTCGTGGTGGGGGACCTTAAGCAATCCATCTACCGGTTCCGGAACGCGGACCTGTCCCTGTTCGACAAGGTCATCCGGCTAGCCCCCGTGGTGGTGAGCCTGGCAGAGTCCCGGCGGAGCACCCCACAGGTGATAGACCTGGTGAACCGCATCTTCGGCTCCGCCTTCGCCCATGGGATAGACCCCTCCACCTCCGAGGAGTACGAGCCCCTGAGGCCCCTCACGGAGGACCGGTCCGACCCGCTCCCTGTGGTGGTCACCCCCGATGAGGGGGCCCAGTCCAAGGGGGAGGTCCTCCGGTCCGCCTGCGCCAGCCTGGCCAAGGAGTTCCTCAGGATGCACCGGGAAGGGCACCCGGTGAGGGACCGGGAGGGGACTCGCCCCTGCCGCTGGTCCGACTTCGCCGTCCTGGTCCCCACCAGGGGCAGCTACCAGGCGGTGTCCGCCGCATTGGAGGATCTTAACATCCCTCACGCCCTCTGCTCCTCCATGGATTTCGCCTCCCGGTTCGAGAGCCGGGACCTGGAGGCCCTGGTGGCGGCCCTGGGGGGGGACCGGTCACCGCTGGGGGCCCTCAAGGTGGCCATGAGCCCCCTATTCGGCCAGCGGATGTACCACCTGCGGCAGTCGGAGGTGGGGTCCCTGGCCAAGGCGGGGGGGGAGGTGATCTCCTCCCTCTCCCCCATCTCCGACGCCGCCGGGGCCTCCTGGGCGTTGGACCACCTGTTCAAACCCCTCCACTGGCTCTCCAACGTTAGGGGGCAGGACCGGACCCGGGTGCTGCTCAACCTGCGCCACGCCCGGGAGCTGCTCATGGAGTACGAGGCCCACATGGGGCCCGGCGCCCAAGGGGCTGGGGAGTACCTGACCCAGGCCCTGGGGAATCGGGTGGAGGAGCCGGAGATCCCCCCGGACGACGCGGTGCGGGTCATGACGGTCCACGCCGCCAAGGGGCTCGAGTTCCCCATCACCGCAGTGCTCCTCAAGCCCTCCCAAAGGGGCGGCAACGGGGATCGGTACCGGATCTCCCGGCGGTTGCTGGCGGTCCCCTCCTCCAGCCTGGTGGAAGACGCGGCGGGGGAAGAGGGGGTGCTGGCCAAGGCTAGCTCCCTGCTGGAGGAGTCGGCGGAGGCTTGGGAGTCCCTCCGGCTCTTCTACGTGGCCTGCACTCGGGCCCGGGACCGGCTGATCCTGGTGATGCCCGATGGGAAAGACCGGTGGGGCCAGGAGGTGACCCGGGCCCTGGGGGAGGATGCAGTAAGGTCCCTCAGGATCGAGACGCCCCCCCAGGCCCCGGTGGAGCGGGGGGCTGAATCGGGCATTGGGACCCAGCCGGTGGACGCCCCATCCAGGGCGCCAGCCCTGGTGCAGATGTCCGCCACCTCCTACAGCCTCTTCAAGTTCTGCCCCGCCGCCTACCGGATGACTTTCCGGCAGGGGCTGGACCCCAAGTGGGGGGGGGACTTCGTCCACCGGGGCCCCGGGGGGGCCGACCTGGGGACCCTGGCCCACTGGATAATGAGCCGCTGGGACGGGGATCCGGACACGATCCGGGGGGCCATACTCCGGGAGGAGGTGCCCCAGGAGGTGCTGATGGCCCTGGAGGACCCGGGCCTTCCGGAGCTGATGGGGTGGCTCCGGGACTTCGCCCGCTCCCCCCTGGGGGAGCGTTTCCGGGACCTCCTCCGGCGGGGGGCCGGAAGGGAGGTTCCGTTCCGGGTCACCATCCAGGGGGGCTTCAGGATGGTGGGGGCCATGGACCTATACCTGGACGACCCATCCGGGCCGGTGATCCGGGACTACAAGATAACCCACCAGGACAACCCGATCCAGGAGCTCTACCGGCACCAGATGCTCTTCTACGGCCTGGCGGTGCGTCGCATAACCCGCAGGGACCCGGACATGGCCATATGGCGCCTCAGGCCCCAGGAGGGCTCCTTCGAGGAGATACCGGTGGAGACCCCGGACTGGGATCGAATGGAGGAGGAACTGCTACAGGTGGCCCGAAAGGCCGCCAGCGGCCCCTTCGACGGTAACCCGGGTAGATGTCCCGGATGTCCGTGGAAGATGAGTTGCGCCAGGTAAAAAATCGTAGGATAATACGATGAATATTGGGCACCTAAGCCGATGGGGGGAGAGGTCTTGGATGCACTGAACCTTATGCTGGGGTTCGAGGACTACGTGTTCGTCATGGACTCGAGCGGCAAGGTGGTCATGTCGTCCCCCAAGGCCTGGGGGCTCCTCAAGGGCAAGCAAAACATAAGGGACGTGATACCCGCGGGCTACTGGGCGCGGCTCAGGACCCTTATGGGCTCCCCCAAGGGCCCCTACCCTCCCATGGACATCCCCCTCATATCCGGCCCGGTGGAGATCCCCACCGAGGGTCTCCTGGGTCGCACCTCCGACGGGGGAAGGGACCTCTTCGTGCTCACCTGCCGGGACATAAGCCGGGTTAGGGCGGCGGAGGAGACGCTGGAGAAGAGCGAGGAGCGGTATCACACCATCTTCGACCACTCCCCCCTGGGGATAGTGCACATAAACCACGACGGGATCATCACCGACATGAACGAGCACTTCCTGCAGATAATGGGCACCACCCGAGAGAGGCTCATTGGGCTCAACGTGATAGACCACATGCAGGACCCGTGGATGAAGAAGGCCATAATGCAGGCCCTATCGGGCACCACCGGCACCTATGAGGGGCGCTACACCCCCTTCTCGGGCAACAGGACCTGCTGGATAAAGGCCCAGTTCCGCCCCATGACCTCCAGGAAGGGCACGTTCCTGGGGGTGGTGGGGGTGGTGGAGGACATATCCGAGCGCCGGGAGGCGGAGGAGCAGATCCGGTTCCTCAACATGCACGATCCCCTCACCGGGCTCCTGAACCGCCGGTGCTTCGACGAGGAGCTGAAGCGGCTGGACACCCCGGAGCACCTGCCCCTGTGCCTCATCATGGGGGACGTGAACGGTCTCAAGCTGGCCAACGACGCCTTCGGCCACCCGGAGGGGGACCTGCTGCTCAACACCATAGCCAAGATCCTCCGGGAGAGCGGGCGCCCCGGGGACCTCATCTTCCGCTGGGGAGGGGACGAGTTCATCCTCCTGCTCCCCCGGACCGGGGTGGAGAGGGCGGTGGACCGGGTCAACCGGATCCACCACATGTGCCAGTCCTGGAAGGGACAGGGGCTGGTGCGGCCCAGCATATCCCTTGGCTTCGGCGTGAAGGAGCACCCGGACGAGGACTGGCGGGATGCCATGCTCAAGACGGCGGAGGACCAGATGTACAAGATGAAGATGCGGGAGGGCCGCCGGGCCCGGCTCCGCATCCTGGCCCACCTGGAGGACCGGCTCCACCGGGCCTTCGGGGGCGACATGGGGCGCCACGTGGACAGGCTCCTCAAGCTATGCCCCCTGGTGGAGGAGGCCCTGTGCCTCGGGGAGGAGGACCGGAAGAACCTGAAGCTCCTCTGCTCCTACCACGACATAGGGATCATCTCCTCCAAGGAGCTGATGGACATGCCGTCCCCCATGGACCACGACGCCATCGCCCTGGACCAGGACCACCCCATAACGGGCTACCGGATCGCCAAGAGCATCCCGGAGCTGCTCCCCGCGGCGGACCTGATCCTGGCCCACCACGAGCGCTGGGACGGCACCGGCTACCCCCAGCACCTGAAGGGGACCGACATACCCCTGGTGGTCCGGGCCTTTCAGTTGCTGGACCGGTTCGAGGGGCTCACCGGGGACCCGTCCTGCCCGCTGGACACCGTGGAGGCCCTGTCCATGCTCTCCATGGAGGCGGGGCGGGAGTACGATCCCAACCTGGTAAAGGCCCTCAAGGAACACCTCCTCAAGCTGGACCAGGAGCGGCTCCAGGTCTGATCCCCCGGCGGGGCATTTGATATATAATGCTCCCACGACCTTTGAAGGGGGAAATCGAACATGAGCGATGACAGGATAGAGGAACTGCTGGAGCGTCTGTACGACGCCTCCGACGACGATGAGATCCGCTCCATCTCCCGGGAGATCCTCAAGCTGGATCCCACCCACCCCTCCGCCCGGGTGGCCCTCTGGACCCTGAAGGACGAGGAGGAGGCCCTAAGGTCCGTGGGGGACCTGGAGGAGGCGCTGGACGAGGTAATCAAGCGCATGGGGGGCAGGCCGGAGGGTATCTACGACGAGAACCCCCTGACCCCCACCTACGGGGAGGCGCTCATGCACCTGGCGGCGGCCAACCACTCCCTGGAGAGGTACGACAGGGCGGAGGCCTGCGCCAGAGACCTGGTGGCCTTCGACCCCGAGGAGGAGGCATTCCCCGGCAGGCTCATCCTATACAGGACCCTGCTGGACAAGGGGGACTGGGACCTGATCCTGGACACCTACGACCAGGACGGCATCGACAGCCCCGCGGGGGCCCACGCCAGGGCCATAGCCCTCATCGAGAAGGATGCCCCGGAGGGCGAGATCTGGGAGGCGGTGCTGGAAGCCTTCTCCCTGGCTCCGGACCTGCCCTTCGTAATCCTGGGCCTGGAGGCCCTGCCGGACGACGAGGAGGGGGAGTACGACCAGACTTTCCACCAGGCGGCGTACCTGGACGCCCCCTGGAACTCCAGCGACGATCGGCTGGTCTACCTCTACCTCACCGCCCTGCTGGTGGGGGTCCTCACCGGCCGGCTGGAGATGGACGAGGCGGAGGACCTGGAGGACCTGCTGAGGGAGCACCCCAAGGGGGAGGCATTGCGCCGCCTGATCACCTTCGGGGGCCCCAGGCCCGACGAGCCGTCCGAGCTGGACCAGTGGGCCATAGGCAAGCTCATGGAGGTCCTGGTGGACTGAGAGACCGGGGCAAACCCAAGCAAAGGGGCTCACCGGGGGCGGGGGACATCCCCGCCCCCCATTTACGCCCTGCCCCGGGATGCGAAGATGCGATGCCCCACCCGGGCGAACAGGTCGAAGAAGGTCTCCTCCCCCCTCACACCCTCCAGGGCCTCCCGGCTCACCACCCACAGGTCCACCGGCACCGAGGGGCGCGCCAGGTCCTCCCCGAAGGGGCAAAGCAGCTCCCGGAGGGCCGCCGCCCGGGCCTCGTCCCGGGTCACCGCCACCCACCAGGTGAGCGAGTCCTGCCCCTCTGCGTCCAGGTCGAACCGGGAACCCATCCGGGCCCTCCTGTCCCGGATCCAGCGGTGTGCCATGGCCAGGGCCCGGCAAGCCTCCTCCAATCCCCAACCATCCTCCAGGACCATCAGGAGCCGGTCCGCGTTGGCCAGCGCATCGGGGCTGTCCTCCCCCTCCAGGTGACTCAGGTAGCTGGCGAAGTCGTACCGGGAGAGCACCAGGAGGTCCAGCTGGAGCTCCCCCTTCCCCGCTTCCCCGGGGCTCCACCGCACCCTGCCCCCATCCACCCGAAAGGCCAGGTCCGGGGCCTCGAAGGGCAGCGCCGCCCCGGGGACGAACTCCCTCTTGCCCCAGCGGCCCACGAAGGCCCCCCGGAGGGCCCACTCCAGCCGGTTCCTCTCCAGCCACCGATCGGGATCCCGGCGGTCCTCCCCGGGCTCCTGGTCCAGGAAGAACTGGCCCCTCACCTCCCGGAATGCCATGGCACCCCGGGGAGTGAGGCGGAAGGCACCGCCCGGGAGAGGCTCCAGGAGCCCCTCCCGGGTGAGACGGTAAACCCCGGCGGGGTCCTCCCCGGCCCTCCGGATCAGTTCCAGGTCCCACACCGGATGTCCCCGGTCGAACAAAAGGAGCAGCGACTCCCAGCCCATCCTACCGCCCCCCCTTGGGGTGCTTCAGGGAGCTCCCCAGCACCTCCACCTCCCGCCGCCAGGTGCCGCTGGGGTAGGTCCTCTCCACCCGCCCCTCGGGGAGCAGCTTGATGACCCGGACCGGGGCGGAGCCGTCCCCTTCAAGCCGCAGGACCACCCGGTCCCGCTGGGGGAACAGCACGTAGGTCCAGCCGGACAGGGACGATACGGGCCCCCCGTAGGGGGTGCCGTCGGGTCTCAGCACCTTCACCCGAGCCCCGGGCCCCACCGCCGCAAGGCACTGGCCGCTGCCCTTAAGGTACCCCGACACCAGGGCCTCCGCCGCCGCCCCCTTCTGGAGCATGGCCCCCAGGGCCTCCAGGGCCTGGACGGTGGGCTTGGACCTCCTGCCCAGCTCCTGCCCCGCCTCCATGGCCCCCTTGGGCAGGGACGCCATGGCCCAACCCACCGCGGCGGGATCGAAGGCCCCGTTTAGGCCGTAGAGGAACTGCCACTCCGGAGGCAGCTCCGTCTCCTTCAGGTTCAGGCGGAACCGCACCGGGGTCAGCGCACCCCCCAGGGCGCTGGACCGGAACCCGAGCGACACGGTCACGTCCCCGGACACCACGTCCCCGGGGAGCACGAAGCCCAGCTCCCGGTGGTCCATGGGGAACACCCGCTCTCCCACCTCCGCCGCCCCGGATAGCCTCACCGCATCCCCCTGGATCCCCATGACCATCCCGAGGTCAAGGGAGGGGTGCAGGGGATCATAGGCCTCCACCCGGACCAGCCTTGGCATACCCCGGATCGCCATGGGCACCTGGAGGCTCCGGGCCTCCACCCGCATCCCCAGGTCGAACTCCCCCCGGAAGACCTCGACTCCCCCCTCCTGGGCCACCACCGCCTCCCGGACGGGGGAAACCTCCATGGGTCCCCGGTAGGTGTAGGTGATCTCCACCGAGTCCCCCTTGGCCAAGGAGATCTCAAGCGCCTCGCCGGATACCCCCTTGGCGCTCAGGGTGGCATCTCCGCTGGAGGGGTAGATCACGTAGGTGCCATCCCTTGGGGCCACCAGGACCAGCCGGTTCACCGCCCCGGGCACCGCCGGTATGGCGGGAAGGTAGGACCTGAAGTCCCCCCAGGCCCACCCGGGCACCAGCAGCCCCAGGGCCAGGGCCAGAAGCCCCGCCCGGATCCTAAGACGTATCATCTTCCATCACCCTCCTTGTGCTTCAGGGCCTCCATCAGCTCCGATAGCCCCGGATACAGGGGATCCAGCTTCATCAGGGCCTCCGCCCTCTCCCGGGCCAGGTCAAGCCGGCCCAGCCCGAGGGCGGACCGGGCGGCGATGAGCAGCGCCCCCCTGGGGTCCCTTAATGACCCCAGGGCCTCCTGGGACCACTTGAGGGCCCCCTCCAGGTCCCCCTCCTGGAAGAGCCTCCGGGCCTTGGCCAGGGGCTCCTCCGCCGGCGGGGTCTCTGGACCGGGCCTTTGAGCCGGGGGGGCCTCAGGGATCTCCTCCCGCGCATCGCCCGGATGCTCTCCCTGGTCATCCCCCTGGGGGAACACAAGGGACGGAACCGATCGGTTTATGGACCTCAGCCCCGACTCGATGGCCCTCCTCCCCAGGGCCGTCAGTGCCCCCAGGGCCAGGAAGAGCCCCAAGAGGGCAGCCAACCCCAGGGTCCTCATGGGGACCGACTGGGCAAGCCCCCTCCCCCGGGATGTCAGATCCTCCATCAGGCTCCGGACGTCCCGGTAGCGCCTGTCGGGGTCCAGCTCAAGGGCCTTCAGGATGGCCCTCCTGCCCCTCCTGGGGACCCCGGGGGGGAACCTCAGCGCCTCCCCCCGGGTCCTGGCTGCCAGGTCCGGCGGGGGGAAGCCACAGACGCACCGGTAGAGGGTGGCCCCCAGGGCGTAGACGTCCGTCCAGGGCCCCTGGTGCCCCCCCTCCCCGTACTGCTCCGGCGGGGCGTAGCCGGGCTTGAGGACCGCCGAGGAGCTCAACGTCACCAGGCTGACCCGGGCGGCGCCGAAGTCGATAAGGGTGCAGCGCCGATCTTTCGAGACCATCACGTTCTCGGGGCTGACATCCCGATGCAGGCATCCCAGGGCGTGCACCCGGTCCAACGCCTCCATGACGGGGCCCAATAGCTCCAGCGCCTCATCGAGGGGGATCCTGCCCCCTCGCTCTTCCAGAAACTCCCGAAGGGTGCGGCCCTCCACGTAGGTCATCACCATGTAGGCGGTGCCGTTGGCCCTGAAGTAGTCCCGGACGGAGACTATCCCGTCGATGCCCTGGAGCCTTGCCAGGGTCCTGGCCTCCTCCAGGAACCGGCCCATGCCCTCCTCGAAGGGCTCCTCCTCCCCGGGGGGGCAGTAGACCGTGCCGTCCGGGGCCCGGAAGGCCAGCCCCATGGGGAAGTACTCCTTAACCGCCAGCTTCAGCTCCAGCACCCGGTCCCAGGCCACGTAGGTGATACCGAACCCCCCCCGGCCCAGGAGGGATCCGATCCTGTAGCGGTCCATGAGCACCGATCCCACCGGCAGGCGTATGTCCCGTATGTCCCGGTCCACGACTACCGCCCTCAAAGGATCACCAACGCCAGGGTGGCGTTGTCCTGGTAGGGCCTGCCCTGGGCCTCCACCTCCTGGAGGATCCCCCTGGCATCGCTTCCCCGGGACAGCGCCATGGCGATCCGGTCCTCATGGAGCGACCGGTAGACCCCGTCGGAAACCACCAGGACCCCCTCCCCTGCCTCCAGCGGTAGCGGCGCCTCCGAGGTAGAGATCTCGGTCAGGTTCTCTATGCCTATGAAGCTGGTTATCATCTCCCCCGCGGGCCCCGGGACCGGACCGCGCCCCAGGAGGACCATCTCGGAGGACACGTTATGGTCCAGGGAGAGCCTGGAAAGGCGCCCCCCCTTGAAGAGGTAGACCCGGCAGTCCCCCACGGAGGCCCACTCCAGCGTGCCATCCCTCAGATTCACCGCCGCCACCGCCATGGTGGCCCCGGTCCTGCCCAGGATCCCCCCCTGGGAGGCCCACCGGTGCACCGCCGCCTGGGCGGCCAGAACCGCATCCAGGGGCGAACCTCCCGCGTCCAGGACCCCCACCGAGGCGGACAGGGCCCTCTGGGCCGCCTCATCCCCCCGGATCATGCCCCCCATCCCATCCACCACGACGCAGTAAGCCTTATCTCCCCCGGTGCCCACCGCGTAGGCATCCTGCTGGGTTGGCCTCGAGCCCTGGATCGAGAACCCGTCGATCCTCAGGGGACATCACCCCCCGCCATCCGCTCCCTCATGGTCCTCATTACCTCCTCCAGCTCAGCCATGGCCCTTCCGTAGGCGGCGAAGTCGTAGTCCTTTAGGGCCTCCCTCCCCCTCTCCAGGGCACCCAGGGCCCGCTCCACCAGCTGGGACAGGTCACCCTCCCCCCCGGAGGGCCCGGCAGGGGGCTCCGGGGCCTTGGTCTTGGCGGGGCCTAACAGGCGGTCCGCCGCCTCCTCCAGCGTCTCCCCCCAGGCCACGTCCCCACCGGAGGATAGCACCACCCGCTTCAGCTCCGGCAGCTCCCCCGTCTCCGCCTTGAGGTATATGGGCTGCACGTAGAGGATGGACCTGCCCATGGGGAGCACCAACAGGTCCCCCCGGAACACGTCGGAGCCCCGCTGGCTCCAGAGGGACAGCTGGGCGGATATCTCCGGGTTCTGGTCTATCAGGGCCTCCACCTGGGTGGGGCCGAATAGCAGGCTCCGCTTGGGGTACTTGTAGACCAGCAGCTGACCGTACCGGTCCCGGTCGCACCGGGCGGCCATCCACCCCACCATGTTGCTCCTCCCGGCGGGCATGAAGGGCAGCATCAGCACGAACTCCCTGCCGGCCCCCTCCCCCAGGTCCACCGTTACGTAGTTGGGCCCGGTGGGACGCCGGGCCTCCTCGGAGGACACCTGCCACAGGTCCTCCCGGTTGTAGAAGGTGTTCGGGTCCTCCATGTGATAGAGCCCCATGGCGTAGGCCTGCACCTCGAAGAGGTCCTTGGGGTACCGGAGGTGGTCCCTCAGGTCCCGGGGCATCTCGGATATGTCCGAGAAGAGCCCCGGGAAGATCCGCCGGTAGGGGACTATCGACGGATCGTCCATGGCGTAGAACCGGACCGTGCCGTCGTAGGCGTCCACCGTCACCTTAACGCTGTTCCTCAGGTAGTTGACCCTCATCTCCCTGCCCCCGATCCGGGCGGTCACCGGCCTTGAGTAGGGGAAGCGGGAGCTGGCCACGTAACCGTCCATCATCCAGACTATCCGGCCCCGGTGGACCACCGGGTACGGGTCCGAGTCGAACAGGAGGAAGGGGGCGATGCGACCCACCATGGCATTTATGTTCCTATTAAACAAAATCCTACTCTCATTAGTCAAGGCGCTGGTGAAGAGGATCTCCAGGTCCTTGAGGCGCAGTGCGAAGGCAAGCCGCCTGAGGGGGGAGCCGACGGGCACCCCTCCGGAGCCCTGGTAGGTGCTTCTCACGTTGGAGTCCCCGCTGGGGTAGTCGAACTCCTTGACCTTGGTCCTCACCAGGGCGTAGGGGTAGTCCATCTCGCCGAAGTAGACCTGGGGGACCGAGATGGAGATCAGGTCCGATGCGGGGGGGATGTCCCTCACGATCAGGTTGGGCAGCCCCCCGGGTTGCACCTGGTTTACCAGGTTCATCACCAGCCCGTAGCCGTGGGTGAACTCCAGGTGCCGGTTCACCCAGGTCTGGCTTCGGAGCTTCCGGTGGTCCAGCTCCCGGACGGAGAGCATCACCTGCCGCTGCTCGCCCCGCAGATTGTACCGGTCCACGTCCACCTGGATGAACTCGTAGTAGGACCGGATCTCCTGGAGCTGCTTGTAGGTCCGAAGCAGGGGCTCGTAGTCCCAGAGCCTCACGTCCCCCATGCCCCGGCGGAGCTCCTCCCCGGTGACATGGGGGGTCGGGTCCGTCTGGACCGTCCTGGCGGAGTCGATGCCGTAGCCCCTCCGGGTCATCCGGATGTGGGACTCTATGTAGGGCCGCTCCAGCTGGAACTCGTTGGGGCGCACCACCAGCTGGTCCACCAGGGGGGGGAGTCCCCCCCGGGCCGCGAAGAGGGCAAGCAGGGCCACGGCGGACAGTTTGAGCCCCCGGAGGGACATGCGCCCCGCCATGATCCAGACCCCCATAGCCAGCAGGAGGGCGATGTTGAGGATCGATATGGGGAGAGCCACCCTGGCCTGGGCGAAGGAGGCCCCGTAGACCACCCGGCCGGGGAAGCCCACCATCCCAAGGAGGTCCAGCCACATCCGGGCGGCCAGGAGGATGGGCAGGGCCCCCGAGAGCCCCCGAAGGGCCAGGAGGCCCTGGGGGGATATGCCCCGGTCCCTAAGCCGAAGGAGCGACAGGATCCCGCCCATGAACCAGGTTCTCCACCCTAGCCCCACCAGCCCCCTTAGGGCCGGCAGGACGAACACGTAGAAGCCCGCGTCCAGGCCGAAGAGGGGGTCCCTCACCCCCAGGGGCTCGAAGGCCAAGGCCACGGGCAGCTTGAGCCATAGGGAGGCCCCCTCCCGCCCCACCAGGGCGGCGGGGAGCAGGGCCAGCATCAACCGGCGCCTGGGAGGCATGGACCCCAGGGAGGCCCAGAGGAACGGCAGGGAAACCAAGGTCCCCAGGCAGAAACCCAGGACCTTAAGGAGCACCCGCCGCAGGAAGACCCCCTGGAGATCCAGGGACCGGAACCACCAAAGCTCGGTGAGGAACCAGGGGAGGGCCAGGAGGGACAGCAGGAGGAGAAGCCCCAGCAGGAGGAGAGCCCGCCTCCCCCGGGGCCTCAGGGCCTCCCTGCCCATCCGCTCCAGGTCCGGGAGGTCGTAGTTGGACCCCTCCCCCTCTATCCACTTCCCCCCGCCGAAGGGCCAAAAGTCACCTAACTTCAAGATCCACACCCCCAAATGCGGCAAAGATTCAGCCTCGATGTGCTATCATGGGCCTAAAGTCCCGAAGGGGGAACGGCCGATAAACGATTGTCCCACAGGACATAAGGATACCTTAAGAGGGGGATGTTTGGTGGAAAAGGGGCCGCTCAGGTACGTTCTGGATAGATACAAGGGAGTCCAGGGGGTGGTGGCCCCCGCATCGGAGCTCACGTCCATCAGCTCCGAGATGGAGCGCCTCCGGGGATCCGAGGACGTGGAGGACCGGAAGGCCTACAGGACCCTGTGGCTCAAGGCCTCGGGGCTCTACTTGGATCTGGTCTGGGGTCTGGTGGAGGCCAAGATAGATGCCTCCAAGGAGCCTCCGGAGGCCCTGGCCTTCTCCACCGAGGAGAGGCTCATCGTGGACTTCGGACATCTCGGGGATGGGATCACCGAGCACAACCCCCACTTCGAACGGGAGCTGGAGGCGGAGGCCCAGCTGGACATATACCAGTACATGCGGCTCACCGACTACCTGGCGGAGACCTACGCTCTCCTCTTTGGTAAGCCCTACCAGGGCCCCAGGGGGAGCTGCGGGATGGAGGAAAAGATCCAGCGTTTCGCGGAAGAGCTGTCCAACCTGGAGCGCCGGCGGCGGATGGCGGTGAGCACCGTGCTGTCCCGGTGCAGTTCCCTATCCGACGAGGAGGTGCAGGGGATCCTCACCGATCTGGAAGAGAACCTGATGATCCACACGGAGTTCCAGCTGAGGACCCGGCGGATCCGGGAGGCCCAGGGTAGCGAGATGGAGCGCTACATGGAGCAGAACAAGCGCTACGAGATCGCCGAGCGGGATCTGATGAGGTGCCTTGGGCAGGCCAACCGGGACGTGCACGAGTTCGGGGACGGGGAGATGAGCAAGGTGCTGGCCCTGCACGACAGGACCAAGTTCCTGGCCAACCTGCAGGTGCACCTTAGGAACGAGGAGCAGCGGTGGAGAACCCGAGTGGAGCTCTTCCAGCGCAAGTTCAAGGGCAAGGGGACCCCGGCCCTCAAGGGGGAGCTGAGGGACGGGCTGAACCGGAAGAAGGAGTTCATGACCCTGGCGTCCCGGATAGCCCGGATGGACACCTCCCCCCTGAACACCGAGCCCTCCCAACCCCCCATAGGGCTCAGGATGGCGGGGGAGATAATGATGGAGCTGACCCCCCTGGATCCGGACCTGCTTAGGGTGCCTCGGGTGCGCATGTACGGCATCCCCCGGGTGATGCTGACCCCCGGCAGGGGCCTTGGGGTCTACGACTGGACCGACAACTCCCTCATAATCCCCCAGTTCTCCCCCTACGGGGGGCACCACAAGAGCTTCTGCTACGCCCTGGCGGCCTTCCGGTGGGACAACGACGAGGACAGGACCCTCAAGGACTCCTACGGGCTCATAAAGGAGAACCGGGACAAGGGGATAAGGGCGCTGCAGGAGTCCTTCTCCCAGGACTACTTCATATGGATGACCAAGGAACGCAAGGGCTATCGGGTGCTGCCCAAGGAAACCTCCAAGTGGTTCCGGGTCCACTTCAAGAAGCCCGAGTAGTCCCCCCCTGACAGAGGGCCCCCCCGGGGCCCTCGTTCTGTCCCTTGGAGGGGGGATTCGATCCGTTACAATGGGGTGAAAAAAACACGGAGGTGTTGCCGCATGGAGAGGTATCCGGTTGGGATGGTTCCAGGTCCGGTGCGCTGTCCCTGGGAGGTGCTGGAGGCGTACCGGGGCGAGTACGGAAGCCCGGACCTGGAGGAGGAGTTCGCCGCCCTCTACCGGCACTGTCAGGGGCGCATAGGGGCCCTTCTCAACTCGAAGGGAACGGTGGTCATCCAGAGCGGCGAGGGGATGCTGGCCCTCTGGGGGGCCCTGAAGAGCGTGATGGCGCCGGGGGACAGGCTACTGGCGGTCTCCGCCGGGGTATTCGGCAGCGGCTTCGCCCAGATGGGGCTATCACTGGGACTCGAGGTACGGTCGGTGGACTTCCCCTTCAACTCCGTGCCGGACCCGGAGGTGGTGCGGCGACACGCCCTGGAGTTCGCCCCACGGATGATCACCCTGGTCCACTGCGAGACCCCCAGCGGGACCCTTTGCACCCTCAAGCCCTTCGGTGAGATCGCCCGGGAGGTGGACGCCCTTCTCTGCGTGGACGCGGTGTCCAGCGCCTTTGGGGCCCATCTGGACCTGGAGGAGGCCCAGGTGGACCTGGGGCTGATAGGCAGCCAGAAGTGTCTCTCCATGCCGCCGGACCTGGCCATAACGGTGGTGAGCCCCCGGGCCGCCAGGGCCATAAGGCAGAGGGGCTACCAGGGGTACGACGCCCTGATGCCCTTCCTCTCCAGCCCGGAGCCGGGGGCCTTCCCCTACACCCACAACTGGCGGGCCCTCATGGCCCTGAGTGCCTCTCTGGAGCTCATCGAGGCGGAGGGGTTGGAGCGGGTGACGGCCCGGCACCTCCGGTGCTCCAGGCTCTGCGTGGAGGGGCTGGAGGAGATGGGGATCGAGATCTTCCCCGAGAGGAGGGAGTACTCGTCCCCCACGGTCACCGCCGCCCTGGTGCCCCAGGGGATCGCCTGGTCCGAGCTGGACCGGCGCCTGAGGGCCATGGGGGTGGTGCTGGGGGGGAGCTACGGCCCCCTGGCGGGCAAGGTCTTCCGCATAGGGCACATGGGGAACCAGGCCAGGGAGCACCTGGTCCAGCGGGCCCTGGACGCCCTCCAGGAGGCCCTCTGCGGCCTCTAGGCCTCAACCTGACGGACGGCCTCCATGACCGCCCTGAGGACCTCGTGGGGATCGATGGCCCCCATGACGGCCCCGGAGTCCGATGCGGCCTCCAGCTCCCGGTAGGAGTCCACCGCCCGGGGGGATATGATGGACCAGAGCATGGGCCCCACGTGTCCCCCCACCCTCTCCGGGTCCCTGACGGAGAAGAGCCCCACCCGGCGGGTGCCTATGGGGCGGGCCATGTGCAAAGGCCCCGTGTCCCCCCCCACCACGCAGAGGGCCATCTCCTCCAGGGCTATCAGGTCCAAAAGGTCGATCCGGTCCACCAGGTTAACAAGCCCTGTGGTCTCCCCCAGGGAGTCCTCCACCAAGCGGGCCGCCTGGGCCTCCTCAGGACCGTTGCCGGCGAGCACCACCCTCAGCCCATGACGGATCAGCATCCCAGCAAGCTCCGCCCACCTCTCCGGAGGCCAGGTCTTGTAGGGCTTGCTGGTACCCACCGCGCACAGGACGAACCCGCCGTCACCCACCAGGCGCCCCATGGCCTCGAGCCGCTCCGGGGCCCCGTAGAGAACCTTCCCCGACGGGGCGGAGATCCCCCAGGCGGATCGGGCCTCATCCAGGGTGCGGTTGAAGGCCCAGGGCAACCGCCGGTGGGAGCCTATCCTTACGCCTATACGGGAGAACAGGGCCATGAGGTCCGTCCTGTCCCCCCTATGAAGGCTGTACATGAACCGGAAGCCCCCATCCCTTATGCGGCCCACCAGCTCCCAGAGGGCCCGGGGGCTCCGGCGCCGGTGATCCTCCAGGCTTATCACCCCGTCCACGTAGGGCTGGGAGGCCAGCATCTCCCGGTAGTGATGGATGCAGAGCCACCACAGCTCCAGTTCCGGGAACCGCTCCTTCAGCGCCTTGGCCTCGTAGGCGGCCAGGATCACGTCCCCCAGGGAGCTGAAGCGCACGAACAGGAGCCGGTCGCCCCCCTGGGGCATCGGAAGGCTCCTCATGACCGGATCCTCTCTATGATGCGGGTGGTGCTGAGCCCCTCGAGGAGCGGCACCACCTCCACCCTGCCGCCCCAGGAGAGAACCTCCCGGTGCCCCACTATGTCGCAGGGCCGGTAGTCCCCCCCCTTGACCAGCACCTGGGGACGGATGGCCCTTATGATCTCCAGCGGGGTGTCCTGGTGGAAGATCACCACCCCATCCACGTCCTCCAGGGCGCACAGCACCTCCGCCCTCAGCTCCTCCGGGTTGACCGGCCGGTTGGGGCCCTTGAGACGCCTCACCGACTGGTCGGAGTTGAGACCCACGATGAGCCGGTCCCCCATGGCCCTGGCGGACCTTATGCACCTCACGTGCCCCGCGTGGAGCACGTCGAAGCAGCCGTTGGTGAAGACCACCGTCTGCCCACCCCTCCGCCAGGTCTCCGCCAGCTGGACCGCCTCCGCCAGGGAGAGGAGCTTCCCGCCCCCCCGGAGGGACAGCATGGACAACAGGTCCTCCCGGGTGACCGCGTAGGTCCCCTCCCGGCCCACCGCATAGCCCCCCGCCCGGTTGGCCCACAGGGCGGCCTCCACCATGTCCGCACCGGCCCCGTAGAGGGCGGCGAAGACCGCCACCGCCGTGTCCCCCGCGCCGGTCACGTCGTAGACCTCCCGGGCGGTTGAACGGTGGTGATGGGCCCCCCGGGGGCCCACCAGGCTCAGCCCCATCTCCGACCGGGTCACCATGATGAAGTCCACCCCGAAGCGCTCCAGGGCCTGACGGGCGGCCTCCTCCACCGGCCCGTCCTGGTTGGGGACCTCTCTACCCAGGGCTATGCCCAGCTCCTTCAGGTTGGGGGTCACCAGGAAGGCCCCCCGGTACCTCTCCCAGTCGGCCCCCTTGGGGTCCACCACCACCGGCACCCCCATGCCCCGGAGGCGGGATATGGCGGCGCCGCACACCGCAGGGGTGCAGACCCCCTTGGCGTAGTCGGATATGACCGCCACCCGGGGGTGAGCCCCCAGGGCTTCCTCCAGGGCGGCCAGGAGCCGGTCCTGGTGGGGGGACGGCAGGGCCCCCGTCTCCTCCCGGTCCACCCGGATCAGCTGGTGGCGGTGGGCCACCACCCGGGTCTTGGTGGTGGTGGGCCGCTCGGTCCTTATGCCCCCAAAGGATATCCCCTCCCGGGAGAGCAGGTCCTCCATGAGGGTCCCGTGGGGGTCGTCCCCCAGGGAGCCCAGGACGGTGACCCGACAGCCCAGCCGGGCCATGTTCCTGGCCACGTTGCACGCCCCCCCAAGGGTGAACCGCTCCTCCTCGAAGTGGACCACCGGCACCGGCGCCTCGGGGGATATGCGCTCCACCCGGCCCCTTATGACCCGGTCCAGCATCAGGTCCCCCAGGACCAGGACGTTCAGCCCCGAGCAGCCCTCGATTGCCTTCAGGGTGCCTAGCATGCCCCATCACCCCCGAAGAGCAGGTCCTCCACCAGGAAGCACAGGGCGTGCTCCAACGCCAGGTGCACGTTCTGGATAACCGCCGTGTCGGAGTCCTCCACCTCCAGGGCCAGGTCCGCCATGGAGGCGATGGCCCCCCCGGACCTGGTCAGGGCTATGGTGGATATCCCCATGGACCGGGCCTCCTCCAGGGCCAGGACCACGTTCCGGGAGGAGCCCCCGGTGCTTATCCCCATGAGCACGTCCCCCCTCAAGCCCAGGGCCCGGACCTGCCTGGAGAAGACCAGATCGAAGGAGTAGTCGTTGGAGCAGGCGGTGAGGAACGACGTATCGGTGGTGAGCGCCAGGGCCCCCATGGGGGGCCGTTCCAGCCGCTTGGACAGCCGGCAGGTGAACTCCGCCGCCACGTGCTGGCAGTCCGCGGCGCTGCCGCCGTTGCCGCACAACATGAGCTTTCCCCCTCCCCGGATGGATGAGGCCACCATCCGCGCCGCCCTGGACAGGAGCTCCAGCCCCTCCCCGCCGGCCCAGCGCTCCAGGGCCCTGGCGGTGGCCCGAAGCTGCTCCGATACGTCCATCATGAACTCAACCCCTCGATATCCAGAATGATCCTCGCCGCCCCCATGAGGTCCGGCGCGGCGGGGAACCCGTCCACCGGACAGGCCCCCTCCCCTACAAGTATCCCCCGGGAGCCCACCCGGATGGCCAGCCCAAGGTCCGACATCTTGTCCCCCACCACCCAGGAGGAACCCAGGTCTATGTGGAGCTCCTCCGCCGCCTTGAGGGCCATGCCCCCGTTGGGCTTCCTGCACTGACAACCCTCCCAGGGGGCGTGGGGACAGTGATAGTAGCCATCCAGCCGGACCCCATGGGCGGCCAGGAGCTCCTCCATCCTGCGGCGAACCGCCTCGTGGGCCTCGGCGGAGAAGAGGCCCCGGCCTATGCCCGACTGGTTGGTGACCACCACCAGGAGGAACCCCGCGTCCCGGAGGAGCCCCAGCGCCCGGGGGACCAGGGGCAACAGCTCCACCTGGGCGGGATCCCCCACGTAGCCCAGGTCCCTCATTATCACCCCGTCCCGATCCAGGAGCACCGCCCGGCTAGGCACCGCCGAACCCTCCCCTAAGGAGCCGCTCCGCCGCATCGATCGCGTCATCCACCGGGATGGATCCCATGGCCTCCTCGAAGGACCGGGCCCCCTCCCGGGGGAGCAGGCTCTCGTGGGGGGTGCACCAGGGGCCGTACCGGAGGGCCAGGTCCCCATGGGAGTAGAGCCCCACCGTGGGGGTGCCGGCGGCGCTGGCCAGGTGCACCGGCCCGGTGTCGTTGGAGACCATCAGGGAAGCCCGCCTCAGCACCGCTCCCAGGACCTCCAGGGACGGGCAGGACCTGAGGTCGATCCCCGCGGAGCCGAGCCCGTCCAGGATCCGCTGGGCCATCTCCACCTCGTCAGGAAGCTTGCCGGTCACCGCCACCCTAAGCCCCATCCGGGCCAGGTGCAGGGCCAGCCGGGCGAAGTTCTCCTCCGGCCAGCGCTTGGGGGGGAAGCTGCCCCCGGGGTTCAGCACCACGAACCGCCCCTCCCCCACCAGACGCTCCGCCGCCTCCTCCGCCGCCTGGGAGATGTGAAAGCGCATGTTCCTGGTCCGGATCGGAACCCCGATGGAGGCCATGCAGATGAGGTTCCGCTCCGCCTCGTGAACCGTCTTGGGAAGCCTCAGCTCCTTAAGCCCCCAGAGGGGGGCGTACCTGGCGCCGCTGAACAGGGGGTTCAGGCCGGACCTCAGGTCCACTATCAGGTCCGGTCTGAAGGCCCTGATCCTGGATATGACATTGAGGCGCCCCCAAAGGCCCGGGTAGTCCCGTTGCCTGTGGTAGACCTCCACCTCCTGCCACATGGGGTCGTGCCTCACCGCCTCCACCGCCCGGGGGCCCACCATTATCTTGAAGTGGGCCCCGGGGAGGAAGAGCCTGAGGTTCCAAAGGGCCCCGGAGGCCAGCAGCATGTCCCCCAGGCACGAAAGCCCTATCACCAGCACCCTGTCCACTTTCTCGGGGTCGACCCTCATGACCGAACCTTCCCTTCGATGGTTTGAAGCCCGCCTATTCTATCACCCAAGGGGGGGCCGCCCCCAGTTGATCCAGCCGGTCCGCCAGGTCCTTGGGGGTGTTGACCCCCAGGAAGGACCGCCGGTACGGCAGGTACCGGAGGGACTCCTCCTCCACCACGGTGACCTCCACCTGGTGGTAGAAGCCCTTGAGGCGCCTCTCCCCCCTGGAGATCGCATCATCCACCGCGGGAAGGCATCCGGTGGAGTAGAAGGCGTGCAACGGCTCCAGGAAGCCCCCCAGCCTGGCGCAGATCACCATGGACCGGCTCTCCATGAGGCTCCACATCTTACGGACCACCGCGTGCTGGACCAGGGGCATGTCGCACCCCACCGCGAAGGCCCAGCCGGAGCGGGCCTCCGCCAGGGCGGATCTTAGCCCCTCCAGGGGCCCCAGCGCCTCGGACCGGTCCACCGCCACCCGGATCGGGACACCGCCTGGTGCGGCGGGGGGAAGCAGCCCCGAAAGGGGCCCCACGTCCCTGGGCCCCACGGACATTATCACCTCCCTGAACCAGGGGGCCATCCGCTGAAGCATCACCTCCCACAGGAAGCGGCCCCCCACGGAGAGGAAGAGCTTGTTGCCCCCCATCCGGGTGCCCCGCCCTCCGCCCAGGATCACCAGCGACGCGTCCATGTGGGCCCCGGGCTCGACCCGGGGGATACATCGTCTCATCCTCATCTCCTCCGCTCCTCCTTGACCCAGAGGATGATAGCACCTGAAGGCCCCGTTGACCCCGGGGCCCGGATGGTGTATGTATGGGGTGACCGCCCAGGGCGGGAGGAAAATTTAATATGCGTTTCCGGGGGAGCCCCACGGGGGGCTGAGAGGAAGGGTGGCCTTCGACCCCAAGTACCTGATCCGGGTAATGCCGGCGTAGGGAGGGAAGCGGCGGGCGCGCGCATTAGACCGGCGCTCCGGGGGCCCCCCGGGGCGCCGGTTCGATTTTGAGGGGGGATGAGATTTGTACAGGGGTGTTGCCATGACCATCGCGGGGAGCGACTCCGGCGGTGGGGCGGGGATCCAGGCGGATCTCAAGACCTTCATGGGGCTTAACGTCTTCGGCGTCTCGGCGGTTACCGCGGTTACCGCCCAGAACTCCATGGGGGTGTACCACGTGGAGAACCTTTCGGTCCGGTCCGTGAGGGAGCAGATCCGGTGCCTCCTCTCGGACTTTCCGGTCCGGGCGGTGAAGATAGGCATGCTGTCCACCGGGGAGATCATGGAGGCGGTGGCGGAGGAGCTCTCCTCCTACCCGGGGCCGGTGGTGCTGGACCCGGTGATGGTGTCCCAGAGCGGGCACAGCCTGATGGACTCGGGGGCCGAGCGGGCCATGCGGGAGAGACTGCTTCCCCTGGCGTCATTGGTGACCCCGAACCTGCCCGAGGCGGAGCGGCTGCTGGGCCTTCCGCCGGGATCCATAGCCACCAAGGGGGACATGCTGGACGCGGCGAACAGGCTGCTGGAGGCGGGGTGCCGGGGGGTTCTCCTCAAGGGGGGGCACCTTCCAGGGGATGACATCTTCGACGTGCTCATATGCGGCGCCGAGGAGGTGCTATTCGAGGACCGGCGGATCCCGGGGGGCAACGACCACGGAACGGGCTGCACGCTGAGCAGCGCCATAGCGGCGGAGCTGGCCGCCGGGGAGGACCTGAAGACCGCGGTGACCCGGGGCAGGGAGTTCGTGAGGAGGGGCATGGAGACGGGGGTCAGGCTCGGGAGAGGGCACGGGTGCCTGTACCACCGGGCCCCGGCCCCCTGGGTGGGTGACGGGGCTTGAGGGTCTCCCACCTGGCATCGGAGGTGGCCCGGCTATCCCCTCTGGTCTATCACGTCACCAACTGGGTGTCGGGCCCCCTCAGCGCCCGGGTCTGTTACGCCCTGGGGGGCAGGGCGCTGATGACCACCCATCCGGAGGAGGCCCTGGAGGCGGCCCGGATGTCCCAGGCGCTGCTGCTCAACCTGGGGACCCCCACGGAGGACCGGGTCGTGTCCATCCGGCGGGCTCTGGACGGGGCGGGGGATCGGCCGGCGCTGTTGGATCCGGTGGGGGTCGGGTCCTTCCCTGGGCGCCTGGACCTGGCTATGGAGATCCTCTCCCGGGGGATCTCGATCCTCAAGGGGAACGGGGCGGAGATCTCCGCCCTGCTTGGGGAGGGGAAGGGACAGCGGGGGGTGGACTCGGACCTGCCGGGACCGCCCCTTGGGGTCCGGAGGCTGGCGGAGGACCACCGGTGTTGCGCGGTCATGACCGGGGAGGAGGACCACGTGGCCCTAGGGGTGAGCTGGGGGCTGGTGAGGCTCCGGGGGAGGGAGGTTCGAGGGGCGGTGCCGGTGCCCGGGCTTGGATGCGCCCTGGGTAGCGCCATGGCCTGCGCCCTGGGGGTGGGGGCGGACCCCTTCTCCGCCGCCCTGTGGGGCTGCGCCCTCTTCAAGGGGGCCCTCCGGAGGGCCCTTGGGGCCTGCTGTGGCCCCGGCAGCCTGGTGGAGGCCCTCATAGACCAGCTACACCGGGCCAGGACCGGGGAGCTGGATGGGGAGAACGTGGAGGTGATCCGGGCAGATGGATGATCGGTGGCTTAGGGAGGCTCTCCAGGTCTACGGGATCCTGGACTCGTCCCTGGGGGACGAGGGGGAGCTGATCGCTCTGGCGGAGATGGCCATTGGGTCCGGGGTAACCGCCCTTCAGCTCCGGTGCAAGGGCTGGGACGGGGGGAGGACCTACCGTCTGGCCCGGGAGCTGGCCAGGAGGTGCGCCTCCGAGGGGGTCCTGTTCATAGTGAACGACCGGCTGGACGTGGCCCTGGCCTCCGGGGCCCGGGGGGTCCACCTGGGGGCTTCGGACCTGCCGGTGGAGGCGGCCCGCCGGGTTGCCGGGGAGGACTTCGTGATCGGCGGCACCGCCAGGACGCTGGAGCGGGGGCTGGAGCTTCAGGCGGCGGGGGCCTCTTACCTGGGCTGCGGGGCCGCATTCCAGTCCGGAACCAAGGAGGACACGGTGGTGATAGGACCCCATGGGATAGGCGTCATAGCCCGGGGGGTGTCCATACCCTGCGTTGCCATAGGGGGCATAGGGGAGCACAACCTGGAACGGCTGAGGGGGTCCAATGTGGCGGGGATCGCCATGTGCGGTGCCCTGTTCCGGCGGGACCCGGGCCGGATGGGGGACCTGTGCGGGGCGGTGAGGAGGACGATCGAGGATGGAGGTGGTCCGGTTGGAGGATAGGAGCCTGGCGCTTAGGAGGCTTGCGTTGGCGGGGGCGCTCTGCGCCCTGGGGGTGGTCATGTCCCCCCTGTCGTTCCCCGTGGGGCCCGCCAAGTGCTATCCCTTTCAGCACGCATTGAACGTGGTGGCGGGCTACTTTTTGGGCCCCTGGTACGGGGCGGGGTGCGCCCTGGTGACGAGCCTGATCAGGATATCACTGGGGACCGGCACCCTCTTCGCCCTCCCGGGGAGCATCCCCGGGGCCCTGCTGGCGGGGTTGGCAGCCCGGGCGATCAGGGGGCACCTGGTCCCCGCCCTGGGGGAGGTGATGGGCACCTGCCTGGTGGGGGCCTACCTGGCCTCCGCCCTGGTGGGGCCCATGATGGGCAGGTCCGTATCGTTCCAGTTCCTCCTGTCCGCCTTCGCTATCAGCTCCGTGCCGGGGGCGGCGCTGGGAGCCCTGGCGGTGAGGCTGAGCCATGGCCGAGTCCTGGGGCTGGTCGGGGGGCGGTTGAGCGACAACCTAAAGTAAGCTATACTGACGCAAAGCTTACAGAAGGGGGGCATGGCGGTGGATCTGATGGGAAGGCTGAGGGTCCTTGGGGACTCTGCCCGGTTCGACGCCTCCTGCGCCCCCTTCAGGGAGAGGGCCCTTGGTGTCCTGCCCGGGGTGGTCTGGGCCAACCGTTGCCGGGTCCTCAAGGTGCTCATGAGCAACCGGTGCGGCTACGACTGTGCCTACTGTGTGAACCGGGCCAGCTCCCCGGTGGATCGGGCCCAGATGGAGCCCCGGGAGCTGGCGGACCTGTTCGCCTCCCTGTGGCGCAGGGGGTTGGTGCAGGGGATCTTCCTCAGCTCCGCGGTGGTGGGCTCCCCGGACGGGACCATGGAGAGGATGATCCGGGCGCTTGAGATCATCCGGCGGGAGCATCGATTCGGGGGCTACGTGCACGCCAAGGTGATCCCCGGGTCGTCGTTTGGCCTGATCCGGCAGATGTGCCTCCTGGCGGACCGGGTGAGCGTGAACCTGGAGGTCCCCTCCGAGGAGGGGTTGAGGGCCCTGGCCCCCCAGAAGGAGGGCAGCGCCATCCTGGCCCCCATGGGGAGGGTGGCGTCCCTCCTGGAGGAGATGGGGAGCTCGGGACATCTGAAGGGGGGGCACACCACCCAGATGATCCTGGGGGCCACGGAGGACCCGGACCGGGAGGTCCTCAAGGTCTCCAGCGCCCTATACCGCCGATTCAGGCTGAGGCGGGTCTACTACTCGTCCTACGTCCCCGTGTCGGAGGACCCAAGGCTTCCCCGGAGGGACCCGGACAGGCTACGGGAGGTCCGGATCTACCAGGCGGACTTCCTGATGAGGCAGTACGGGATGAGCTACCGGGAGATCCTGGGGGACCGGCAACAGCTGGACCGCCGGCTGGACCCCAAGGCCTCCTGGGCGCTCAGGAACGTCCACCGGTTCCCGGTGGACCTGAACTCCGCGGAGGCGGAGGAGATCCTGATGGTGCCCGGCATAGGTCCCAAGGGGGTCAGGGCCATCCTGGAGGCCCGCCGGAGGGGCAGGCTTCGGATCGAGGATCTTGGGTCCCTGGGGCTCCGGGTGGGCAGGATAAGGCACTTCGTCACCTGCGACGGCCACCGGCCCCGGCTTCTCGAGTCATCCCATCTGGAGGAGCTCCTTTCCGCTCCCCCACGGCAGGCGAGCCTCTTCCAATAAGACGCATAGCCCCATGGGATAGGGTCCAGGACCCTAGGATAAAGGGCATGATAGAGGACCGCGGGGCCCCGAGGGGCCCCGCGTGCTTTACCCAAAAGATCAAGGATGATCAATGCCATTGACCTCTCTGGAGCCCCTGGGCTAGATCCGGGTCTCCATGTCTGGATGACCGAAAGTTCAGCCCGCCCCCTTGCGCTGCCCGCTAGATCCGCTAAAATAAGCAAAACTGATCATATCCAATCAACTTCGATCAAAAAAGGGGGGATCTCATGCTCCCGGAGGAGAGACGATCGGCGATCCTGGCGCTGGTGGGCCAGGGGATATCCTCGGTGCCCCAGATAGCCCATCGGGTTGGGGCCTCGGAGGCCACGGTGAGGCGGGATCTGGCGCACCTGGAGGAACGGGGGCTTCTACGCCGGACACATGGGGGGGCGTTGCCGGTGGGCTACGGGGCGGAGCCGTCCTTCAAGGAGAAGCGGGTCAGGAACCTGGAGGAGAAGCGGGCCATAGGGACCGCCTCCGCCGGGCTGGTGGAGGACGGGGAGCGGGTCCTGATCGACGCGGGGACCACCACGATGGAGCTGGCCCGGGGCCTATTGGGGCGTCGGATAACGGTGGCCACCAACTCGCTGGACGTGGCCCAGGTGTTCATGAACGACCCGGTGGTGGAGCTCTGGGTCATAGGGGGTGTGATGAGGAAGTCCCCCCGGTCCCTGGTGGGGTTCCTGGCGGACATGGGGCTGGAGGCCCTTCGGTTCGACGTGGCCTTCATAGGCGCCAACGGGGTGAGCGCCCCCTTCGGGGCCAGCACCCCGAACCCGGAGGAGGCCAGGACCAAGGCCCTCATGATCCGGTCCGCCGCCCGGGGATACCTGCTGGTGGACCACTCCAAGCTAGGGCGGGACAGCGCCTGCCGGATGTTTCCCCTGGAGGAGCTGACCGGCCTGGTGACCGACTGGGGGGCGGATGATGAGGAGGTGAGGGCCCTCTCCCGGGTGGTGAAGGTGCTGAGGGCCGGGGAGGACGGAAGATGGCTATAGCCACCGTGACGCTGAACCCCGCCAAGGACAGGACCGTGTTCCTCCGGAAGTTCCGCCCCGGCCAGGTTAACCGGGCGGAGGGGGAGCACCTGGCCCCGGGGGGCAAGGGGATAAACGTGGCCTCCTTCCTGGGGGACTACGGGGTCCGGGAGGTCTACGCCCTGGGGCTCATCGGGGAGGAGGACATGGGGCTCTTCCGGTCCGCCATGGAGGCCCGGGGAGTGGGACACATGTTCACCCCCCTGCCCGGGCGGGTCCGGGAGAACATAAAGCTCTCGGACCTGGCGGAGATGACGGTGACGGACGTGAACCTGCCGGGGCCCCGGTGGGATCCGTCCCACCTGGAGGCCCTCATGGGGGACCTCAAGAGGTGCCCGTGCCGGGTGGTGGTCATCTCCGGGAGCCTCCCCCCCGGCTGCCCGGAGGACACGGTGGCCCGGCTGGTGGAGGAGTCAAAGCGTATGGGGCGCTTGACCATAGTTGACACAAGCGGGGAGCCTTTGAGGCTGGCGCTGGAGGCGGTGCCCCACGGGGTGAAGCCCAACCTGGCGGAGCTGTCCGAGGTGCTCCGCCTGCCAGAGGGACCGGAGGGGATCCTCCAGGGGGTCCGGCGCCTCAGGGAGATGGGGATAGGACTCGTGGCCCTCTCCCTGGGGGCGGATGGGGCGGTGCTCTCCTCCCCCCAAGGGACGGTGTTGGTCCGGCCCCCCAAGGTGACGCCGATCACCACCGTGGGGGCCGGGGACGCCATGGTGGCCGCCATGGCCTTGGGGATCCACTCCTCCATGGAGCTGTGGGAGACCGCCCGGCTGGCCTGCGCCTTCTCCCTATGTGCGATCACCCGGATAGAGGAGCCAAGGGTTGAACCCTCCGCAGTGAGGGATTTCATGGACAAGATCCGGATATCGGAGGTGGAAGGATGATCGGGGAGCTCATGGGACCCAACGGGATCATATTGGATCTGGAGGTCCGGGAGAAGGAGCGGGTGTTGAGGACCCTGGCGGAGGGATTGAGGGCCGACGGGGCGGTGAGCGATGTGGAGGAGTTCCTCGCCCACGTGGCCCAGAGGGAGGCCCAGGGGACCACATCGGTGGGGCACGGGCTGGCCATTCCCCACGCCAAGTCGAGCGCGGTGGTGAGGCCCGCCCTTGCCATGGGCCGCACCCGGGAGGAGATCCAGGAGGAGGCCCTGGACGGGACCAGGCCCAGGCTCTTCTTCATGATCGCCGTCCCCCAGGGGGACGACTCCTCCCACCTTAAGGTGCTGTCCAGCCTGGCCAGGCTTGTGATGCACCAAGAGGTCCGGGAGGGGCTTCTGAGCGCCAAGGACCCGGAGGAGGTGAGGAGGATCATATCCGAGGCGGAAGGGCTGATAAGCGGCTGATATCCCCGGGGAGACCCGGGCATCCTTGCGACAGGAGGTGTACGTGATGGCTAAGATAGTGGCGGTTACGTCCTGTCCCACCGGCATAGCTCACACCTACATGGCGGCGGAGGCGCTGAAGCTGGCGGCGGAGGGGATGGGGCACCAGGTTAAGGTGGAGACCCGGGGATCCGGGGGGGCAGAGAACCAGCTAACCCAAGAGGACATCTCCCAGGCGGAGCTGGTAATAATAGCGGCGGACACCAAGGTTGAACGGGACCGATTCAGGGGCAAGCGGGTCTACACCACATCCACCGCGGAGGCCATAAGGGACGCCCGGGGCCTCATCGAACGGGCCCTGGCGGAGGCCCCGGTGGAGGGGGGCGCCGACGCCCCCAAGGCGGCGGAGCCATCCGGCCCCTCGGCCTCCAAGGCCAAGGGGGCCTACAAGCACCTGATGACCGGGGTGTCCTACATGATACCCCTGGTGGTGGCCGGGGGGCTATCGATAGCCCTGTCGTTCGCCTTCGGCATAAAGGCCTTCGAGCAGGAAGGGACCCTGGCCTGGGCGCTGATGAAGGTCGGCGGCGGCTCCGCCTTCGCCCTCATGGTGCCCGTGCTGTCCGCCTACATGGCCTACTCCATCGCTGACCGGCCCGGGCTTGCGCCGGGCTTCATCGGCGGCATGCTGGCCAGCCAGCTTGGGGCCGGGTTCCTGGGGGGCATCGCCTCCGGGTTCATCGGGGGCTACAGCGCCCTCCTCATATCCAGCAACGTCAAGCTCCCCAGGAACCTTCAGGGGCTGATGCCGGTGCTCATCATACCCCTGGGAGCCTCCCTTCTTACCGGGCTCATGATGATCTACGTGGTGGGATCCCCGGTGAAGGCCCTCATGGACTGGACCACCGCCACCTTGAGCGGGATGAGCTCCTCCAACGCGGCCATCCTGGGGCTCCTGCTGGGGGCCATGATGGCCTTCGACATGGGGGGCCCAATAAACAAGGCGGCCTACACCTTCGCGGTGGGGCTACTGGGCAGCGGCACCTTCGAGCCCATGGCGGCGGTGATGGCGGCGGGGATGACCCCCCCGCTGGGGATCGCCCTGGCCAGCCTCCTGGCCCCGGGCAAATTCTCCCCCGAGGAACGGGAGGCCGCCAAGGCGGCGGGAGTTCTTGGCATATCCTTCATAACCGAGGGGGCCATTCCCTTCGCCGCCGGGGACCCAATCCGGGTGATCCCCGCTATAATGGCGGGCTCCGCCCTAACCGGCGCCATGTCCATGGCGTTCCACTGCACGCTCCGGGCCCCCCACGGGGGGATCTTCGTCCTTCCCATACCCGGAGCGGTGGGGAACCTGGGGCTCTACGCCCTATCCATCGCCGCCGGCACCGCCCTTACCGCGGCGCTCCTGGCGGCCCTCAAGCGTCCCCAGGGCTAGGCTTTTAGGGCCCGGGCGGACTTCTCCCCCCGGGCCCTAAAAGCCACGGTGGCTCACATGGGAAGCCACAGGGCCCCCAGGAGGGGGGCCATTATGGCCTCGCAGGCCACCTCCACCGCCCCCAGCACGTCCCCGTTGACCCCCCCCAGACGGGAGTTCATCCACCGGGCGCACCCGACCCCCAAGAGGACAGCAATAGACGGGCCGCAAACCAGCACCACCGGGCCCAGCACCGGAAGGGCCAGAAGTCCCCACGTGGCGCCCAGGGCCAGGTGGGCCACCCCAAGACGCCCCACGAAGACCTTCCCAAGCCCCGACTCCCAGGGATACCTGCCCGCCCAGGCGCAGGACAGGAGGGAAAGTCTCCCAAGGTAGCCCATGAACCCAAGCGTGACCGGGAGCTTGAACCAGGGGAAGGAGCCCAAGGAGCCCGCCCAGGACCCCAGTGCTAGGATCAGCCCCATCACTCCGAAGGCGCCGATCCGGCTGTCCTTCATGACCGCTCTCATCCCCTCTCCCCTACGGCCGGACCCCAGCCCATCGCACAGGTCCGCTAAGCCGTCCAGGTGCAGGGACCATCCCAACCATATGTAGATCCCCGCGGACCAGAGGGGCCAAACCAGGGGGGGAAGGAACCAGGAGAGGGGGATGGAGACCAGCCCCACCATGCACCCCATGATCAGCCCCACCAGGGGGGCCAGGGCCAGGGCGCCGGAGGTTGACTCCTCTGGGTAGATCCCGTCCATAAGCCTGGGCAACCGGGTCAGCAGGTTCCACATGACGGCCAAGTACCTAAGGAACCACATGGGGATCACCTCCCTTGATCCAGAGGGGGACACCCGCCACCACCAGCGCCACCCGATCGCAGGCCGCGGCCCCCAGGGCGTTGGCCATTCCCTGTAGCTCCTGAAAACGACGGCCCATCCGGTTGGGGGGCACCAGGGAGAACCCCACCTCGTTGGACACCACCACCAGATGGCTGGGCCCCTCCAGGGAGAAGAGCCGCCGGGTCATCTCCAGGGCCCTCTCCTTCAGATCCTGCCACCGGTCCCCCTGGAAGGACGGATCCGCAAGGCATATACGGCTAAGCCACACGGTGAGGCAGTCCACCAGCACCGCACCCGGGAAGGACGAGACCGCATGGAAGATCTCTTCCGGCGCCCCCTCCCATGTCTCCCAGTCGGGAGGACGACGCTCCCGATGAAGCCTCACCCGCTCCTCCATCTCCGGGTCCAAGGCCTCCGCGGTTGCGCAGTACAGGACCCTACGGTGGCGGGAGGTAAGCACCTCCGCCAGGCGGCTCTTGCCGCTCCTCACTCCTCCAAGGATCAGAATCCGCTCCAAGCCGACACCTCGCTCTCCAATGTGCTATCATCTACTCCAAGAATAATGTTAGGAGGTAGTTAAAACATGTCAACCCTTCCAATCAACCCCTCCATGGCGGACGCACTGGCCGCCTATCGGTTCCTCAAGGACAAGGTGAGGCACACCCCCACGGAGTTATCCCGGCCACTGAGCGGGTTGACCGGGGCCCAGGTTTACATCAAGTGGGAGAACCAGCAGCTCTGCGGGGCCTTCAAGGTCCGGGGGGCGCTCTTCAAGATGCAGAGCCTATCGCAGGAGGAGAGGCGACGGGGGGTGGTGACCGCCTCCAGCGGCAACCACGCCCAGGGGGTTGCTCTGGCCTCAAGCCTGATGGGGATCAAGGCCACCATATGCGTTCCCGCCACCTGTCCTAAGACAAAGAAGGAGGCCATAAGGGGCATCGGGGGCCATACGGTGGAGCTCCGGGTGGTGGATGGCTCCTACGACGATGCGGAGGCGGAGGCCCTGGCCATGGCGGAGCGGGAGGGCATGACGTTCATATCCGCCTTCGAGGACCACCACGTGGTCTGCGGGGCCGCCACGGTGGGGATCGAGCTAATGATGGACCAGCCGGACCTGGATGTGATCCTGGTGCCCGCCGGGGGCGGGGGCCTCATGAACGGGGTTGCCCTGGCGGCATGCCACCTTCGGCCCGGGATCCGGGTCTACGGGGTCCAGTCGGAGGCATCGAACCCCTACGTGGTCTCCTGGGAGGACGGGGTGGTGAGGGACGTGGAGTACCTCCCCACCCTGGCGGACGGCCTGGCGGGCTACATACCCCAGAGCCTCCTAAGCCTGGCCAAGACCCGCATGGCGGGGGTCTTGGAGGTGACCGAGCAATCCATCGGGAGGGCCATGGCGTTCCTGCTACACCATCATCACCAGGTGGTCGAGGGTTCCGGCGCTGTTGGGGTGGCGGCCCTGCTGGAGGGCAAGCTGGATCCCCGGGGCCTTAAGGTGGGGATCGTGGCCTCCGGGGGGAACGTGGACTCCAGCCGCCTCTTGGAGGTGCTAAGGGAGCACCTCCAAGAGGTCTAGTTGCCGTTGGTCCCCTGGGGAGTCAGCAGGTTGAACAGGTTATCCAGGATCTGCTCCTGAAGTTGCCCCCCCACCTGGTCCCCTCCGCCGCCGGAGGGGACCTCTATCTTCAGGTCGAACCGCCTCTCGTCCTTGCCGGCCCCTCCACCCGCGGGCCCCTGCTCGGTGGGCCTGGAGGGGGAGTAGACCTTAAGGGAGCTAACCGTGGGCTTGTCCACGGCGCCCACCACCTTGAACGACACGTCCCTGAACTGGCCGCTGGCCCAGCCGCTAACCGCCCCTCCCAGGATCCCCCGCAGCAACCTTCCGGTGTCCAAACCGGAGGAGACTATGCCGCCGATTACCCCCGAGAGGGCGTTCAGACCCCGGGAGTTCAGGTTCCCGTAGCAGCTGATGTTAAGCTCGCCATTCCCCCTAACCGTTCCATCGAACATCATGTAGCGATAGAGCTTGTCCCCCGGCGGGGAGGATATGCGGCTCCCGGGGAGGATCACCAGGTCCACCCCATCCAGCTCGTAGGACACCGAAAGGTCCCGGTACTTGACCGAGTCGGCCCCCATGGCGGAGGCCACCGAGGGGTCGAAGCCGCTGAACTTGCCGTCCCGCAGGGACAGCTTCCCCCTGCCCCTCCTGGTGCTTGTCCTGTTGAGGTCCCCCTGGAGGGAGAGGGCCAGGTCTCCACTGCCGTCCCCCTTGAACTTCACGTCCGGGAACATGTCCCCCCAGGCGGAGCCCAGCTGGAAGCCCTTGACGGTCAGGTTGCCCCCATAACGGGTGCTCTTCATTTCCCGGGAAAACTGGATCTCCACCGTGCCGCCGTAGGCGGAGCCGGACCCGGACTCAACCGTCAGATAACCATCTCCATAAATGAAGGGAAGCCTCAGCCGGTCCATCCTCAGCCCCCGAACCACCAGGGGGGAGAAGGTCACCGCCCCCTTGACCATCAGCCCGTCCCGGTAGGCAACCTGGGCCTCCACGTCCCCCCGTCCGGAAAGGGGCACCCCCCCAAAGCGGAGCATGGAGAGGGCCTTGGAAACATCCAGCCCCTTCCCCTGGATCGATAGTCTCACCCTGGGGGATCCCCCCCTAAGGGAGATGTTTCCGGTGGCCTCCAGGACCCCTTCCCCCACCTGACCCCTTATGGACGACACATTAAGGTCCCCCCCACTGCCCTGGACTGCCACCGACAGGTCCCCCAGGCTTATGCCCCCCATCCTGGCCCCCTTGACATTCCCTGCCAGGGAAACGGTGGCGGCACCCATGGGGCCCGAAACCTTGGCCTCCCCATGGAAACGTCCGGAGGCCAGCCCCTTGAGGGGGGAGCCGGGGGCCTCCAGGTTGAGGTCCACTAGGGCCACCGTGAGGTCCGCCCCCTTGGGGCCCCCAGCACCACCGGCGGACACCCGCCCCCCCAGGATGGAACCCGATAGGTTGGTGACCCGCCAGTAGGCCCCGTCGGAGGCCACCGTTCCAGATAGGCCCGTCAGGGGCAGGCCGTAGGCCTCCAACCTGCCGCCGGATACCCCGATGGAGAGGGACGAACCCCCGGGCCTGAGTCGGGCCGAAAGCTTTCCGCTGACCCGGCCGGAGATGGGCACCTCCGCCTTGGCGGCGGAAAGCAGCGGCACCACCGACACGTCCACCAGGGATCCCGAAAGGGTAAGGTCATCCAGAGACCCACCGCCGGACATGGACAGGGGGATACCCATGAAATTACCCTTAACAACCAGGTTCCCCAGCCTCCCCTCTCTGAGGACCCCGGAGGCGGAGAAGCCTCCGATGGAGACCGAACCGGTGGAGAGCTCATGAGAGGAGAGGGAGAACTCGATGGAGGGGGATGAGACGGGGCCCGTGGCGGAGAAGGTGCCGGACAGGGAGCCCCTGGCCCCCTCAGCCAGGGCGGAGGCGGGAAGGGCAGTCACCCGGCCCTTGATGCTGACTCCCCCGTCGCCGGAGGGTACCGATCCGTCCAAGGTGAACCTGCCCCCCCGGTAGAGGAACGAAAGGGAGCGGAGGGACACCCCCCCGCGGGAGATGACCAGCTCGCCCCCCAGCCCGCCTAGGGTCATGGTCCCCCTGGAACCCTCCAGGGTCACGGCGCCCCCGGAGGGGAGGACCCTCACCACCGGGGCGCCGGACCGGGGCACCTGGAGGTAGAATCGTCCCGATACGCCCCCCCGGGGCTTCAGTCCCCTGGCGTCCGGCATGCGGTCCCCCAGCCGGGCCAGGTTCAGCCCGGAGAAGGTTCCCGATAGGGATAGCCCCGCCGAGGAGGCCTGGCCGGAAAAGGCCAGCCGGGCTCCGGTCCAGAGGCAGGCGCCGGAGAGGTCGGCCCCCTTAGGGGAGACCTTGGCGGTGATGTCCAGCCCCTCCAGCTCCTCTCCCCCGGCGGTCATCTGCTGGGCCATGGCCCTTACGGTTCCAGACGGGGATGCCCCCAATGCAAGCCTTACATCCGCGGAGATGCGGTCCCCCTGTATGTCTTCCAGCCAGGGCAGGTTGCCCCTCCAGCGATCGGCGGAGACCCCTTCCAACTTGAGGTCCAGGGAGACCCCACCGGTCCGCAGGGGGACCAACACCACCCCGGAGACAGCGGCCCCGTTCACCCTCCCGGCGGTGACCCGGAAGGTGACCGCCCTGCCATCGGTGGACCAGGCCCCCTTGGCCTCCTCCACCAGGTAGCCCGCCACCAGGAGGTCCCGCACGTTCCCCTCCCCCTCCCCCGCCAGGGCTTCGCCGGAGCCCCTAAGGTTGAAGGAGGCGGTGACCCGCCCCTGGATCCCCTTGGGCAGCGACACCGAGGCGGGGAGGAAGGGGCGCACCCTGCGCAGGTCATCGATCCAAAGGGAGGTGACCCGCCCGGCCAGGTCGATCCGATCCCCCGCCACCCCGGAGATGGATATCTTTCCATCCCCCAAGGAGGCGGCAAGGTCCAACCGCCACGCCCCCCCGCCGGACGGGGCCCTGTGAACCTCCCCCTTGAGGTTGACCTCCAAACCGGACAGCCCGCCAGACAGAGCGAATAGGTACCCTCCCTCGGGAAGGCGGACCCGGGCGCTATTCACCGACAGGCTCTCGCCGGAGGACGTCAGCACAAGATCCCTCACCCGCACCTCGTCGAAAGGGGGACGCTCCTTCCGGGGCCCCCTGGGCATCAGGGATCGCATCAGGTCCAGATCCCCCCGGCCCCGCCCCAGCCGAACCACCGAAAGCCGAGGTTCTCCCCTCATCAGGTCCGGGATGGATAGATGCAGGGATCCCTCCTCCGCCTCCAGCACCACCCCACCGCTGGGGGTCGATAGCCTAATGCCCCTCATCTCGTAGCCCCTTATGGGGTTGCCGGACACGTCCCCAAGCTCCAGCTCACACCCCAGGGACGACTGGACCCCCTCCACCAGGGCATCCCTGACCCTGGAGGCATAGAGATCGCTATTCCTGAGGGCGGAGGCCAGCGGCACCGCCCCTAGGGCGATGACCGCGAAGAGGCCCACTAACAGGGCCAGGAGCCGAGCTCCCCTCATGCGAAACACCCCCGATCCCAAGGAAGTAAAACCAAAGCCATTATACTATAAATAAGGAAGGGGCTATTCCATCCTCTGGGCGGGATCTACCCACCGCACGTGCCAGCCCCGGGGAGACCTGGAAAGACACCCCCATATGACCAGCCTGTCTCCGGGACGGATGGAGTCGAAGTCCCAGACGCCCCGATAGCTCTGGACGAACAGGAAGTTCCTATCCCCCCGGATGGTCACGCCCCCAGACCTGGACACCGACACGGACCTCACCACCAGGGAGACCCGGACCCATCGGCCCAGGAGCTTGCCCGCCACGGACTTGAGCTGCCCCTCGGTGTAGCCCCTCCCCCTGGAGGCGGAGGGCCCCCACAGCCCCCTCCGGTTCGCCTTGGCCTCCGCCACAGCGGCCCTTATCCTCCAGGTGCCCGAATCGTTGGGGGGCACCTCCATGGCGAGACACAACCCCCGCCGGGCCAGCTCCTCGGTCACCCAGACCCATCCGCCATCGTGGGAGCGGACCATGGGGGTTGCCAGGAGCCTGCCGTACTTGTCCCTCCTCTGGCGATCGAACGACAGACCCACCTCCCCGCTCGCCAGGAGGGATCGGTTGGCCTCCCAGGCCTCCCGACCGAACTCCTCCTCCCCCCTCTGGGGGTGATGCAGCTCCGGGGTGTCAACGTAGAGATAGCGGACGGTCTCCTCCTTGCCGTTCAGCCTCACCCGGATGGTATCCCCGTCCAGCACCTCCGCCACCGGGACGAGCTTCCCCGGCGCCTGGGCCTGCCCACCCCGAAGAGAAAGGAGGATCGATCCCAGGGCCAACAGGGCCCACAGGACCCTCCCGCTCCACCGGCGCCCCCAAGGGGCCACACCTCTGCCTCTCACTCTCAATGCGGATACACCTCCGAAACCCCATTCCCCGGGAAATAACCGCCCCGGGGGTCCTTGGGGTATAATGTTTCACGTGAAACCTAGAAACATACCAGAAGGGAGGTCGTTTCATGACGGTGCTGGCGATGACTAATCAGAAGGGAGGGGTTGGGAAGACCTCGTCTTGCGTCAACCTCTCGGCGGCCCTGGCCCTCAAGGGCAAGCGGGTTCTCCTGGTCGACATGGACCCCCAGGGCAACGCCACGTCGGGACTAGGTATAGATCGAGGGGCCCTGTCGTCCAGCGTTTACGAGCTTCTGCTGGGGGACGCCCAGTTCGACCAGGTGGCGGTGCCCTGCGACGTGGAGAACCTTTGGGTCCTGCCCGCCACCATAGACCTGGCGGGGGCGGAGATAGAGCTATCCTCTGCCATAAGCAGGGAGTCCAGGCTGAGGAAGTTCAGGGACAGGTTCCAGGAGTACGACCTGGTCTTCATCGACTGCCCCCCTTCCCTTGGGCTCCTGACCCTCAACGCCCTGGTGGCGGCGGACAAGTTCGTGGTGCCCATTCAGTGCGAGTACTACGCCCTGGAGGGGCTCTCGCAGCTGCTGAAGACCATCGACCTGGTGAGGCAGTACCTGAACCCCTCCATAGATCTCTTCGGCATCATCCTCACCATGTACGACAACCGGACCAGGCTGTCCCGGGACGTGGCGGAGCAGGTGCGCCAGGGCTTCCCCCGGGAGACCTTCGAGACCATGATACCAAGGAACGTGCGGGTTAGCGAGTCCCCCAGCTACGGGATGCCGGTGGTGACCTACGACCCATCCAGCCAGGGGGCCCAGGCCTACATGGAACTAGCCAAGGAGGTGTTGAGCAGATGCCAAGGCCATCTGGACTAGGCAGAGGGCTGGCGTCCCTGATCCCCACCGATCAGGCCGCCGACCAGGAGGACTTGAAGGACGCGGTTACCCCAAAGTCTCCCAGGGCATCCAAGTCATCAAAGGGGGAGACCCCCGAGGGAGCAGGGGCAGCCCCGAGCCAGTTCGCCCCCTGCTCCAGCCTGGAGCCGAACCCGTTCCAGCCCCGGCGGGTCATAAGCGAGTCCTCCATCGAGGAGCTGGCGGCCTCCATAAGGGTCCACGGGGTCCTGCAACCCCTGCTGGTGAGGCGACGGGGGGACGGGGGCTATCAGATCGTGGCGGGGGAGCGCCGCTGGAGGGCCGCCATGAGGGCGGGGCTCACCGAGGTGCCCATCCGGGTGGTGGAGATGGACGACCGGGCCATGCGGGAGGCTGCCCTGGTGGAGAACCTCCAGAGGGAGGACCTGTCCCCCCTGGACGTGGCGGAGAGCATAAACGAGCTGATCCAGCAGTTCTCCGCCACTCACGAGGCCATAGCGGAGAGGCTGGGCTGGAGCCGGTCCGCGGTGACCAACAAGCTCCGGCTACTGCAGCTCCCGGACTCGGTCAAGGCCCTGGTTTCCTCCGGGGCCCTGTCGGAGGGACACGCCCGGGCGTTGTTGCGGCTTCCCCAGGAGCAGATGGAGCCCGTGGCCCGGCTGGTGCTCCAGCGGGGTCTGAGCGTGAGGCAGACCGAGGAGCTGGTTCGCAAGATGGAGTCCCCAGACAGGGAGGATGAAGGGGCCCAGAGGGCCAAGCGGGCCATCAACCACTATCCCTACAGCTTCGCCGACGAGTTCGGGGTGGAGATAGGGATGTCCGGCGCCCAGGACTCCCTGACCCTGCACCTGAGGAACCTGACCAAGTCCCAGGCCCACAAGATCCTGGCCCTGGTGGACCAGCATCGGAACATCATATTTCCCGGGAAATAGGGGGGGTACCGAGATGGTGAACAAGGAGGTTATCTTCGCCCCCTGGCGGATGGCCTACATCAAATCCGGGGGGATCAAGGATGAGGGTTGCTTCCTTTGCCGGGTCTCCGAGTCTGGGGATCCGTTGCTGATCCACCGGGGGGAGAGTTGCCTGGTGATCCTAAACCGCTTCCCCTACAACCCGGGGCACCTGCTGGTGGCCCCCCGCCGTCACGTGGGGGACCCGTCGGAGCTGACCGCCCTGGAGGCGGAGGAGCTGTGGGGGCTACAGGTCCGGTGCCTCCAGATCATCCGGGCGGTAATGAACCCTCAGGGCTTCAACCTGGGCATGAACCTGGGGGCCGTGGCGGGGGCTGGGCTCCCGGGACACCTGCACGCCCACCTGGTCCCCCGCTGGAACGGGGACGCCAACTTCATGCCCGTGGTCGGGGGAGTAAAGGTGATCCCCGAGGCGCTGGAGGAGACCGCCCGGGCACTCAGGGAGGCCTGGGGGGGATGAACCTGGATCCCATCCTGGCCCCCGGGGGCCGGTTCCATCGGGAGGTGGTCATAAAGAGGTCCCGATTCATAGGGGTGGTGATCCCCTTCGACCACTCGATCCCAATGAAGGACCTGATCCGCTCCGTCCAGGAGGAGTTCCCCCGGGCCACCCACTACTGCTGGGCCTACCGGACCCGGTGGCCCCGGCTGGACGAGGGCTCCTCCGACGGGGGGGAGCCCTCGGGCACCGCCGGCCGGCCGATCCTGAACGCCATCCTGGCAAGCGGGACCTGGCAGGCGGCGGTGGTGGTGGTCCGCTACTTCGGGGGAATAAAGCTAGGGGTCCGGGGCCTCATCGACGCCTACAACCTGTCCGCCGCGGAGGCGCTGGAAGCCTGCCCCAAGGTGACCCTGGAGGAGTGCGTGCCGGTGACATTACGCCTCCCCTACCAAAAGGAGGACCAGCTCCGATACTGGTGGGGAAGGGCCGGATTGAGCCCCCAGGCCCTCTCCTGGGACTACGCCCAGGACCTGACCGTCCGGGGGATCCTCCCATCCGCACTGCTGGATCAACTGAGGGCCTTCATGGATTCCGCCTCCCCCAGGGGGGAGATCCAGATCCAGCTTGGGGAGGCGGTCCTGGCCCCCTCCCCAAGGGAGGCCTAATCCTCCGTCCATCCCCCGGCCCTCCGGGGGTTTTTTTATAACAGAGAGCGGGGATGTAGCTTGATTTTTAAAGATAGACACCCCATATTTCCCGACTCCAGCGGGGAGTCAGACGGCCCCGGGGAGACGGGTCACCCCCCCAGAGGGGAATAGGTCTAGTTTGATCAGGCCAATTTGCCTCTCGTCATGGGAGCCCGGGGGGCTGGGATTTGAATACCATGAGGAATCATGACATACAAAAAGCCGCCCATAAGGCGGCATGGATCACTCGGGGGGCAGGGGCGGCTCGTAGTGGGGTCCCATGAGGCGCCGCCAGTCGATGTCGTCGCTCAGCAGGTTGGGACAGGTGGCGTCCGGGTAGAACCACCTCCTGCCCAGCCCCATGAGGACGTTGTACCACTCGTTCACGTCCGGGGGCGCCACGTCCCCGTTGCGGCCTATCCGCCGGAGCTCCCGGTAGACCAGGGCTATCATCTGGTTCTCGTCCAGCACGGCGGTGGTCTTCTCGTAGAACTCCATCAGGAAATCGTACTCCACCGCCCCAAGCTGGTAGAGCACCTCCCGCCACTTGGCGGGCATCCGGCTGGTCCTGGCCAGCACCACCCTCTTCTTGCTCCCCCGGGACTTGCGGTTCAGCACGAAGAGGATCCGGCCCACGTCCACGTGGGACAGCTCATCGTACTTCCTGACCAGTGCCTCCGCTATGGGCTTTATCCTGTCGGAGCATATGACGTGACCTACCTCCAGCTCCTCCAATCACAACACCTCCCAGTCTTCCTCACCACGGAAACCGATTATACCACCCGTGCCACCCGGAGGGTCCGCGGGCCCACCATAAGGTCAACTTAGATCAACCCATTGCTCCGCCCCATTGGGGGCTCAAAACGGACGCCCCGCCACCAGACCCGGCGGGCAACCAGGGCTGGGGCTCAGGGGGGATCCCACGGGTCGTCCGGCATGAGGGATCCGAACCGTGGCCAGGGGCCTCCAGAAGGGGAAGGGGCGGCAACCGATGGATCCCATAGGCAAGGGTCCCCAGGACCCCCATGGCGATCCTGGGAATCGGTTTCTTCCCCTCCCAATGGCTGGTCCAAGCACCGCTTGGGGCCACATCCCTCGACAATTTTTATAAAAGGCATGGAAGGCTATGCGAATAATCCAAGGACATCGTTTTTCACATCGAAAGCGGGGGGGATCCCAAGGGGGAGATCCTTCGTTCCCCTGTCCCCCTAGGATCCCGTCCTAGCCTGGGGCCCGCGCCACATGGGGCCTCCGACCGGCCTCCGATTCCGTCCCATCCGGACAGCCCCATGCCAGGGCCTTCCGCGAAGCTCCTCGGCTCCCGGAGGTGGCCACCCTGGGGTTCGAGGCCGCCCTGCCCAGGAGTCCCGGAGGAGGACCCACACTGGAGGGTCCCAACGTGAAAGGAGGCCAGGCAACCGGGAAGGCCACGGGAGGGACCGGGATCGGTGGACGATCCATACGGCCTCCGCCTGGAAAGGACCGATAGGTCCAAAGGTCTCTTAAGAGCCCGGGGCTGACCGTCCCCATCCAGCCGACAACTGGGGCTCACTGCCCTCGGGCGGTCATGCCTGGGGAGATATCCCTCGGGGGGCGAGGGGCGCCCTCGAGATACCGGGACCCGGGGCACCCAATGAAACGTGGCATCCTCATTGGGCCTTGGAGGGGACCGCACCGGCGGTTGGGGCTCCGGTTCATGGCAGGCCTCCAGTGGGGCCGTGGGGGAAATGAGCCCCTTTACCTGGGGCCTTGATGGCGCCGGGCCACCGGTCATTGGATGCGAGCCGTGCGTACGATCCGGGGCTGGGAACAGGAGTCAAGGGGGGACAGAAACGATCTCGCCTCGATTTGCTTCCCCCAGGGATATGTTTCACGTGAAACATCAACATCGACCGAACAGGATATGGCAAGAGACCCTGACCGCACGGGCTGCACCGAAACCCGCCCCCGTCGGGGCCTTCGGGCCGCGCCCGAGCCAGCGAGCGGCCCCATTTGCCCGCCAGGGAAGGAGGCGCCGGAGGCGAAGATCCACGGTCTAGGTCCCCCAGTCGGAGGGAGGCCTGGCGGATCCCAGGGGCCAAGGGGACGAACAGACATCGCCCAGCGACGCAATAAATGGTTCGATCCACAGCGGCGCAACCACGCAACCGACCAGTCGCTCCGCTGAGGCCCATATCTCCACCAGGGGGCCACCGTCAGAGCCCTGGATCCCACGGAGCGGCCATGAGAGAACCTAGACGGGATGCCAAGAACCCGGTGCCCCAGCAGGCGGGTGGACCCCGCTCGCTCTCCAGGGGACCGGGTGCGCCCGGGAGCCCTGGCAGGGCATAGGGTCCGGCACGGGCAACTAGGGGCAAGCGATGCCCACCGATGGAGGGGCTGGGGGCTGAGCCCCCAAAAGGGTCCCCAACGACCCGGCCCCATGGGAGCGGATCTCCGGGGGCCGGATCACGCCGCCCAGGGGGCAGGCAGAGATCCCAAGGGCCTGCGGGGATCCCCCGCGAAATGGGACCGCCTTGGCCCGGCGGAGGGGCCATCCCGAGGCGGTCCTAGAGTGAATGCGCCTTGATCTTAGTTGACATTTCCGCCTCCGGTTCCCCATTTTTATTTTTGGCCGGTGGTTTAAAATGTGATCTAGAGCTATACTAGAGCTATATCTAGAGTGAGGCAGACTGGGCAGGGGGGGATCCCAAGTGGTGAAGCGGACGCTCAAGTTCAAGCTGGTGGGGCTAGTGCTGGCCGTATCGTTGACGGTGCTGGCGGGGATCGTTGCCACCTCGGCGGTGAGGGTGAGGAGGGCCTCCATGGAGGACGCCATGCGGGAGCTGGAGCTGACCTCCAAGCTGCTGAGTTTCGAAGTGGAGGAGAAGCTAGCCTCCGCCATGGAGACCGCCGTGGGGGTGGCCAGCGCCCTCTCCGCCATGGTGGAGGAGGGGAAGGCGGACAGGGCCGCCGCAATGGCGGCGGTCAGATACGCCCTCCGGGAGCACCCGGAGTTCTTCGGCATGTCCTGCGGTTTCGAGCCCAACGCCTTCGACGGCAGAGACCAGGAGTTCGTGGGGAAGCCCTATCACGACAAGACCGGAAGGTTCGTACCCTACGTCTACTGGGACGGGGGGGACATCAAGGCGGAGCCGCTCTCCGGTTACGAGGACGGGGAGTGGTACCTGATCCCGGTCAGGGAGGGCAAGCGGGTCCTCACTGAACCACACGAGTACGAGGCGGGGGGAAAGAAGGTGCTGATGACCACCGTGGCGGCACCCGTTAAGGTGAACGGCAGGCCGGTGGGATCCGTAACGGTGGACGTCACCCTGGACCAGATCCAGAAGATCGTGGGGGACGCCAGGATCATGGGATCCGGCTACGCCAGGCTCGTTTCCTACAAGGGCACCGTGGTGAGCCACAAGGACCCCTCCAGGCTAATGAAGCCTATGGGGGAGATTAACACCCCGGATGGGAAGGAAGTGCTGGACCACATCCAGCAGGGGAAGATCTGGACCGGGGTCGCCTGGTCGGAGGCGGAGAAGAGGAACATCATCAAGGTCAACGTCCCGGTCCGGGTCCGTGGCACCGATACCCCCTGGAGCCTGGGGACCACCACTCGCCAGGAGGAGGTCTTCTCAACCGCACGCCGTCTCACCTGGACCATGGGCACCCTGGCCATCCTGGGAGCCCTGCTCCTGGGTGTGGTGACCTACTTGGCGGTGGGGAAGGCTGTATCTCCCCTCAAGGGGCTCTCCGAGGCGGCGGGGCGGGCCGCGTCGGGGGATCTGTCCTTCGACGAGTCCTCCCTGTTGGTGAGCACCGGCGACGAGATCCAGCTGGTCTCCGAAGGGGTGGCCACCATGATCCGGAACCTGAAGGAGACCCTTGGGGCCCTTGGGGCCGCATCGGAGGAGCTGTCCTTGGCGTCGGAGGCGCTCACCAAGGCCTCCAGCGAGGCCAGCTCCGAAATGGAGTCCTCTGCCCAGCGGGTGGCCCTGGTGCAGGAGAGGCTGGGCCGGCTGTCGGCGGCCCAGCAGGAGATAACCGCCTCGTCCCAGGAGGTGGCGTCCGGCTCCCAGATGTCCGCCCAGCGGGCCACCGACATGGCGGAGAACGTGGAGCTGGCCCGGAGGGCGGCGGAGGAGGGGAGCTCCGCGGTGGACCGGGTGGCTAAGGCCATCACCTCCGTGGCGGAGGAGGCGGAGCGCAGCAGCCAGATGGTGCGGGGGCTAGGTGAGATGGCCCGCCAGATCCAGTCCTTCGTGGCCCAGATAGGGCAGATAGCGGACCAGACGAACCTGCTGGCTCTTAACGCCGCCATCGAGGCCGCCCGGGCGGGAGAGGCGGGCAAGGGCTTCGCGGTGGTGGCGGAGGAGGTCCGGAAGCTGGCGGAGGAGAGCAACCGAGCGGCGGGCCAGATAGCGGAGCTGGCGGACAGGATAGGCGGTGAGATGGGCAAGGTGGTGACCGCCTCGGAGGCCAACGCGGAGGCCTCCAGGAGGGCACTGGAGGGGGCCAACCAGACGGTGGAGCTCATAGGCCGGGTGATGGGATCCCTGCAGAACATAGCCTCCGGCACCCAGGACCTGGCGGCGGTGGCGCAGCAGCAGGCGGCCTCAAGCGGCGAGATAGCCCATGCGGTACAGGACATATCCAGCGAGACTAACCAGGCGCTGGACCTGTCCCAGGAGGCGGCCCAGAGCGCCCAACAGGCCAAAGGGACAGTGGAGGCGGTGGAGCTGAGCGCCCGGGAGCTCATGGAGCTGTCTGGGAGGCTGTCGCAGACCATAGGCCGGTTCCGGCTGTCGGACCGGATGGCCCTGAAGGGATAGGAAGCGAAGGGAGGAGACGAGTGGGGGATCCGGATAACCGGATCCCCCACTCGATCTGATCCCTTGCGAGGCATCAACCGGGCCCCATGCCCCGGCGCCGCAGGATGGTGGGCACGTCCAGGGAGCTGGGGCTACGGTCGAAGAGCCCCGGGGAGTCCCCCCGGTCGGGGGTCATCGGCGGCCTTAGGGGCTCCGCCTCCGCCCCCCTGGGCCTCGGGGCCCCCTTGGGGGGCGCATCGCACCGGTCCTCCCCGTCGAAGCCGGCGGCGATGACCACCACCTTGACGGTGCCGGTGAGATCCGGGTCCTCCCCGTAGCCCCAGAAGAACAGGGCGTCCTCCCCCAGGTAGCTCTGGAAGGCCTCGGCGGCCTCGTTGAGCTCGTGGATCCCTATATCGGGGCCGGCGGTGACGTTTATGAGCCCCCCTCGGGCGTCCTTGAGGCGCACCTCCATGAGGGGGCTCTCCATGGCCCGCCTCAACGCCTCCTTGGCCCGATCCTCCCCCCGGGCGGATCCGATGCCCATCACCGCCCTGCCGGCGCAACGCATCACCGCCCGGACGTCGGCGAAGTCCACGTTCACCAGCCCGGGCCTCACTATCAGGTCCGTGACCCCCTGGACCGCCTGGCGTAGCACGTCGTTGGCCATGGCGAAGGACTCCTGGATGGTCATCCTAGCGTCGGATATCTCTATGAGCCGGTCGTTGGGGATCACGATGAGGGAGTCCACCGCGGGCTCCAGCTCCCTTATCCCCGCTAGGGCGTTGTTCATCCGCTTGGCCCCCTCGAAGGTGAAGGGCTTGGTGACCACCGCCACGGTAAGTATCCCCATCTCCCTCGCCATGGCGGCCATCACGGGCAGCGCCCCGGTGCCGGTGCCGCCCCCCATGCCGGCGGCGAAGTAGACCATGTCGGAGCCCTCCAGCACCCGGCGGATCTCCTCCCGGGACTCCACCGCCGCCTTGTGCCCCACCTCCGGGTTCGCCCCGGCCCCCAGCCCCTTGGTGAGCTCCCTGCCCAGGACGATCTTCACCTGGGCGTCCACCATCTCCATGGCCCGCACGTCCGTGTTGGCCACCACGGTGGTGACCCCCGAGAGCCCCAGGCCTATCATGTGGGCCAGGGCGTTCCCGCCGCCACCCCCAACGCCTACGACCTTTATTACCTCCTTGGGGGCCCTGACATGCCCAGGGTCGGCCCCGTCAGGGTTCCCACCGGATCTTCCTTCCGACGGCACGATGCCGAAAAGCGGATGCGCCAAGGCGACCCCTCCCGATCATCTTAAACTTCCCTTGCGCGAGGTTTCCTACAAAATGGAGCCAAAAGCACTATTTCCAAGGGAGCCCAGGGAATTATACTTTGATTTAAAACTCTTTGTATGATGATATACTCCTATGGCGTATCAAGTCAAGGAGGTGAGCGGGTGAGAAGGGATATGGCGCCCCAATGGGCGGTGGGGGCCTTCGTGCTGGTCTTGGCCCTGTGGAGCTACCCGGTGGTGAGATCCATGCTGGAGCCCCTTGGGATGGGGGCGGTGATGGCCTTCGCCCTGAGCGGCCCCAAGAGGCGCCTCTGCCGGCGGGCCAACCGGCCGGCCCTCTGGGCGTCGCTACTGACCTTGGGGTTCCTGTTCTCCATAGTGATCCCCACCGCCTACGGGGTCTACGCCCTAGGCATGGAGGTGAGGGGGATAGCGTCCCAGGGCCTCCAGGGGCTGGTGAGGGGTGACATGGACGTGGCTCAGCTGGCGGATGCGCTGAAGGCCCGCTACGGTCACCTGGTGACGCACCTGCCCTCAGAGTTCGGGGGGCTGGACCTGTGGTCCCTGGGGGCGGACGGGCTCATATGGCTCGCCCGGCAGGGGCTATCCATGTCGGGGAACCTGATAGGGGGCATAACCCGGGCCACCTACACGATTCTCCTATCCTGCTTCTTCGGCCTCTTGATCCTCAAGGACTGGGAGGCCCTGGTGAGGGCCCTTGGACGGACCATCCCCCTGGGGGGATGGAGGGCCAGGGCCTTTCTCCTCAGGTCCGGCCGGGTGATGAGGGCGGTGATCGTGGGATCGGTGCTCACCGGCCTGGTGCAGGGAGGACTGGGGGCCCTCGGGTGGTGGTTCAGCGGCCTTCCCAACTGGGCCACCGCGGGGCTCGGCATGTTCGCCTGCAGCTTCATCCCCGTGGTGGGCACCGCCCTGGTCTGGCTGCCCGGGGCGGCCTACCTGGCGCTCACCGGGTCCATCAAGGGGGGGCTGATCCTGGCCGCCTGGGGGGCCCTGGTGGTGTCCTCCATAGATCACCTGGTGCGCCCCCTGTTCATGTCCTCCGGGGAGGAGGCCTCCACCCTGCTGATGATGGTGGGGGTCCTGGGGGGGCTCGCCGCCTGGGGGGTGCCGGGGCTATTCATGGGGCCAGTGGCGCTCCACTCGCTGCTCCTGGGGCTGGAGATGACCCTGGCCCGGGGGCTTGCCAAAGCCCCATCGGGGAGGTAGAATGCGCTCATGATCAAACCGACTGAGCCTCGATCCGCATCTCTCCATAAGGCCCTGTGTTGTAGCCGGATCATCGTTTAGATGACCCGGCGATGGCCGTGCCGTCCCGGGACATAGGGGCGGACCGGAGGGCTTCAGCGGGTTGAGCCGAACCGAATAGCTTAAGCGAATCAAGGGGGGTCCGCCCTATGGCGGAGCCCCCTTTTCCAATTTTGCGGAGGTGATCTGTTTTGGGGTGTTCAAGCTGGTAGCGGAGGACTTCAAGGCGGTAATGGAAAGGGACCCATCGATCCCCAGGGGCCTTAGGGGTTTCCTGGAGGTGGCCCTGTGCGCCCCGGGGTTTCACGCCCTGCTGGGGCACCGGCTGGCCCATGCCCTTCACAGGCTGGGGGTGCCGGTGATCCCCCGGCTGCTGTCGCTGCTCTTCCGGTGGTGGACCGGCATAGAGATACATCCCGGGGCCCGGATCGGGAGGGGGATCCTGATCGACCACGGGTCAGGGGTGGTGATAGGGGAGTCCGCAGTGGTGGGGGACCGGTGCGTGATCTTCCAGGGGGTCACCCTTGGGGCCACCGGGAACGAGACCCGGTGGCAGAGGCACCCCATCCTGGAGGACCACGTGGTGGTGGGAAGCGGGGCCAAGGTGCTGGGCCCCATAAGGATCGGCCGGGGGGCCCGGATCGGGGCCAACGCGGTGGTGCTGTCGCCGGTGCCGGCGGGGGCCACCGTGGTGGGCCCCAAGGCCCAGGTGGTGAAGGGCCCCGGGGCGACTCCCCGCAGGTCCCCGGAAGAGCTCCTGCGGCGGATCGAGATGCTGGAGATGGAGATGGAGGAGCTAAGGGCGGAGCTCAATTTGAACCCTAATAGGGAGGTGGCCATATGAGCCGCATGATGGATCTCGCGTTGACCCACTTGGTGGGCAGGACCCCCTGGTATCCCATCAGGACCTCGGGGGCCCCGGTGTACGTGAAGCTGGAGGGGAACAACCCCGGGGGGTCCGTGAAGGACCGGGCGGTGCTCGGGATGCTGACCTTGGCGGAGGCCAAGGGCCTCATCCGGGAGGGGGCCACGGTGGTGGAGCCCACCAGCGGCAACACCGGCATAGCCCTGGCCATGTTCGGCGCCGCCCTGGGGCTCCGGGTGGTGCTCACCATGCCGGAGACCATGTCGGAGGAGCGTCGCAAGGTGCTAATGGCCTACGGGGCCCACCTGGAGCTGACCCCCGGCTCGGAGGGGATGGCGGGGGCGGTGCGCCGCTGCGGGGAGATCCTCTCCGAGACCCCCGGGGCCTTCACCCTGGACCAGTTCTCGAACCCCGGCAACCCCTGGGCTCACTCGGTAACCACCGGTCCGGAGATCCTGAGCCAGGCGGGCATGGGGGATATAGGGGCATTCGTGGCAGGGGTGGGGACCGGGGGCACCATAAGCGGCGTCGGCCGGGTTCTGAAGGCCGCCCGGGGGAACGTGCGGGTGGTGGCGGTGGAGCCCCAGGAGTCACCCCTCCTCTCCAAGGGATCCGCTGGGAAGCACGGGATCCAGGGGATCGGGGCCAACTTCGTGCCCGAGAACCTGGACATGTCCGTGGTGGACCAGGTGGTTACCGTATCCACCCAGGAGGCCAAGGACGTGGCCCGGTGGCTGGCCCGACGCCACGGGCTCTTCAGCGGCATATCCACCGGCGCCAACGTGGCGGCCGCCATGAGGATCGCCCAGGAGCTACCCCCCGATAGCCGGGTGGTCACCATCCAGTGCGACCGGCAGGACAAGTACCTGAGCGTCCTATAGGGGATCTACTCCAGCCTCCACCGCCGGAAGGACCAAACCGTGGAGGCGAAGGCCAGGAGACCCACCAGGGAGGCCCAGCGGGGATGCCGCCGGGCCTCCCGCCTGTTCAGCCCCTCCAGGTTGATCAGGTGCAGCACCGGTATCCCCCGGTTCAACGCCATCCCCACGAGGCCGTCTCCCCCATTGGCGGGGGGACGTACCAGCCCCGACGGGAGGTCAAGCACCGCCGGATCCGACCCCAGGTTGGCGGCGGAGCCCCCGATGCTTACAACAAGCCTGGGCCCGATCAGGTCCACCAGCTCCAGCTTCCGCTGCAGGACCCGTTCCCGCCAGAGGGGGATACCGCTGGACCGGACGGACTCCAACAGGACCTGGAGCCCCTCCTCCGGGATCCCTCCCCCCACCTCCCCATCTCCCCCCAGGGTGTAGGCCACCGACCTGGCCCTGATTGCCCCTTGGGACCTCATGGCCTCCTCCATGTCCGGCCATGGGACCTCCGGCCGGTTGGCCCCGTAGCTGGAGGCCCCCAGGGAGACCACCAGCGTCACCCGGAGGTCCATGGCCTCGGCGGCGCATATGACCGACGCCAGGAGGGCGGGGAAGGAGGAGGAGGAGAAGATCGCTATCCGGTCCCCGGGCTTCAGACCCGCCTCCTTGAACCACCCCACCGCCCTAAGGGCCCAGATGGGGCTGTGGGAGAGCCGCTTGGCCCCTAGCTCCCCCTGGGTGGTGGTGGTGATGCTCCAGTCCACCCCGAGGAAGGGGTACCGGGGGTCCAAGGGAAGCTTCCGGGAGGCCAGGTGCCGGGAGATGGCATCCCGGGCGGCCCGATACCTCCAAAGGGCGCGGAGCCCCTCCGGGTCCAGAAGGCCCGGGGGGATGAGGAGGAGGGCCCCCAGAAGGACCGAAAGGGCCACGAGCCTCCTGGGGAAGGGGCCCCCTATGGGACCTGCCACGGCAACATCCCCCCTAGCAGAAGGGTCACCGCCCCCACCGAAAGGGTGCCGCAAAGGGCGGGCACCAGCCCCACCGAGTCCGCCTCGGCGGCCACTATGCCGGGCACCACGAACCCGGACCAGTGGAGGGCCCCGGGGGCAAACCCGCCGTAGCCCCCCATGATGAGCCCCAGGAGGCGGATCGAGAGGGCGATGAGAAGGCTCACCCCCACCTTCTGGCGGCCGTAGAGGCCGAACCGGAGGGTCAGAGCCCTCAGGGGCAGGAAGGTTAGGGCCGACCAGGCCAGGAGCCAAAGGGCCCCGGCGGGTTGGCCGCTCAAGGCCAGGATCCCCGGTGCCAGGAAGCCCCCGCAGGGCCAGCCGGTCCGCCGCTGATAGACCATGGACAGGAGGATCCCCATCATCAGGATCACCGTTTCCCGGATCTCCACCCGCTCACCCCCACACGTTCCGTATGAGCTCCAGCGGCAACCCGGAGACGTTGCCGCATCCGAACACATCCCCCATCCCCCCGAGCCGTTGCAACATCTCTCTCCAGTCGGCGGGACGGATCCAGCGGCCCTCCACCGACGGGTTAAGGATCGCCCACCGGGAGCCGCCGGTTAGGATCGGCTCCCGCCTGAGGCCCAGGGACCGGATCCAGCGGAGGAACTCCCTAAGGCGCCGGGGCCTGTCGGGCCTGTGGTGGTACCAGATGGTCAATGACCCCACATCCCATCCCAGGGACCTTAGCAATAGTCCGGTGCTCTCCACGTCGTTGGCGGAGAAGGCCAGGGCCAGCCGGAACCCCCGCCCGGAGACCACCCGGAAGTCCCCCAGAAGGTCCCCGGGCAGCTTCCCCAGGGAGATAGGGTCCACCGGGAGGCCCAGGAACTCCATGGCCCCCGCCGCCAGCTCCAGGTTCCAGGCCGCCACCTCCGGCAGGCCCCCCACCGCCAGGGGTCCCGGCTCCACCACCGGCCCGGGGGAGCCCAGAAGGTCCCTCACCCCCCTGGCCCGCTCCCCCATCCCCCGGGGGACCAGTAGCGGCGTCCCCAAGGGGACCCCAAGAAGGAGAACCCGGAGGGGGTCTGAATCCCCCCACTCCTCCTGGTGATCCCGCCTGGCGGAGGTGAGCACCACCAGGTCCGGCTTCAGCCATCTGGCCGCCAGGTGCTGCAGGTCAGGCCTCACCGCGCTGTTCTCCATCACCAGGCTTCGACCCGGATTCATGCCGATCCACCATCGCATCTCCTCCACCGAAGAAGGGCAGAGCCGGCGGATCACCCGCTCCCCCCGGGGGGATATCTGCCGGGGGACCACGCCGGTGATCCGGCCAACCGGATCCATGCCGCATGAGGCCATGAGGTGAACAAGCAGGCGCACCACCGAGCTCTTTCCCCTTGTGCCGGTAACCAATATCCTCACCCACTCTCCCCCCCATGGATAAGTATGCACCACCCGGAGCCCCCAGGTGAGTTGATCTCTTTTCTCTAATCTGCAATGGAGGAAGTTTGGTATAATTTTTAAAAAAAATATATCCCCCGGGGGGTGATGTCCTTGCCGTTAAGGGATCGGTCCGTTCGTCCCTTCGTCTGGAAGGTTCTGTTGGCTATGGGAATCTACCTCTTGGGGGCTTTGGGATTCTCCCTTTGGGCCTATAAACAGCAGGAGCGCCAACTGATGGAGCAGGTGGACCAGCGACTCATGGTCGGCGCCTCGGCCCTTCAAGGGATGCTGGCGCCGGACTTCCACGACCGGGCAACGGGGCCGGACAGCATATCCCTGGAGGAGGAGATGGAGGCCCGCAGGAGGTTCAACGAATTCGCCGCCTCCGGGGGTTTCAAGTACGTCTACACGGTGATCGAGCGGGGAGGCGGATATTACTTTGCGGCCCCCACGGTGACCGAGGAGGAGGCCCGGGAGAGGGAGCGGTGGTACTTCTATCCCTACGAGGATATCCCTAAGGAGTTCGTCCGGGCCCTCAAGGATCGTAGACCCGCCTTCATGTCCTACACGGACGAGTGGGGCACCTTCAGGTCCGTGGCGCTTCCTCAGCGGTCCCAGGGGGGCACCTGGTACCTGGCCTGCGCGGACTACGACATATCCTACATAAGGGGGTTACTGGTTCGTGAGGCGGTCAGGTCCTTCCTGGAGGGGATCTTCTTCCTACTGCTCCTGGTCCCCGCCCTTTGGGTCATCCGGGAGCTCCTCCTGGAGATCAAGCGGGACCTGGCCAGGGCGGAGGAGTCGGAGGAGCGGCTCCGGTTGGCGGTGGAGAGCACCGGCCTCGCCCTGTGGGACGTGAACTTCGTGACCGGCAATTGGACCGTTAACGGTCAGTACCGGGAGATCTTCGGCTACGGGTTGGAGGGCGGGGAGGACTGGCTGGATACGGTGCACCCCGAGGACCGGGAGAGGGTTCAGCTGGCCTGGGAGGACCACCTGGCGGGGCTGACGGACCGCTACGAGGCGGAGTTTCGGAAGAGGTCCGCCTTCGGTGACTATCTGTGGGTGTCGGATCACGGCCGGGTCTACTCCAGGGATTCGCGGGGCGGGCCCCTTAGGGCGGTGGGGACGCTGAAGGACGTGACCAGCCGGAAGATGGTGGAGGAGATGTTGCGCTCCGCCAAGGAGCAGGCCCAGGCGGAGTCCCAGGCCAGGAGCCGCCTCATGTCCCGGGTGTCCCACGAGATTAGAACGCCGCTGAACTCCATAATGGGCTATCTGGACCTCCTCAAGGAGAGGGGGCCATCGCTCAACCTGCCTCAGGACGCGTCCGAGTGGCTCGATACCATCCAGCGGAGCGGATATCATTTGCTGTCGGTGGTGGAGGAGATCATGGACATGAGCACCATCGAGGCGGGGAAGCTGAAAGTGCGGGAGGATCGTTTCAACCTGCGGGACCTAGTGTCCGAGGTGGAGCACCTGATGAGCCTGGGGGCCCAACGGAAGGGACTGGACCTTCGGGTCCGTTACCTGAAGAGCGTGCCGGACCAGGTCACCACCGACCGGGGCAAGGTCAAGCAGGTGCTCATCAACCTTCTGGGGAACGCTATAAAGTTCACCGACGAAGGCACGGTGACAATGGAGATCTGGGTTGAGTCCGTGAGGGACATGGGGGCCAGGTCTCATGCTACGGTGTGCTTCCGGGTTAGGGACTCGGGGCCTGGAGTGGATCCCTCCATTCGGCGGAGCCTCTTCCAGCCCTTTGAGAAGCACGGATCCAGGGGGGGCGCCGGGCTTGGGCTGGCCATAAGCCACAGTTTCGCCGAGGCCCTTGGGGGGTCCCTGGAGCTGGAGGAGGTGGAGTCCGGGGCCTCCTTCGTCCTCAAGGTGCCGGTGACGGTGGAGGAGCCCCTGTCGGTGACATCGGATCTGGTGGTGGAGGAGCCCTCGCTGACGGAGGAGGAGAAGCGGTCCCTGGTGGACGCCATATCATCCGGGGACCGGGAGACCACCCATCGATCGATCCAGGGGGTATCCCACCAGGCCACCAGGGACATGCTGCTGGAACTTTTCAGGAACTATGACTACGGGGCCATGATTGACCTGGCTGGGGAAGGGGACAGGAATGGTTAACTATCGAGCCACCATAATGGTGGTGGACGACACCCCGTCCAACCTCAAGATCCTGGACCAGCTGCTCACCCCCTTGGGTCATCGGGTGTTGCTGTTTCACCGGGCGGAGGCGTTCCTCAAGGCGGCGGCGGCGGATCCGCCCGATCTGGTGCTCATGGACGTTAACATGCCCCATATGGACGGCATAGAGGCCTGTATGGCCATGAGGGATGTGCCGGGGCTAACGGACATTCCCGTGGTTTTCATATCGGCGGTGAACACCGAGGAGGAGAAGGTGCGGGCTTTCCAAGCCGGAGCGGTGGACTACATAACCAAGCCTTTCAGCGTGAAGGAGCTCAGCGTGAGGCTCAACACCCACCTGTCCATATGGAAGCTCCGGCGGGAGCTGGAGGATCACAACCGGGAGCTGGAGGTGCGGATAAGGTGGGAGGTGAAGCGCTCCGAGGGGGCCCAGCTGGCGCTGATAAGGTCCCTGGCGAAGCTGGCGGAGAAGCGGGACGACGACACGGGGATGCACCTGGAGCGGGTGCGGGCCCTGTGCGGGATACTGGTGTCCGTGGCCCGGGAGGAGGAGGCCTTCAGGGACCGGGTGGACCGGGACTTCGTGGAGTACTTCCCGGAGGCCAGCGTGCTTCATGACATAGGCAAGGTGGGGCTTCCGGACCGGGTCCTGCTGAAGCCCGGCCCCCTGACGGAGGAGGAGTTCCAGGTCATCAAGACCCACGTGTCCATCGGGGCCGGCACGCTGGAGGAGGTGGACCGGATCTTCCCCGGCAGCCCCTTCGTGAGGATGGGGATCCAGATAACCCGCTACCATCACGAAAGATGGGACGGGTCCGGCTATCTGGAGGGGCTTAAAGGGGAGGAGATACCCCTGTCCGCCCGGCTCATGGCCCTGGTGGACGTGTACGATGCGCTCCGATCCCGGCGGTGCTACAAGGAGCCAAGGCCCCACCAGGAGGCGGTGCGGATAATAACCCAGGAGGCGGGGAGCCACTTCGACCCCCGGGTGGTGGCCCTGTTCAAGCGGGTGGAGGCCCGGTTCGCCGTCACCTACGAGCGGCTTTCGTCACCCCAGTAGAAGGGGCGGTAAGGCCAAAGACAGTGAGATGGGGAGGGGCTTTTCCCCTCCCCATCTTTGACTTTACTCGCCGGAGCCCAGCTTCAGGACCCGGCCCTCCTGGGTTCCCTCCTTGGGGAGCACCAGCCTGACCATCCCGTTCTCGAAGGAAGCGGCGGCCTTGTCGGGGTCCACCTGGAAGGGCAGGGATATCTCGTAGTTGAGGCGCCGGGAGGACCTGCGGCAGTAGTAGCAACGGGACTCCTCCTTGCGCTCCTCCGTCTCCTCCGCGGAGGTGAGGGAGACCTTGTCCTTGAAGACCCGGATCTCCACCTTGGAGGGGTCTATCCCCGGGGCCTCCACCGCCAGGTGCAACTTCCCGTCCTCCTCGTACATCTCGATCCCCCTGCCGGAGGCGCCTCCGAAGAAGCCCTCGAAGAGCCGATCCACGTCGTCGAAGATCCCCTCGGGATCCACCATCCTCCTGAGACGCCGGTTGAACCCGTACGGAGCTATACCCCACATGGACCATACCCCCTTTGGTTGATTTATATTGACCTCCCTTGCGATGCCTATTCTATAGTGCAAGGTCAGGGTTTGTCAACACCCCCTGGACGGGATCCGCTGTGAGATAATGGCTCCCAAAGTCCAAGGGGGTATCGGATGATGGGGGACAATCTCCAGGCGGAACGGGTTAGCTGGGTGGGGCTCGGGGTGAACTTGGGGCTGGTGGCATTCAAATACTCCGCGGGGATCATGGGGGGTAGCTCCGCCATGGTGGCGGACGCCACCCACTCGCTGACGGACCTGGTGACCGACGGGCTGGCCATAGTGGGCTTTCGGATCTCCCGCCGCCCCAGGGACCGGTGTCACGCCTACGGCCACGGCCGGGCGGAGACGTTGCTGGAGGCCCTTTGCGGCCTGAGCCTCCTGGCGGCGGGGGCGTACATAATGCTGGATGGTCTGTGGGGGATCTGGGGGGCCTTGAGGGGGGTACCCAAGGAGCCCCCGTCGTGGCTCCCCTTCTGGGCCGCTGCCGGGTCGGTGGTCAGCAAGGAGATCCTTTATCGTTACACCGATCGATGGGCCCGCAGGCTGGACAACTTCGCCCTCCGGGCCAAGGCGCTGGACCACCGGTCCGACGCCCTGTCGTCGGTGGGGACCCTGCTGGGGATAGGGGGGGCGGTGATCCTTGGGGGGCGCTTCGCCGCCCTGGACTCCCTGGCCGCCGGGGCGGTGAGCCTGTTCATCGTGCGCTCCGCCCTGCCGATCCTAGACCGGAGCGTTAACGAGCTGATGGAGGGGGCCCTGCCGGAGGAGGTCCAGGAGGAGATAGGCCGGATCCTGGGGGCCACACCGGGTGTCCTGGGTTACCATCATGTGAGGACCCGGCGGGTGGGGCCCACGTCGGCGGTGGAGGCCCACGTGCTGGTGGCCCCGGAGATTCCCCTGCGGGAGGCCCACCGGATAGCCACCCGGGCGGAAAGGGCCATAGAGGAGGCCCTGGGGGAGGGCACCATGGTGACGATCCACGTGGAGCCCTTCGAGGAGCGGGGCGGCGTTGACGACGCCGCTTCTCTAGATTAGCTTATCACAAAGCCAAGGAGTGATGAACCGGATGTCAGGTTGCGGTTGCCCCATAAGGGCGGTGGCGTTCGATTTCGGCGGGGTGATGGCGGAGGAGGGGTACGTGAACGGCATATCGTCCCTGGCGATGAACCTGGGGATGAACCCGGAGGAGACCCTCCGCCGGGCGGAGGAGGCCCTCTTCGAGAGCGGGTACCTGGTGGGCCGGGGGACCGAGGGGGAGTTCTGGGACAGGTTCCGGGCGTTGACGGGGATCGGGCTGGACGACGGGACCCTCCGGGAGATGGTGCTAAAGGGCTTCGTGATCAGGACCCACATGGTGGAGCTGGTGATGAACCTGAGGGGCCGGGGGATCAGGACGCTTCTGCTTAGCGACCAGACCGACTGGCTGGAGGAGCTGGACCGGCGGCATCGGTTCTTCCAGCTGTTCGACGGGGTGTACAACAGCTACAGGACCGGACATACCAAGCGGCAGCGGGAGGCCTTCGATAACCTCCTGTCCCGGGAGGGTCTCGATCCCTGGGAGCTCCTCTTCGTGGACGACCGGGAGGAGAACGTGCGTCTCGCCTCCTCCCTGGGGATAGCGGTCATAAGGTACGTGACCCGGGATCAGTTCACCGCGGATTTCCTGGAGGTGTGGCTCTGACCGGGAGGTCTTAGGTGTCCGGGCCTGGGCGGTCAACCGGAGGATCCGGTGGAAGTGGGTAGGTAAAAAGAGAAGGGGGGATCCGATATGATCAACCGTCTTGCGATCCTTTGCGGGGGTGGTCCGGCGCCGGGGATAAACAGCGTGATCAGCTCCGCCGCCATCGAGGCCATCAACCACGGCTGGGAGGTTTTCGGCCTGCTGGACGGGTTCAAGCCCATATCCAAGGGGCGGTTTGAGGCCATTAGGCTCACCATCGACCAGGTGAGCCGGATCCACACCGAGGGGGGCAGCATCATCCGAACCTCCCGGCACAACCCCACGGTGGACCGGGAGGACATGGAGCGGGCGGTGGACACCCTGGCGGACGCGGGGATATCGCACCTGATAACCATCGGGGGGGATGACACCGCCTACTCGGCGCTCATGCTCTCCCGGCAGTCCCTGGCCAAGAGGGCCCATCCGATCCGGATAGCCCACGTGCCCAAGACCATCGACAACGACCTGCCTCTGCCGGAGGGGATCCCCACCTTCGGTTTCGAGACCGCCCGGTCCCTGGGGGCCCAGCTACTGACCAACATAATGGAGGACGCCCGGACCACCGGCCGGTGGTTCCTGTGCGTCACCATGGGGAGGGCCACCGGTCACCTGGCGCTGGGGATAGGCAAGAGCGCCGGGGCGACCCTGATCCTGATCCCCGAGGAGTTCGGCCCCCGGGTGAGCCTCGGCACCATCTCGGACCTGATCGTGGGGTCCGTGATAAAGCGGCTGGCCATGGGCCGGGGCTACGGGGTGGCGGTGGTGGCGGAGGGGCTCATGGGGAAGATACCCCCGGAGGAGCTGGAGGAGCTCAAGACCGCAGACCGGGACGAGCACGGGCACGTGAGGTACGGGGAGGTTAACTTCTCGGACGCTCTGAGGGACCGGGTCAAGAGGACGTTGCGGGAGCTGGGTATAAAGGTTACGCTGAACGACAAGGAGATAGGCTACGAGCTCCGGTGCGCCCCTCCCAACGCCTTCGACGTGGAGTACACCCGGAACCTGGGCTACGGGGCCTTCGAGTTCCTCCAGGAGGGGGGCAGCGGCTCCATGGTGACCATCCAGAACAACCGGATAGTCCCCATCCCCCTGGAGGAGATAATGGACCCCGCCACCGGCAGGACCCAGCAGAGGCCGGTGAACGTGGAGTCCATCCAGTACCGGATAGCCCGCCGGTACATGATCCGCCTTACCCCCCATGACTTCCAGGATCCGGTGGCCCTGGAGGCCCTGTGCCGGGCGGCCCGTATGGACCGGGAGGCCTTCGTGGGCCGGTTCCGCCCCCTGGCGGACGTCTGATCCACGGGAGAGATTTTTTATTTCTTGTTAAACCATGGGGCTGGAGATATAATTGTGACGATCTCACTTGATTAAAAAGACCAGCCGGGGATGGGGGTGTGGGCCATCGGAGACAGGCCGGCCATATACGTGGTGGACGACTCGGTTATGAACCTTCAGATCCTTGGGGAGGTCCTGGGGATGCAGGGCTACGAGGTCCGCACGTTCCCAAACCCCAGGGACGCGCTGGAACGGGCGGCGGAGGACCCGCCGGACCTGTTCATCCTGGACGTGGTTCTCCCCGGGATGGACGGCTTCGAGCTGTGCAGGAGGCTGAAGCAGCGGGAGATCCTGCGGGAGATACCGGTCATGTTCGTCAGCTCCCTGGACGACCCGCACCACATATCCAGGGCGTTCCTGGAGGGCGGGGTGGACTACGTGGCCAAGCCATTCAGGCCCGAGGAGATCGCCGCCCGAGCCATGACCCATGTTAGGATCCACCGGGCCCAGCGGGAGCTGCTGGAACAGAACCGGGAGCTGGAGGGGATCCTCCAGAGGAAGGACCAGGAGGTGCTGAGGGCCCAGATGGCCACCATCGAGGCCCTGTCGGAGCTGGCGGAGAGCCGGGACGAGAACACCGGGGGGCACATCATCCGCACCAGCCACTACTGCGGCCTGTTGGGCCGGGGTCTAATGAAGCTGGGGCTGTACCGGGACCAGGTGGAGCAGGAGTTCATTGATCTGCTGAAGAAGGCGGCCCCGTTGCACGACATAGGCAAGGTGGGCATCCCGGACAGCATCCTGCTGAAGCGGGCCCCCCTCACCCCGGAGGAGTACGAGACCATGAAGAACCACACCATAATGGGGGAGCAGGCGCTACTCAAGGTGCTGAAGAAGTACCCGGGGCACCCGCTTCTCCAGATGGGGATCCAGATAGCCCGGTCCCACCACGAGAAGTGGGACGGCACCGGCTACCCGGACGGGCTCAAGGGGGAGGAGATCCCCCTGGCGGCCAGGATAATGGCGGTGGCGGACGTGTACGACGCCCTCCGGTGTTACCGGCCCTACAAGACCCCCCTGAGCCATCGGGAGAGCATGCTCATCATCCAGGAGGGATCCGGGGACCACTTCGACCCCCTGGTGGTGGAGGCCTTCATGGCCATGGAGGGGATCTTCGAGACCACCTCCAGCAAGCTGGTCTTCCCGGAGGAGATGGAGGTGCCGGGCCCCTAGGGTCCGGCACCTTTCGTTTCCTGGCCCCTCAGGACTCCAGGGCCCGGGTGGCCCCCCGGACGAACTGCCGGAAGGCCTCGGCCCCGAAGAGGTAGAAGGCCACCTCATCCAGGCCATCGGGGCAGATCAGCAGGAACTCCTTCAGCTCCTCCCCCATGACATGGCCGCACTCCTCCACCGGGAAGCCCCCCACTCCGGTCCCCAGGGCGGGGAAGGCGATCCGGCGGAGCTCCATCTCCGCCGCCAGGCGGAGGGCCTCTCCGGTGGAGGACCGGATGGCCTCCCGGGAGGTCTTGAGGTCCTGTCCCATGACGGCGCAGTGGATCACCGCCTTCAGGGGAAGCCTTCCCGCCCCGGTGGCCACCGCAGAGCCCACCCGGATGGGCCCCTTGGAGATGGCCTCCGCCTCCACCTCCTCCCCGGCGGAGCGCCTTATGGCCCCCGCCACGCCGCTCCCCATCCAGAGCCGGTCGTTGGCGGCGTTCACTATGGCGTCTCCCCGGTAGGAGCAGATGTCCCCCTCCCTAAAGATCACCCATGTCCCACAGATCCGCATCTCCCTCTCCAACCCCATCACCTCCCAGGGCCTCCCTGAGGGCCCTCATGTGCTTGCACTCCCTCCGGGTGTTCAGGTGATACGGACAGGTGCAACTGTATAGGGTAGTGAAGTAGGCCTCGCTGCCCCCGCCGGAGGGACGGAAGAAGCCGCTTCGGCTGATCACGTCCAGGTCCAGCATCTCAGGCCCGTTGTCCCCCGGGGCGGGGCGACGGTGTCCCATCTCCCGGGCCCGGCGGCGCCGGTCCTCCACCTGGGACAGCAGGGTCCGGTAGGGCGGCACCGACTCCCTTTGGGCCTCCTCAAGGGTCATCCCCAGCTCCAGGAGGGATGCCATGGCCACCTTGGCGCAGAGCCGGGCGTCATCCAAGGGATCGTGGTGATTGAATGGGAAGCCCAGGTGCTCCGCCATGGACTCAAGGCCGCACCTCCTGAGGCGGAAGGCCCTCCTGGCCAGCCGGAGGGAGCAGACCCAGTCGAAGCGCGCCTCCCCCAGGGAGTAGAGGGCCATGGTCCGCATGAGCACCTCCAGGTCGAACCGGGCGTTGTGGGCCATCAGCGGCAGGCCCTGCACCATGGATATCACGTCCTCCAGCGCGTCGGGGAACTCCGGGGAGCTGAGCACCCGCCTAGGGGTTATCCCGTGGACCCTCACGTTCATGGGCTCGAAGAACCGGAAGTCCCGGTGGGGGAGGATCAGGAACGACGCCTCCTCCACGATCTCCCACTGGCGGACCACCACAACGCCCACCGCGCAGGGGCTCTCGTGGAACCGGTTGGCGGTCTCGAAGTCTATGGCGGCGAAGTCCAAGTTACCTTGACCTCCTAACCGTGGCACCCTCGAAGGGCTTGAGGCCCGAGAGGAGCGAAACGGATCCCCGGCTCATCCGGACCTCCCGGAACCTGACCGGGAAGGGCAGGTCCGAGGTGGACAGCAACGGGTTCAGGGACTTGAGGATCTGCTCCGTGAAGGCCTCGGGCTGGCGCCGGCCCTCGATGTAGAAGCCCACCCGGTCCAGCACGATCCCGTGGTCCCTCAGGGCCAGGATACCCTCGGCCCTGAGCCTTATCCTTATGGAGAATATGAACTTGGCGTTGTAGATCCCCTGGGCCTCGAACCGGTCCTCCAGGAGGCGGAAGGACAGGTTCGAGAAGCCGGACCTCTCGTTCCGGGCGAAGAAGTCGTTCACGTCCCTCTCCAGCAGGGTCAGCTCCCCCATGGAGGAGCGGACCATGGACTCGAGATCCCTGGAGGACCGGTCTATCCGGGCGTCCAGGCGGATCAGTTCAACCCGGACACCATCCAACAAGATCCCCCGGGCCTGGACGAAGGCCCGATCCTCATTGACGGTCACCTGGACCTCCTCGGGGGAGAAGCGCTCGAAGAGGGCGTCACACAGCCGCTGGGCCACCTCCTGATCGTCCCCAGTGGCAGCCAGGGCGCTCTCGCCTCCCTGGGTGGCAAGGGAGCAGAGAACCAGCAGGGTGGCCAGGAACAGAAGCCTGTACATGGCAAAGAGCCTCAATGGGGCACCTCCCGTTCATGCGCGTATGGGTTCATTTTACCCCTCCGGGACGGGTTGACAAAACCGGATATTCAGGTATTCTAATTCCATAATATCTGAGTAGGGGTGGCCGAATGGGCAACGTGATCAGGTTTTCGGAGGCCACGTCCATAGCTCTCCACGCGTGCCTCCTGCTGTCCGCCCCGGGGGCGGGAAGGATGACATCCGGGGAGCTGGCGTCCCGGATAGGGGCGTCGGAGGCGCACCTGTCCAAGGTGGTGCAGCACCTGACCCGGGCGGGGATACTGAGGAGCAAGAGCGGACCCGGGGGCGGGGTGGAGCTGGCGGCGGATCCGAGCCGTTTGAAGCTGTTGGACGTGTACGAGGCCATGGAGGGGAAGAGCTCCAAGGGGGGCTGCCCGCTGGGGAAGGGCCTGTGTCCCTTCGGCGGAAGGTGTCTCTTCGGGGGCCTCATGGGTCGGGTGGAGGACCAGGTGCTGGACTTCCTGGCCAGGACCACCCTGGGTGATTTCTGGAAGGGGGAGAGGCAGTTTGTCGATTAGAAGGGTGATCAAGATAGACCGGGACAAGTGCGACGGATGCGGACTATGCGTCAGCGCATGTCACGAGGGGGCCATCCAGCTTGTGGACGGCAAGGCGGAGCTGGTGAGCGACTCCTACTGCGACGGGCTTGGGGACTGTATAGGGGAGTGCCCCCGGGGGGCCATAAGCTTCGAGGAGAGGGAGGCGCTTCCGTACGACCAGCGGGCGGTGGATGAGAGGAAGGCCAAGATGGGGACCCTGCCCTGTGGATGTCCGGGCAGCATGGCCAGGTCCATTGGGGAGCCGCGTCCAGAACCGAAGCGGGAGATCGATCGGGATAGGGGGAGCATGCTGAGGAACTGGCCGGTTCAGCTCCGGTTAGTTCCATCGAACGCCCCTTACCTCAGGGATGCCAAGGTCCTGCTGGCGTCTGACTGTTCTGCGGTGGCACTGAGGACCTTTCAGGAGGACCTTTTGGAGGACCGGGTCTGTCTGATCGCCTGTCCCAAGCTGGACGACACCACCTCCTACAGGGATAAGTTGGTGGAGATCATCCGTGGGGGAGTCAAGGACATCCGGGTGGCCATCATGGAGGTGCCGTGTTGCTCTGGGCTGGCCCGGATGGCCAAAGAGGCGGCAGAGCTGGCCCGGAGGGATTTGGAGATGGAGATCGTGGTGGTGGGAGTAGAGGGAGAGATCCTGAGCCGCAAGACGGTGGAGTACCGCTTCGGCGGATAACGGGAGAAGGAGGGGATAGGAGATGTTCTGTTACCAGTGCGAGCAGACCGCGGGGGGCAGGGGTTGCTCCGTAATGGGGGTGTGCGGCAAGGACCCGAAGACGTCGGACCTTCAGGACCTGCTGGTGAAGGTGCTGTGTGATGTGGGGTCCCTGGCCCACACCAAGGGGTCCAGCCGGGAGGCGGACCTGCTGGTCCTGGAGGGGCTCTTCACCACCGTCACCAACGTGAACTTCGACCCGGACCGGGTGGAGTCGGTGATCCGCCGGGCCTTCCAGGTCCGCCGGGACCTGGCTGGGGGTCAGATGATGGACCAGTGGCTGGAGGAGGAGGCCATGGACCAGGAGGCCCTGGCGGCCAAGGGATCTCAGGTGGGCCCTAAGGCGGACATGGACCGGTACGGGGAGACCCTGGGGGGGCTCAAGTGGCTGGTGATCTACGGCCTCAAGGGGACCGCCGCCTACGCGGATCACGCCCACATCCTGGGTCAGGAGGATCCGGAGGTGTTCGCCTTCTTCCATCGGGCGCTGCATCAGGTCTCCCGGGAGGACATCACGGTGGATGGGATGCTCTCCCTGGCCCTGGAGGTCGGAAAGGTTAACCTGAAGGTCATGGAGATGCTGGACCGGGGCAACACGGGCACCTACGGGGACCCGGTGCCCACCAGGGTGAGGGTGACCCCCGTGAAGGGGAAGGCCATACTGGTATCCGGCCACGACCTGAAGGACCTCTACGAGCTGCTCAAGCAGACCGAGGGCAAGGGCATAAACGTATACACCCACGGGGAGATGCTCCCCTGCCACGGGTACCCGAAGCTCAAGGCCTTCGGACACCTGGTGGGCAACTACGGGGGCGCCTGGCAGGACCAGCAGAAGGAGTTCGACCGGTTCCCGGGGGCCATCCTCATGACCACCAACTGCATCCAGCGGCCCCTGGACAGCTACAAGGGGCGGATCTTCACCACCGGCCTGGTGGCCTGGCCTGGGGTCAGGCACGTGGACCGGTCGGACTTCTCCCCGGTGATCCAGGCGGCCCTGGAGGCCCCGGGCTTCCAGGAGGACGGGGAGGACAAGGAGATCCTGGTGGGCTTCGGGCACAACGCCACCCTGGCGGCGGCGCCCAAGGTGATCCAGCTGGTGAAGGAGGGCAAGATCCGCCACTTCTTCCTCATCGGCGGCTGCGACGGGGCCAAGAGCGGCAGGAACTACTACACCGACTTCGCCACCCTGGCGCCCAAGGACACGGTGATCCTGACCCTGGCCTGCGGAAAGTACCGGTTCAACAAGCTGGAGTTCGGGGACATAGAGGGAATCCCCAGGCTACTGGACATGGGGCAGTGCAACGACGCCTACTCCGCCATCCGGGTGGCGGTGGAGCTGGCCAAGGCGTTCGACACGGACGTGAACTCCCTGCCCCTGTCGCTGATCCTCTCCTGGTACGAGCAGAAGGCGGTTTGCATCCTGCTCACCCTTCTGCACCTGGGGATCAAGAACATCCGCCTTGGGCCGTCGCTCCCCGCCTTCATCTCCCCCGAGGCCCTCAAGGTGCTGCAGGATAGCTTCCACATAAGGCCCATAGGACCCTCCGCCCAGGAGGACCTGAGGGAGATCCTGGGGGCGTAAGACGAGGCGCCCCACGAACCCGGGGGGTTGGGACTTCAGTCCCAACCCCCCGCATTTTTTGTCATGAAAACGCAGGGCCCCACTTTCTATTTAATATAGTTAATGATACAATGACGCTTGCGGAGATACGGTTATAAAACTATTACGGTTGGGAGAAAAAACTTTTGGAGACCTCTTTTCTGGAGCTGGCGGTTGATAGGGACGGATCCATCCAGCGGGTGATCTTCGACCCCGAAGGGCTGTCCTCCCGGGGGGACTTCCTGGGGCACCTGGGGGTGGAGGATCAGGTTTGGCTGGAGGCCATCCGGGAGTGTCACGACCGGCACAAGCCCATCCAGAGGACGTTCAGCCGGGGCAGGACCCTGCCGTCGGTCCGGTTCCGGTTCAAGCCCACCGCCAAGGGGGTGGTGATGGTCACCGGCCACATGATCCCCCCCCAGGGGGAGAAGGGGACCCCCCACTGCACCTCCCTGGAGGCGGCGGTCACCGGCTGGGCCTACGACCTGAACAACCTGTTCACCATCATGACCCACTCGCTGGATCTGGCGGAGCACCGGCTCTCGTCCGGGAAGGACCCGGTGGGGGACCTTCGGCGCATTAGGCGGGGGGTCCAGCGGGCCCGGAGCATAACCGAGTGGATCATGCGGATGATGAGGAACTCCAGCCTGCTGGACGCCATACACTTCGCCCCCACGCTGGTGCTGGAGGAGATGACCGACATGCTCTCCGCCGCCCTCAAGGGGGTTACCCTGAGGGTTCGGATAGACCCCCTTGCCCACGGGGCCATCCTATTCGGCCTTCCGGAGGACCTGGGCAGGATAGTCTTCAACCTCTGCATCAACGCCGCCCAGGCCATAAGGTCCGGCAGGACCGGCAGGGGCACCGTGAGGGTCCTCTGCCGGGTGGAGGAGACCGCATCCCGGCGGCTCTCCATCCAGATAAGGGACGACGGCCCCGGCATGGAGGATCAGGAGATCAAGCGGATCCTCTACCACGGCACCTCCAGCCCATCGGGGCACGGGATAGGCCTGTCGGCGGTGAAGGATCTGGTCCGGAACCTGGGGGGCGTGATCGACGCCTCCGCCGTCCCGGGGCAGGGCTGTTCGTTCCACCTTCAGTTTCCCCTGGTGAGCCTGAGGCCCGCCCCGGAGGATCCCCAGGTGGAACGCCGCGGGGGGGAGCGCATAGGGCTGTTGCTGCCCAGAAGGCACGCGAAGCTCTACGGTAGCTACCTGTCCTCCCTGGGGTACGGGGTCCACGAGATCCCCTCCCCGGAGCACCTGGACCAGTACCGGGACGAGCTGGACCTCTTGCTCATCTGGTCCACCCACCGGGTCCAGCAGCCCCCCGCCCGGCGGGTCACCGTTGGGGAGGCGTCGGATCCGGAGGTCCAGTATCAGCTCCCCCTAACCAAATGGGACCTGACCGCCATCCTGTCCCGCCTGGACCAGGAGGTGCCCGCTTGAGGTCCCCCGGGCCCCTAACCCTATACCTCTGGTTTCTAAACTTCAGCGCCATGACCTTCGGTGGCGGCATGGTGCTGGTGGCCATGGCCCGGGATAGGCTGGTTAGCGAAGGGCTCATCACCCGGGAGGAGGCCATGGAGATGACCAACCTTTCCTCCACGGTGCCCGGTCCCGTGGGGGTCAACTTCGCCGCCCTGTCGGGCCTAAGGGCCATGGGGCCCATGGGGGCGGTGGCGGCGGTGGCGGGGGTGTTGACCGCCCCGTTCCTATCGGTGCTGTTGCTGGGGGGTTGGCTTCTCTCCCACTCCCAGCTCCCCTGGGTCCGGGGGTTCATATCCGGGGTTCTCTGCGCCAGCACCGCCCTAATGTCCCTGGCGGTGGCGGACTCCGGCCGGTACAACCTCAAGGGATGGAGGAGCCTGGTGGGGCTTGGGGCGTTCCTGGCCCTCCACCTGATGGGGTTGGGGCCCGGGGCGTCCCTGGGGATATCCATAGGACTGGCGGTGTTGATCCCATGGAACTGATCTCGCCGGTTCTCGCCTTCCTAAAGGTGGGGCTCATGGCCTTCGGTGGGGGCATATCCACCGTCCCCATCATAAGGCACCAGCTGATCGCCCGGGGGCTGGTGGATCCCCAGCAGTTCCTCACCGTGCTGGGCCTGTCGCAGACAACCCCGGGCCCGCTGATCCTGAACGCCGCCACCCTGGTGGGGTACGAGAAGGGGGGCCTCCTGGGGTCCGTGGCCTGCACCCTGTCCTCCATAGCCATGCCCCTTTTGGCCCTTTGGGGCATGAGATGGGCCTTCCGCCGGTACCCCTGGCTGGACCGGCGGTTCCGCTCCGCGGTGAGAGGTCCCATAACGGCCCTCATGGGCCTGGCGGTGGTCTACATGGGCAGGTCCTCCGTCACGGGCCCCATCCAGGCGGGGCTCTTCGCCCTGTCCCTCCTGTCCCTCCTGATCTTCCCCCCCCTTCGGCGCAACCCGCCGGTGCTGATCCTGGCATCCGGACTGCTCGGCATCCTGCTGCTCCGGTGAATCGCCACCCGGGCGGTTGTCCCCGGGCCCACCAGGGTATAGGATCCATCTAGCCGGCGGACAAGGTCTTCAGTTCGCCCCCTCGGTGGGGCGCATAGTGGCGGAGATGGTGGAGGGGCGGGAGCCCTTCATCGACGTGTCCACCTTCCGGCTCTCCCGGTTCCAGGAGGGGGACCTGTTCTTCGAGCCCTGCTGCATATGAGCCCCCCGGGACAGCGAAAGTGGGGTATCAATAGCCGGGAGAGATCACGTTCAGGCTCAGGTCCAGGGCCCTGGCGGAGTGGGTCACGGATCCGACGGATACCACCTGGACCCCGAGCCGGGCGGCCTCCAGGGCCCGCTGGACCGTCATGTTCCCCGAGGCCTCGATGATCGCCCTGCCCCGGGCGATCTGGACCGCCCGGGCCATCACCTCCGGGGGCATGTTGTCCAGCATGATTATGTCCGCCCCGGCGTTAACCGCCTCCTCCACCTGCTCCAGGGTCTTGGCCTCCACCTCGATGGTCATGGTGTGGGACACCCTCTGGCGGGCCATGTGCACCGCCTGGGCCACCCCACCCGCCAGGGCTATGTGGTTGTCCTTGAGCATCACCCCGTCGGAGAGGCCGAACCGGTGGTTCCTGCCGCCCCCCATGAGGACCGCCAGCTTGTCCAGGACCCTGAGTCCCGGGGCGGTCTTCCGGGTGTCCGCCACAACCGTGTCGTAGCCCCGGAGGGCGTCCACGAACTCCCTGACGGCGGTGGCTATGCCGCTCATCCGTTGCATCAGGTTGAGGGCGGTCCTCTCGGCGGAGAGGAGCGCCCGGGCGTCGCACCGGATCCGCATCACGTCCCGTCCGGGCAGGACCCTCTCCCCGTCCCGGGCCAGCAACTCCACCTGTGCGTCGGGGTCCAGCCGCTGGAACGTCCTGGCCCCCACCAGGAGCCCCGCCACGACCCCCGGGGCCTTGGCGGTCACCAGCGCCACCGCTGGGGCCGGCTCGGGGAGCACCGCGGCGGCGCTCACGTCCCCGTAGGGCATGTCCTCCCGGAGGGCCTGGTCTATGATGGGGTCTATCAGGTGCCAGTGGTGGGTCATGGAGCTCACCCCTCTATCCAGTGGCTACCCAGGGAGCCGGGCCTGGACAGGGCAGCGGAGAGCACCGCCCGGGCCACCTGGGCCATGTTGAACGCCTCGAAGGCCTCGGTGGAGCGTAGCTCCAGCCCCTCAAGGTGCCGCAGGATCCCCTCCACCTGGTCCAGGGCCTCCTGAAGGCCCCGGCGGGTCCTTATGACGAAGGCGTGCCGGGTCATGATCCGCCGGATCCGGTCCATGACCCCCTGGAGGTCCTCCCCACACGGGGAGCGGTCCTCCCTTGGCACCCGGACGGGCCCTCGGTCCGCCGGTTCCTCCGGGATCCGGCGGGCTATCCGCTTGGCGAACACCAACGCCTCCAGGAGGGAGTTGCTGGCCAGCCGGTTGGCCCCGTGTACCCCGGTCCTGGCGGCCTCGCCGCAGGCGTAGAGTCCCGGGACGGAGGTGCGGCCCCACAGGTCGGTTAAGACCCCTCCCATTAGGTAGTGGGCCACGGGCCTCACGGGGATCCACTGGGAGGTGATGTCTATGCCCTCCTCCAGACACCGGGCGTAGATGCCGGGGAAGCGGGACTTGAGGAACCCCCCGTCCAGGTGGGTCACGTCCAAGTAGACGCAGGGGGAGGAGTGGAGGGCCATCTGGCGGACCACCGCCCGGGCCACCACGTCCCTGGGGGCCAGGTCCTTCAGGGGGTGCTCCCCCTCCATGAAGGGCTCCCCCTTTGGGTTCCTCAGTATCCCCCCCTCGCCCCGGACCGCCTCGGATATGAGGAAGCTCCTGGAGGAGGAGGGGGAGTGGAGGGCGGTGGGGTGGAACTGGACGAACTCCATGTCCATGAGGTCCGCCCCGGCCCGCATTGCCATGGCGATCCCGTCCCCGGAGGAGTAGCGCATGTTGGTGGTGCTCTCGTAGAGCCTTCCGATGCCTCCGGTGGCCACCACCACGTGGGGGGCCAGGATGGCGGAAGGTCCCGGGCCGAGTAGGGAGACCCCGGCGGCGTTGCCGTCCAGGTCGGTGATCACGTCCACCGCGAAGGTTTCCATGATGAAGTGGATGTTGTCCCTTCGCTGGGCCTCGGCGAAGAGGGCCCGGACGATCTCCGCCCCGGTGGAGTCCTTGGCGTGAAGTATCCGGTTCCTGGAGTGTCCCCCCTCCCGGGTGAGCTTGAGGGATCCGTCGGGGCGGCGATCGAAGTTCACCCCCAGGCGGATCAGGTCCTCCGCCACCTGGGGGCTCTCCATGACCATGGTTCGGACCGCCTCCGGGTCGTTGTGGCCGCATCCGGCCCTCAGGGTGTCCTCCACGTGGGACTCCAGGTCATCAGGGCCCTGGCAGATGGCGATGCCCCCTTGGGCCAGGCCGCTGTTGGTGTCCTTGGGCACCGCGGTGGAGACCACCGCCACCTTCATGTCCCGGGGCAGGTTGAGGGCGCAGAAGAGCCCCCCTATGCCAGAGCCCAGGATCACCGCGTGGAAGTTCAGGGCTCCCTCCAGATCGGGGGGGGTTAGATACCGCACCTAGATCACCTCCAGCATCCTCGACAGGGCCCCTTGGGCCCGATGGATCACCTGGGGGTCCAGCTGTATCTCCTCCACTTCCTCCTCCAGGGACCTGAGGATCAGCTCCAGGGTGGTCTTCTTCATGTTGGGGCAGAGGGGGGCGGGGGAGAGGGTGTGGAAGGTCTTGCGGGGGCAGCGCTTCCTGAGCCCATGCAACATCCCCTCCTCGGTGCCCACGATGAACTCCGCCGCGTCAGAGGACTCGGCGAAGTCGAGCATCTGGGAGGTGCTTCCCACGAAGTGGGCCATCTCCAGCACCTCCTTGGGACACTCCGGGTGGGCCATGAAGAGGGCAGAGGGGTGCTCCCGCAGGGCCTGGGCGGCCTGCTGGGGGGTCATCCTCTGGTGGGTGGGGCAGAAGCCCTCCCATGGGATGATCCGCACCTCCGGCACCTGGGACTGGACGTACCGGGCCAGGTTCCTGTCCGGGGCGAAGATGACCTCCTTAGCTCCCAGAGAGCGGACCACCTTGGGGGCGTTGGAGGAGGTGCAACATATGTCGCACTCCCCCTTGGCCTCCGCGGAGGTGTTCACGTAGCAGACCACCGGTGCGCCCGGGTGCTTGCGCTTCATCTCCCGCAGGTCCTCGGGGGTCACCATGTCCGCCATGGGGCACCCCGCGTCCGGGGCGGGGAGGAGCACCTTCTTCTGGGGAGAGAGGATCTTGGCGCTCTCCGCCATGAACCTGACGCCGCAGAAGACTATGGTCTCCGCCTCCATCCGGGAGGCGGCGCGGCTCAGCTGGAAAGAGTCCCCCACCAGGTCCGCCAGGTCCTGCACCTCCGGGGGCTGGTAGTTGTGAGCCAGGATCACCGCCCCCTTGGCCTCCTTGAGGCTCAGGATCCTCTCCTTCAGGTGGTTGATGTCCATCTGCTCCGATCTCCTTTTCTCCCGCTTGGGCCGGGATATTTGTGATTTATGTTGCAAAGACGAAAAAGCCCTACTTTTTTTCCACATAATAGCACATTTACCGGTCCTATTTATCGCCTGATGAGGGGAGATCAATTCGCCCTCGGTTTTGCCCATGGGGGCCGTTGGTGGCCCCTCGAGGATTTCAAGGTCTTCGTCTTCGTCTGATGGTGAAAATGAAATTGGGCCCCGACTACGAAACCGGGGCCCAACGATGCATCGGGTTCAGATGTCCGGCTGGAACTGATGGCGGATCACCTCGAAGAGGGGGTTGTTCCTCCTCGGAAGTGGGGGGTTGAGTCCCGCCCCCTTGGCCTTCCAGTAGGCTTCCCCGAGCCCGCCGGATCCCAGCTCATAGTCCATGCCATCCCATCCGTCCTCCCGGAAGGAGTAGAAGGCCCAGTGAAGGGAGTTCTCGTTGAGGACCTGGATGACGTCCCCAAGGTAAGCCCCGGCCCCCTTGTTCCTGCGATAGCATCCGAACTCGGCCACCACCAGTCGGTTTGATGGGATCCCGCGATCCTTTGCCCACCGGAGGAAGGGGGTCAAGAAGGTCCTTATCCTGTCCCTATCCCAGATCTCCGTTCTTCCGTTGAACGGCACCCTGCCTGGGTAAGCGTAGCCCTTGTGCTCCGAGAAGTTTAGGTGGCTAGTGAAGGTGAAGGGCTCATACATGTGAACCGAGTAGAGGATCCGATCGTCCTTCAACCTGGGCCAGAAGGTGAAGGCGTTGGGCTTGGCGAACCATCCGCTGTCCAGCATTATGGGGGTCTCCCGGTCCACGCTTCGGATCCGGGCTATTATCGTCTGGTAGAAGGCCACTATGTCCCTTGGGGTGCCCCGGTTTTTCCGGTACCATTCCGCGTAGGCATCCGCATCCGCGTACTCCGATAGCCCCGTCCCCATCTCCGGGGTGGGCTCGTTCAGGATGTTGTAGCCTATCACCGCCGGATGCCCTCGGAGGGCAAATGCCAGGTCCCTCCAGAAGGCCGCCGCCTGCTCCCAGTAGGCTCTATCTCTCCAGAGCCTAAGATCCCGCTTGCCACCGTTGAGCTGCACCCACCGATTGCCCGGAAGGCCCAGGGGGGTTATGACAACCTTGATATCCCTTGCCGCCGCCCAGCCCAGGACCATCTTAAGCTTGGCCAGGTCCTCCTTCACCAACCCCCGGTAGTGATCCGCATCCCCCATGAGAAAGTCGCGTTCCTTGCCATCCCACTTGTCGAACGCCAGCCGGACCCACTGGACTCCCAGGGACTTTGCGGCGTCGAACCACGCCTCCGACGGCTCCTGATTGAAACAGTTGGTCCCCTTCCGCTGCACGTCCCAAAAGGACATCTTGTCAGCCCCAAGAGCCACATGGAACTCAAAAAAGGATCCCGAGACCAACCATGCAAATGAAACTTACAGCTCGCCTCAACCACATCTCCCCCATCCCTACTTGTTTCGCAGACGGGGGCGTATTTTATCATACATAGATAAAAATGTCTAAATAACCTTGTCCATCGGCCAAGGTGGGATCGGATGGATATGAAACTTGATCTTGCATTTAAAATGCGATAGAATATTAGAATAATTCCACATCTTCGTGAAAAAGAGATTCTGAGGGAGGGATGTCAAATGAGGTTCGCGAAGTTGACCCGGGCAGCGCTTGGGCTTTCGGTATGCCTTGGCCTTTGGATCTCCGCCGCCGGGGGAACGCAGGAGGAACCCCATGGGTTGATGTTGAAGTCCATGATCCAGACCATGCTCCAATCCAGGGTGGAGGCCAGAGTTGCAGAACGGTTGGCGCTGAATCAGGCGATCCTATCGGGGATGATCCTGGATGCGGAGCTCCAGGCGGGAAATTTAACCCCCGTGGGCACTGGCCCCTCGGCAGAAGCGGAACAGGTCCGGTCTCGGGCGGAGCTATGCGGGGTGGCGATCGGCACCGTCCTGGCGGAGGGGTTGAACGCCTACGGTGAGGAGGGTGCCACGCCGCTGATGACCTCCATGATGGGGGCCACGAGGGCTGGAATGTCCCTCCAGTCCGCCTCAGAGACAATAAGGGCGCTGATCCAATCCGGTTACTCCGTGCGCCAGGTGGCCCAGGTGATGCAACACGTTAGGGAGAGGCTTCGTCAGGAGATACCCCGGGATGCGGGAGAGGGGATAGGCCAGCAGGTAAGGACCATGGCGAAGAACAGGATGGACGTTCAGGCCATGACGGAGGCCATCGATGGGAACTCCAAGGGACATGCCATTGGCGCTGGGACACCAGGGAGCCCCAGGTCAAACGTGCCATCCGAAACCGGCAGCGGCCATGGTTCCGGCAATGGCTCTGGCAAGGGATCTGGCAAGGGCGGAAACTAGGACACGAGCGATAGGGGGGCCCGTCCATGGAACTGGCGGGCCCCCTGATTTTTGTCAGGTCCGTGGCCCCCGTCGATTCAACCTGGAGGGATCTCCGTCCCCGACGCTGAAGCCCGGTAAAGAACCGAGGATCTCAAGTGGCACATCTGATACCCGCTGTTGACATCATCGAGAAATTAAATAGACTATGGACCGTAGAGAGGGTGAAAAATATAACTATATATCCGGGGCCCCAGTGGCTCCCGATGGAGGAGGCGCAGCCAAATGTGGGAGAAGGACAACTCGATATACCAAGTGAAGGAGATCCGCACCAAGACCACCTGCTACCTGGGGGTGGGGGCCATCGACAAGATCGATCCCATAATGGAGAGGCTGTCCGCCCTGGGACACCGGACCGTGCTGGTGGTCTCCGGCAGGTCCTCCTACAGGACCTGCTGGGACAAGGTGCAGAAGGCCTTCGAGAGGCACTCGGTGTCCTACGTCCACTACGACCGGATAACCCCCAACCCCACGGTTGATTCGGTGGACGAGGCGGTGGCCCTTGCCAGGGAGGCCAAGGCCACCGCGGTGGTTGCCATAGGGGGTGGCAGCCCCATAGACGCCGCCAAGAGCGCCGCAATCCTTATGGAGAACCCGGGCTGGGACGCCAGGGACCTGTACCAGCTCAAGTTCGTCCCCGAGAAGGCGTCTCCCCTGGTGGCCATAAACCTGACCCACGGCACCGGCACCGAGGTGGACCGGTTCGCGGTGGTCAGCATCCCCGAGAGGGAGTACAAGCCCGCCATCGCCTACGACTGCATCTACCCCATGTTCGCCATCGACGACCCGGCGCTGATGACCTCCCTGCCGGCGGATCAGACCAGGTTCGTGTCCATCGACGCGGTGAACCACGTGATCGAGGCCTCCACCACCGTGGCGGCCAGCCCATACTCGCTTCTCCTGGCCAGGGAGACCGTCCGTCTTGTGGCGGAGCACCTGCCCAGGGCCCTAAAAGATCCCACGGACCTGGAGGCCCGATATTATCTCCTGTACGCCTCCATGATCGCCGGGGTGGCCTTCGACAACGGCCTCCTGCACTTGACCCACGCGCTGGAGCACCCCCTGTCGGGGGTGAGGCCCGACCTGGCCCACGGGCTGGGGCTAGCCATGATCGTCCCCGCAGTGGTGAAGAACGTCTACCCCGCCAAGCCCCACGCCCTGGCGGAGGTGCTCTCCCCCATAGCCCCGGGCCTCAAGGGGGATCCATCGGAGGCCATGGAGGCCGCCAGGGCCCTGGAGGACTGGCTCTTCTCCGTGGGGGTCACGTCGAAGCTCTCCCAGGAGGGGTTCGGGGAGGAGCACATCCGAAAGCTGGTGAACCTGGCCAAGGAGACCCCGTCGCTGGACACGCTACTGGCCCTCTCGCCGGTGGAGGCCACCGACCAGGTGATCGAGGACATATACCGCACTTCACTAAAGCCCCTTCCCAGGTGATCCAGGAGCCTTGGGAAAGTGAGAAAAGGGGGGAGGGGGCTATGCCCCCTCCCCCCAGGTCTTACCGGTCCATCCGCCGGGGCTACTTGAGCTTGAGGCTCATCACCGCCCGGGGCTCCAGGATTCGGAAGGCGAACGTCTCGGTGAAGAAGAGACGCACCGTGGTGGAGTCGTGGGCCTCGTAGCCCAGGGACATGTCCTGTCCCAGGGTGAGCTGCAGGTGTCCCCCCGCCAGGGAGACCAGAAGGGCCCCGTCCAGCGCAGGGGCGTAGATGACCTTGTCCACCAGCTCCGCCAGGTTCTTCCTCATGGGGTATGGCTCCGAGAAGCCGTCTATGGCGGCGAAGAGCTTGTCCCCCCCTACCAGAGCGAATGGCCCCTCCACCGAGGCCCCCATGGTGCGGACCCCCTTGGCTATGCCCATGATCATGTCCTTGCTCTTGGAGACGCTGAGCTCCGCGGTGTAGCCTGCACTCTTGACGATCCCCTCGATGCAGCCCTCGTCCAGGCCGTGGTAGATGGCCCGCTCCTCAAACTCCGCCATCTTCCGGGCCGCATCCTCAAGGCTGGATAGATCCACGTCCACCGCTCCCCGGGAAATGTCATCCAGATCCCAGATGCTAATCTCGAAGGAGACCCGGGTCTCAATCATGGGCTGGAACTGGCGGACGCCGAACCGGACGGCCCCCTTCTGCTGCCCCTCGGGCAAAACCAGCCTGCCGGTGCCGAAGCCCGGGAAGTCCCACCCCTTGGGGCCCTCCACGTCCACGAACCGCCGGGCGCTGAGGTTTTCCCTGAGTATCACCCGGGCCTGCTGATCCAGGACACCCCAGGCCTCCTGGGATATGGGAGCAAAGCCTCTCTTGAGAACGTCCATGAAAACTGCCTCCCTTCCGACCCGCTAGGGGCTATCAGACTATCTTGCCTATGCCAAGGGAGGTCGCCACCGGGGACGGGGAAGATGCGGATCCGCCGGCGGCCTCCTCCTCCACCTGGGTAACCGGAACGGTGGTGAACAGGTAGGTCCTCAGCGCCTCATCGAAGGCGGGGATCCTGCGCCGGAGCCACTCGATGCACATGACCGCGTGCTCGATCTCCTCGTCCCGGTTGTGCAGCACCAGGTCCCTAAGCTCCGGATCGGAGGCCAAGGCTGCCCTCTGGTGGTAGTAGTCGATGGCCTCCACCTCCTCCCGGAGGCTGGCCAGCGCCCTGGAGATGTCCCGGTCGCTCTGACTCAGCTCACCGGCGGGCTCAAAGTATCCCATGTTCATACCCCCCATCGTATTTATGGTTCCTTAAGGGGTATTGTACAACATGAGGGCCCCGGCTGGGTGAGAAAAAGGCAAGTAGATCGAAGAGTTTTAGATTAGTCCTTGGAGGCCTTGTGGAGGTACATGGCCTCGTCGGCCCGCTGCATCAGGGACAGGGAGTCCCTGCCGTCTCGGGGGTATATGGCCACCCCCAGGCTGGCGCCGAGCCGGACGTTGACGCCGCTCAGGACCACCGGCGAGTCGAACTGGGAGGCCACCTTGGCCACCACCGAGAAGGCCGCCTCCTCGCAGGGGAGCCCCTTTATTATCATCACGAACTCGTCCCCCCCTATGCGGGAGACCGTGTCGGAGGCCCTGACGCAGGACTTGAGCCTCCTGGCCACCTCCTTGAGGGCCTCGTCCCCCATCAGGTGCCCCAGGGTGTCGTTTATCTCCTTGAAGCCGTCCAGGTCTATGAAGATGAGGGCGAAGAACCGGTCCTCCCCCCCGGAGGACTCCATTATGGCCAGCTCTATCTCCTCGAAGCACGCCGCCCGGTTGGGCAGCTCCGTAAGGGGGTCCTTCATGGCCATGGCCTTTATGGCCCGCTCCCGCTCCTTGGAGTCGGTGATGTCTATCACCTGCAGCAGGTACCCCCGGATCATCCCGTCCCGGTCCTCAACCTTTGATATGAAGACCCGGGCCTCCAACAGGGAACCGCAGGCCTTGACCAGCTGGCAGTCCACCCGCTCGTTCCTGCTCCTGCCGCTCATTAGCCTCTTAAGGGGCCCCACTATGCGGTTCCTGGACCCCTTCCGGAGGAAGTCCCCTATGGGACGTCCCACCACCGTGTGCCTGAACTGCCCCAGCATGCCGCACATGGACGTGTTGGCATCCAGGATCAATCCCCGGGGGGAACAGAACACCGCCCCCACCAGGGACTCCTTGAAGAAGATCCGGTAGACCTCCTGCCTGGTGAAGAAATCACACATGAAGGACTCGACGCTCTCCACGTCCATCACCCCCCGGGGATCACCCAGGTCCCCCAAAGAAGCCTCTATGACACCGCCCCCCCACGGAGATATTACCACATAAAAAAAGATAAGTTAATTGCCTCCCCGGGTCAATATCCTGGCCACGTCCCGGCCCGCGTAGGGCCTCTTGAGCCGCCGGCAGGCCTCCACCATGGATCTTAGCTTGGACGGGTCCTCAAGGATCTCCTCCACCTTGTGGTCCGTGGCCTTCACGTGGAAGACCGCCTTGGCGGCCCCGTTCTCCAGCAGGTAGTCGCTGTTCCTCTGCTCCTGTCCGGGGATCGGGTCTATTATCAGCATTGGCTTCTCCAGGCAGAGGACCTCGGAGGAGCTGAGTCCCCCGGGCTTCATCACCACCGCGTCGCAGGCCTCGTAGAGGGAGTTTATGGGATCCACGTAGCCGAAGACCCTGACGTTGCTTTTATCGGCGAACCGGCGCTGGATCTCCAGTTGCCTCTTCCTGTTGTTTCCGCACACCACCAGCACCTGCCAGCGGTCCCGCCTGGCCAGGGCGGACACCGCATCGTCCAGGGGGCCGACCCCTATCCCGCCGCTCATTACCAGCACGGTGGTCCTGTCCTCCTGGAGCCCCAGGGACCTCCGGGCCTGGTCCGCCGGGATCCGCTGGAGGAAGGAGGGGCTCACGGGAATTCCGGTCAGGTACACCCGCTGGGTCAACCCGTCCTCCCGGTACTGGAGCACCGCCTCATGGCTTGCCACGAACCAGCCCCTGAATAGGGGGTTCCGGTGGAACACGTGGCTCAGGAAGTCGGTGTTAACGTAGTAGACCGGCACGCTCCCCAGGAACTCCTCCGCCACCGCCCCGGCGCCGAAGAAGTGGGTGAAGACAATCACGTCCGGTCCGAAGGACCTAAGGCGCTTGATTAGCCTACGCAGGTTTATCCTGGCGGTCAGCTCGTTTATGGAGTTTAGCACCCCGTCCCGGGCCTTGGGGTCGTCCATGGCGTTGTAGAAGTATCCCCAGAGCCTTGGGGCCCGCTTCACCATCTCCAGGTAGGAGTTGGCGATGAAGGCCTTCACGAAGGGGGATCCGAAGGACAGCACGTCCAGGCACTGGACCTCCCATTGAGGGCTCTCCAGCTGGATCCACCGGGAGAGGGCCAGGGCGGCGGTCTTGTGCCCGGTGCCCACGCTGGAGTAGAGCACCGCGATTCGGCCCATCAGCCCAACTTCCCCCTGAACAGGTCCCCCAGGGTGAACCCCACCTCCTGGGAGCTCTCCCGGTGGCTCATCATGGCGGTGGAGATGGAGGAGAAGATCTGCTCCCGGGTGAAGTTGGCGGGGAAGTAGACCGCCGCCGCGTCGTCGTGCCCGCCCCCCCGGATCCGGCGCCCGTCCTTGAGGAGCGACACTATCCGGCCCGACAGGCCGGAGCGGCTCCGGAGCGACACCGCCCAGTCCCCGGCGTAGCGCCTGGCCAGCACCGCCACCACCTCCGGCGGGTTGTCCATCCGGTCCAGCACCAGCCCGCAGAAGTCGGACACGTCCCCGAACTCAAGGATCCCATCGTCCAGCAGGGCCAGGTCCCCCCTCCGGTCCAGCGACTCCAGGGCCATCCTGAACCGCTCGTCCTGCCGGGCGATGAAGTCCCGGGCGGCGTCCAGCTCCATCCGGTCCATCACGTGGGATGGGTTGGAGGAGAGCCGCATCAGGGCCCCGTGGGGGGACATGATGGTGATTAGCGCCTGCCATAGCCTGGACTCCTCCCGCTGGCCCAGCCAAAGGTCCCGGTCGTTGGCGATCTCCACCAGCTCCTCCATGTGAGATACCGGCCCGTCCTGACCGGTCTCCTTCAGGTACCGGTAGTAGACCTTGGCGGCGCACATGGAGGTATCCACCCTTATCCAGGTCCTGTTCCCGTACTTCTCCTTGGTGCTGGCGTGGTGGTCGAAGAAGATGGGCCTCTCCAGCTGTACCCCCTCGCTGTCCCTGTCCAGCTTGTCCACCGTGTCCTGCCTCTGGCACGAGAGGTCCAGCACCATCAGGTCCTCCCCCTTGTCGATCCCGTAGGAGACCAGGGAGTCCACGTCCCCGTAGCCGCAGAGGGTGACCTTTATTGGCCACCGGCTGGTCCTGTTGGCGTGCCACGCCACCGCCGCGGCGGTTATCCCGTCCAGGTCCGTGTGGCTTATTATGTGCAGAAGCCCACTCATCGAGCCTCCCCCTTCCTTACGCTCTAAGCTCCCGTTGAAACCTCTACCGGATTATATCCCATGGGGGTGGGGCGTTTTGTCCACCAAAGTTATCCACCAAGGTGGATAACTTTCCACAATCGCCTCCTGTCCACCGGATCAAGGTTGGTCCATCAACGTCAAATTGTCTAAATCCACATGATCCACACGAATCCACCGATTGCAAGCCGGGAGGAAATCCACAAATACAACCACATCATGTGGATATGTGGAAAACTCCTGTGGA